>CANHST010000052.1 GCA_947463235.1 Acidimicrobiaceae bacterium
CGAGCAAGAGACAGACGGGAGGACATGCGCCCACCATAAAGTTCTGACAGTACGACTGTCAAAACTGTCGAGGGTGCGCCGCCAAGAAGCTCCAGATGGCTCGGCTCGTGTCGAAGTCCGGGTACGGAGCGCCCGTCAACGCGGTGCCAGCAGCCGACGCCGACGGGTGCCCCATCCACGCGTGGGTCGCGCCGCTCACCTCCACGAAACGTACCTGCGCCCCCGAGGCACACCCCGACCAGGTGGCCACCTTCAGATCCGCGTTCGACGGCGCCGACGAGAGCACCGATCCATCCGCACACCCGGCAACCTTCGCCATCGTGGCGACGGCGACGCGCGCGGATCGGAACTCCACATTGGCAATACCCGTGCCGCGTCCGCCATCGATGGGATGGTTCGTATCGGCCGTGCCGTGCACGTGGAACACCGAGACCGGCAACGACGGTGCGCAGGCGTCGACGCCGAGGCTGCCCGCTTGCACCCCGATGGCCACGATGCGGTCGGACAACTCGCATGCCAGTCGGTACGCCATGATCGCCCCGTTCGAGTGGCCAGCAGCGAACACCTTGGCCGGGTCGATGCGGAACTTCGCCTCCACCGCATCAATCAACTGGCGGACGAAGCCGACATCGTCGACATTCTGCCGAACCGCCGGCCCGCAGCAATAGCCACCATTCCACGTCTGCGGACCCGTCCCATCGACGCGAGCACCGATGCCGTCGGGGTAGACGACGATGAACCCGTTGGACTCCGCCAACCCGTCGAAACCGGAGTTCTTCGCGAACTGCGCCGAGGTTCCCAGTCCGCCATGCAATGCCACCAGCAACGGCACCGGCGAGTCGACGGGCAGGTTGCGAGGCACGAAGAGTCGGTAGTGACGCACACGCCCGTCGGCGGTCCGCATCGTGCCTTCGCTCACGGCACCGGCAGGTTTCGATGCCGCAGCCGCACCGGCATAGGGGTCGTAGAAATCGCTCACAGGCAGACGCTCCGTCGTCGATGGTGACGTCGACACCGTCGTGGTACTCGATGCTGGGGTGGTACTCGATGCTGGGGTGGTACTCGATGCTGGGGTGGTGCTCGACGCCGGGGTGGTGCTCGAAGGCACCGCGGCTGTGCGACACGCGACGAACAAGCACACCGCGAAGAAGGACCCGGCGACGAACAAGCACACCGGCATCGATCCGGGTCGACGGTCGATTCGCACGTCGACGCCGGAGTCAGCGGTAGCCGTTGGTGATTGGCAGACGGCGATCCTTGCCGAACGCCTTGGTGCTCACCTTCACACCGGGCGGACATTGGCGACGCTTGTACTCGTTGATGTCGACGAGGCGCGTGATGCGACGCACGATGGCCTCAGGGTGGCCCATCTCGATGATCTCGCCAGCGGTGCGATCATCTTCCACATACAACTGCAGAATCGGGTCGAGCACTTCGTACGGCGGCAGGCTTTGGTCGTCGCGCTGGTCGGGTCGCAGTTCGGCCGACGGCGGCTTGGTGAGCACGCTCTCGTTCACGATCATCCGGCCAGCGCGCTCATTGACGTAGCGGCAGAGGTCGTACACCCGGGTCTTCAACACGTCCTTGATGACGGCATAGCCACCAACGGAGTCGCCGTAGATGGTGAAGTAGCCGACGGCCATCTCGCTCTTGTTGCCGGTGGTGAGCACCATCCAGCCGAACTTGTTCGACAGTGCCATCAGCGTGGTGCCGCGGATGCGGCTCTGCAGGTTCTCTTCGGTGAGGTCGGCATCCTTGCCCTCGAACGACGGGGCCAGCATGTCGAGATACGCACCGAACGCCGGCTCGATGGCCACGGTGCGGCAGTCGATACCCAACCGCTCGGCCAGGTCGTAGGCGTCGGACTTCGAACCGTCGCTGGAGTAGCGCGACGGCATTGCCACTCCATGCACATGATCGGCGCCAAGTGCATCCACAGCCACACACGCCACGAGCGTGGAGTCGATGCCGCCGGACAATCCGATCACTACATCGGTGAAGCCGTTCTTGCGCACGTAGTCGCGGGTACCGAGCACCAAGGCCTCGTACAGCTCCTCATCATCGGATCGCGTCGGCGCCATCCGTTCCGGTGCCGCGGTGTCGTGTGAAATCGGCTGATCGCTGATGGTGACGAGCTGCATCGGCTCTTCCGTGCGACGGCCACGTGGGTCCAGCAGGCGCTTGCGATACACGGGTTCGATGACCACGTCGGTGATCAACAACTCTTCAGCGAACAACGCTGCGCGGGCCACGAGGTTGCCATCGGCATCGAACACCATGCTGCCGCCGTCGAACACCAACTCGTCCTGACCGCAGACCTGGTTCACGTAGGCCAACGCGCAACTGGCATCAGCGGCACGCGTGGCCAACATCCGCTGGCGCGTCGCTGCCTTCCCGGCGTGGAAGGGCGAGCCGTTGATGTTGATGTTCAGTTCGGCGCCACCGGCGGCCTGTTCGGCCAGCGGACCCGTGGGGCTCCAGACGTCCTCGCAGATGCTGATGCCCACCTTCACGCCGCCGATGACATACAACTCGTACGGGTCGCTGGCATCGCCGGGTGTGAAGTAGCGGGCTTCATCGAACACGGCGTAGTTGGGCAGGAGTCGCTTGCGGTAGGTGCCGCGCACTTCACCGCCGGCGCACACGGCGGCAGCGTTGTAGATGTCGCGGTCGGCCGCCACGTACCCCACCACGGCGGCACAACGACCGGTGCGCGCCGCCACGGTCTCCAGCGCCGCCAGGTTGTCGGCGACGAAGCCAGGTTTCAGCACCAGATCCTCGGGCGGGTAGCCCGTGATGGCGAGTTCGGGAAAGGCCACGATGTCGCAACCCGCAGCCTCTGCGGCGTCGTAGGCCGCGCAGATCTTGGCGACATTGCCGTCGAGGTCGCCGACCGTCGGATTGATCTGGGCCAGAGCGATGCGCAGCCGTGTCACCTCGACAGGCTATCCACGCCGGAACGAGGCGACCTCTCCAGCGCACGCTCGCCAACTAGCATTCGGCCAGCCATGAGCCAGATCGTCGATCCTCCCGAGGCGGAGGGAACCCCGGGCCGAGTGGCCTCGCCTGGCGTGGTGGGCGTGGTGGCGTTGCCCGGCTTGGCGGTGTGGAGGCGCTACCCGTTGGCCGGCGCTGCGCTGTTCATCTCGGGTGTGGTGGCGCCCTTCTTCGTGTTCTTGATGATCCTCACGAATCTCGGCGATCTCGTGGGTCTCTTCACACGGCCGAACGTGTTGCGCTGGACCGCCATCGTGGCGCTGGCCGCCATCACCAGCCGCATCGTCGCCGTCTTCTTCACCGCCGACCGAATCCCCGATAACCGCCAGGCGGTGCTGATGCGACGGCGTGGCACCGTTGCGGTCGTGCTGCTCGCCATTCCCACCACGCTGCTGGTGATGCGAATGGAGGAGACGCGCTCGGTGGTGACCGACGTGTTCGGCTCGAATGGCGATACCGGCGCTGTCACCGCGTCCGGCGACACCAAGGCCAGCGAGTTCCACACCGTGTTGATGATGGGCAGCGACGAGGGCGAGGACCGATTGGGTCTGCGCACCGACACGATGATCATCGCCATGGTGCACGAGGCCACCGGACACACCGCCATGGTCTCGGTGCCGCGCAACCTCGCCCACGTG
Source organism: Acidimicrobiaceae bacterium (assembly GCA_947463235.1). Taxonomy (GTDB): domain Bacteria; phylum Actinomycetota; class Acidimicrobiia; order Acidimicrobiales; family Ilumatobacteraceae; genus UBA668. The sequence continues at coordinate 3,636 of CANHST010000052.1, forward strand.
CAGTTCCCACCGGGCAGCGCGATGGCAGCCAAGTATCCGACCGGCTTCGACGATCTGGTGAACGCCGTGTACGAGGCAGTCGACACCGACGACGCAATGAAGGCCGCCTACGACGACGGCACCACGCCGCCCGGCATCAAGGCGCTGATGGAGGGGCTCAGCTACAGCCTCGGCGTGAGCATCGACGACTACGTGCTGGTGAACTCCTGCGGGTTCGTGAAGGTGGTCGATGCCATCGGCGGCATCACCATCGATCTCGACAAGGAGCTACCGATGCCCTCGATGCTGCGGTGCTCGAACTACCGACTCACACCCACCATCGGCCCCGGCCCCACGTTCATGGATGGCACCAAGGCACTCGGTTACGTGCGGTCGCGTAAGGCCGACAGCGACTACAACCGGATGGAGCGCCAGCGGATCCTGCTGCAGACCATCGCAAAGGAGATCGGCATCTCCACATTGCTCACGAACTTCAATGCGCTCGCCGATGCCGTGAAGGAAAACGTGAAGACGTCGATGACGGTGGAAGAGGCACGCACGCTGCTCGCATTCCTGCAGGCTGATGGCGGCGTCTTCGAGTCGGTCGGTTTGGTGCCGCCGATCCTCGAGCCGGGCACCCCCGACTTCCCGTCGTTGCAGGGCTACCTGCAACAGCTTCAGACGAACCTCACCCAGGGCCAGCCAGCGCCCACCGTGGCCACCACCCCCTGACACACGCCGTCGGCGTTGCCGGCAAACCCGCCCGCAAATGGCACGAATCGGACCCACGGGTCCGCAATGCGCCAGGGATGGCTCACTACGGACCCGTGGGTCCGAAACAGGTCAGGACGCGTGGACCAGCCGACGGGTCAGAGGGTGCAGGCGGCGTCGCCGGGCAGCACCGCGACGACCGACAGTTGATAGGCCACGCCGGCTTCCTCGAAGAAGGTGAGTTGGTTGGCGCTGGAGAACAGGTCGCCCACGGCAGCGGCGTCGATGGTGGCGCAGGTGCCGAATTCCGCTGTCACGGCCTTCAACTCGACTCCGGTGCTGGCCGGCCACGGCACCACGGTGGGTGCCGGTTCCGTGTATGTCGCAGGGTCAACCACCATGGCTTGGAAGCGGTACTGCTTCGCCACCAGTGGTGCCGACTCGCCGAGGTGCTCGGCACCCACGACGTCGGCGAGGTTCCCGAGCGTGCCGAGGAAGTCGCTGAGCGCCACACGCGCGGGCGTGCTGCTCGGATCGTCAGCCATGCCCAGTGCGTAGGCACGGTGCAGATATTGGGCGTTGTTGGCGTTGATGGTGAGCACCGTGTCGGGTGCGTCGGCGATACCGATGCCGTCGGGCAACTGGTAGTCGGGCGGCGAGGCCAACATGCCCGCCTTCTGTGCAGCGCTGAGCAGTGCTTCGATGCCCGCCTGGTCGATGGATCGCTCGAACATCGAGGGCAACAACGCTCCGGGATAGATGGCCGTGGTGGCACCCGGCTCGATGACCCGACCATCGCCGGTGATCATCAGGGTGGGGATACTGACGAAGAGTGTGCCGGGGGCCACGAAACCGCCCTCGTACCCGTACCGCAGCACCACCTCGTCGGCGCCGGTGGGATGCGGGATGCCGCTCGGCTCGACCGTCGTGGTGCTGGTGTCGGGCGAGGTGCCGGGTGAGGTACCCGGGGAGACGACGGAGTCGTCTCCGCACGCTGCGAGTAGCGCTGCGAGGGTGGGAGCCGAGACCATGGCGGCGAGGAAGGTACGTCGTTGCATGCTCGTCCGACGCCTCCCAAACGGCTGCGGTTCCCGATTGTTCCCCGCCGCCGACACGGTGGCGTGGTGGCGCGAACGCCTAGCCTCGTGAACAGCGGTGTGATCGCCTCGCGGCGGTTCACACAGCGTTCACATTCGGGCAACGGGGCGGCAACACCGTCGCACCAGCATCATTTCCGCCCCTTCCCCATTTTCACAAAGGAACGTCAGTGGCCTACCAAGCTGAATACATCTGGATCGACGGCACCGAGCCCACGCCGCTGCTCCGCTCCAAGACCAAGATCATCGCCGACGGCAAGACCCCGCCGGTCTGGGGCTTCGACGGCTCGTCGACCAACCAGGCCCCCGGCGACAAGAGCGACTGCGCGCTCATCCCGGTCTTCTCCTGCCCCGACCCCATCCGCGGTGGCGACAACATTCTCGTGCTGTGCGAGGTCACCAACGCCGTCGATGGCAAGCCGCACCCCACCAACACCCGCGCAGCCTGCGTGAAGGCTCAGAAGAAGTTCGCCAAGCACGAGATGATCTTCGGCATCGAGCAGGAGTACACCCTGCTGAAGCTCGACGGCACTCCGGCCGGTTTCCCCGACGGCGGCTACCCCGCACCGCAGGGCCCGTACTACTGCGGCGTCGGCGCTGGCCGCGTCGAGGCCCGCGACCTCATCGAAGACCACACCCAGGCGTGCCTCGATGCCGGTCTCATGATCGAAGGCACCAACGCCGAAGTGATGCCCGGTCAGTGGGAGTTCCAGATCGGCGCCGCCGACGCCATCACCGTGAGCGACCACCTCACCGTTGCCCGCTGGCTGCTGCACCGCCTCGGCGAGGACTACAACCTCGTCGTCAGCTTCGCTGCCAAGCCGATGAAGGGCGACTGGAACGGCGCCGGCGCGCACACCAACTTCTCCACGAAGGCCATGCGCGAAGACACCAACATGAAGGCCATCAAGGCTGCGTGCGAGGCCATCGGCAAGAAGGTCGACCTGCACGTGAAGAACTACGGCCACGACATCGAGAGCCGCCTCACCGGCGCTCACGAGACCGCCCCGTACAACAAGTTCAGCTACGGCGTGTCGAACCGCGGCGCCAGCATCCGTATCCCGTGGCAGGTGGAGCGCGATGGCAAGGGCTACGCCGAAGACCGTCGCCCGAACGCCAACTGCGACCCCTACACCGTGACGCGTCTCATCGTCGAGACCGTCTGCAGCGCCGCTTCCTGAGCAACCGCTGCAACAGCCGACAGGGGGCGGGTGCGACCACATGGTCGCCCCGCCCCTGCGGTTTTTCTTGACCACTCCACGGATCTCCGTGGCACACTTTCCCCGTCCCTTGAGCCCCTGAGGGAGCCACCCAATGCTCGAGCAACAACGCGACTACGTACTGCGCACCGTGGAAGAGCGCGGCGTGAGGCTCATCCGCCTGTGGTTCACCGACGTGCTCGGCAACCTGAAGAGCTTCGCGATCAGCCCCGCCGAACTGGAGAACGCTCTCGAGGACGGCATGACCTTCGATGGGTCGTCCATCGACGGATTCAGCCGCATCCAGGAAGCCGATGTGCTGGCCATCCCCGACCCGAACACGTTCGAGGTGTTGCCGTGGGGCGACCCGAAGGCCGTGGAGGCCCGAGTGTTCTGCGACATCCACAACCTCGACGGCACGCCGTTCGAAGGCGACCCTCGGCAGGTGCTGCGCCGCAATCTGCGCGCCGCACGCGACAAGGGCTTCAACTTCTACGTCGCTCCCGACATCGAGTTCTTCTACTTCGCTCCGCCCGAGAAGGGGCAGTCGCCGGTGTCGCTCGATGAGGGCGGATTCTTCGACCTCACCACCACCGACGTGTCGGGCACGCTCCGCAAGGAGACCATCCGAACGCTCGAGACGATGAGCATCCCGGTGGAGTACAGCTTCCACGAGGACGCACCGAGCCAGCACGAGATCGACCTTCGCCACACCGACGCGCTCAGCATGGCCGACAGCATCATGACCTTCCGGTTGGTGGTGAAGGAGGTCGCCGCCAAGCAGGGTGTGCATGCCACCTTCATGCCCAAGCCGCTCGAAGGTGTGCAGGGCAGCGGTATGCACCTGCACCTCAGCCTGTTCGGCGACGAGCAGAACGCCTTCTACGCCGAGGACGACCCGTACAACCTGTCGCCCGTCGCCAAGCAGTTCATCGCCGGCCTGCTGCGCCACGCCTCGGAGATCACCGCAGTCACCAACCAGACCGTGAACAGCTACAAGCGGCTCGTGCCCGGCTTCGAAGCGCCGGTGCACATCAGCTGGGCGCGCAACAACCGCAGCGGTCTCATCCGTGTGCCCATCGCCAAGCGCGGCAACGCCAGCGCCACCCGTATCGAGTACCGCTCGCCCGACCCGGCGACGAACCCGTACCTCGCCTTCAGCGTGCTGCTGGCCGCCGGCCTGAAGGGCATCGAAGAGGGCTACGAGCTGCCGCCCGAAGCCGACGCCAACCTGTTCGAGATGGACGATGCAGCCCTCGGCAAGCTCGGCATCGACACGTTGCCTCAGAGCCTCAGCGACTCGTTGAAGGTGATGGAGAAATCAGAGCTCGTGCAGGCGGCGCTGGGCGAACACATCTTCGAATGGTTCCTCCGCAACAAGCGCACCGAGTGGCGCGACTACAAGACGCATGTCAGCCAGTTCGAACTGAACCGCTACCTAAGGGCGCTCTGATGGAACTCGTGGCGGTCTTCCCCGAACCACCGCCCTCCGACCTCGCGCGCACCCTCGACCTCGCCGGTTATCGGTGGAAGGCGGTCGCGTCTCCCGACGATGCCGCTCGCCACGAGCCACCCACAGGCTGGGCCGGCGCAGTGGTGGCATGCGACCAAGACCCTGAAGGCGCCTGGGCGTTCTGCCGAGCGCTGCGCAAGCGCGACACGCCGGTGAGTCCGCTCATGGTGTTGGTGAGCGGCGGTCAGTTGGCCGACCTCGAACTCCGCGACGAACTCTTCGACGACTTCTGCCTCACCCCGTTCCATCCGCAGGAAGTGGAGGCCCGCTTGCGGCACCTGTTCTTCCGCGGCACCTCCGAGTTGCGCCCGGAGATGGTGGAGTACAGCGGCCTCGCCCTGAACCTGGAGACCTACCAGGCCAGCATCGAAGGTCACCCGCTCGATCTCACCTACATGGAGTACGAACTGCTGAAGTTCCTCGCCCAGAACCCGGGCAAGGTGTTCACTCGCGAGATCCTGCTCAGCCGGGTGTGGGGCTACGAGTACTACGGCGGTGCCCGCACGGTCGACGTGCACATCCGCCGTCTACGCGCCAAGCTCGGCGAGGAACACGCCAACCTCATCCAGACGGTGCGCAGCGTGGGTTACCGCTTCGGCCAATCGCGCTGGAGCGCCTGAGCCACACCTAGAACTGCTGGAGGCCTTGGGCCACCACGAGTGCCATGGCCCGCTGTCCGTCAGCGTTGGGATGGAGGTTGTCGGAACGCAACAGGCCGGCGTTCGGGGCCGACGCCGTGGAGAACCAGTCGGCCACCACACTGTTCGGTCGCGCTGCGATGCGTTCAGCAAGCACCAGGTTGAACACGTTTGTGGCATCGACGTATTGCGGTCGATACGCGTTCTGCCAGACCACCGGCACCTCGGCGGGGAGTTCGCCCAGGATCTGGTCGATGAGCCCGCCGTAGGCATCGGGGGTGGCGTAACTGCCGACGTCGTTGGTGCCGAGTTCGATCACCCACACGTCGGGATCTGCGCCACTAGCCAGGAGACCGAAGATCGCCCGAACACCACTGAGGGGGCCACCACCCTTTCCGTTGCCCACCGCGATGCGCCGACCAACTTCTGCGTCGATCAACTGGTCGGTGATCCCCAACGCGGTGAAGGCGACCGCCAACTCCTCTCGACTGGCACGGGTGATGCTGTCGCCCACCATCACCACCGACGTGAAGCTCGCAGCGAGGGTGCCGTCAGACCCCGAATCGGATGGCGACGACGAATCCGCCGGGTAGGCACGCTGCGGGCTGCCGCATGCAGCCACGCCCAGCGCACCGAGCGCCAGCAGGAACGACCGGCGATCGAGTGGCGTCATGTGAGCTGCTGTATGCGGGCCGCATGGCGGGCATGCGACCGCAACTGCTGCTCCAGATCGGGATGCACCAGTTGGCCGTCGCGCACCACGAACCGGCCGTTCACGATGGTGTGCCAGGCCGACGTGGGCCCACACCGCATCCAGGCCTCTACGGGGTCGGCGAGCGCCCCCGAGAACGTCGGGCCGGTGAGCTTCCAGACCGCGATGTCGGCCACTGCGCCAGGAGTGATCACGCCGATCTCGCCCTCTCGACCGAGGCACCCAGCCCCGCCGAGGGTGGCAACTTCGAGCGCCATGCGCGCAGTGGAGGCGTGAGCTCCATCGCGGAGTTTGGCGAGCAGCATCGCCGAGCGAGCTTCCAGCCACAGCGACGCGCTGTCGGCGGACGATGAACCATCCACGCCCAGCCCCACCTTCACACCCGCGGCACGCATGGGCACGATGGGGGCGATACCCGACGAGAGGATGCAGTTGCTGCTCGGGCAGTGGGCCACGCCGATGCCGGCCGCACCGAGACGTGCCACTTCATCGGGGTTCGGCATCACACAGTGCGCCACCCAGGTGCGGTCGGTGCACCAGCCGGTGCGCTCGAGGTACTCCATCGGACGACACCCGAACGTGGCGAGCGAGAACTCGTCGTCTTCGCTGTTCTCGGCGAAGTGTGTGTGAAGGCGAACGTCGAGCCGTTCGGCCAACTCGGCCGACTGCACCATCAATGATTCGGTGACGCTGAACGGGCTGCACGGGGCGAGTGCGATTCGCACCATCGCGCCGTGGCTGCGATCGTGGTGACGGTGAACCGCAGCTTCGCTGTCGGCCAGGATGTCGTCGTCGTCCGCCACCACGTCGTCGGGAGGCAGGCCGCCATCCTTCTCGCTGAGGCTCATGGAACCGCGTGTCGGGTGGAATCTCATTCCGAGATCCACGGCCGCAGCGATCTCCGCGCTCAGCAGGTCGCCCGCACCCTTGGGGTGCAGATACAGGTGGTCGGTGCTCGTGGTGCAACCGCTGAGCGCCAACTCGGAGAGGCCGATGAAGGCGCTGGCGTACACGCTCTCCTCATCGATGGCGCGCCACAACGGGTACAGGCTCTGCAGCCAACCGAACAACGGCTTGTCGGTCATCGGAGGGTAGGCGCGGGTGAGGTTCTGGTAGATGTGGTGATGCGTGTTCACCAGACCTGGAGTGACAAGGCAGTCCGCCGCGTCGATCACGGTGGTTGCTGCCGGTGCCGGGTCGGTGCTTCCACCGACGGCTTCGATCAGGTTGCCGGTGATGGCCACCCAGCCGCCGGCGAGTTCGCGGCGGGCCGCATCGACGGTGGCAACGAGACGGGCATTGCGGATGAGGAGGTCGGCCATGGGGCTCCGGGGTATCAGGCGAGAGCGTCGATGAGCATGCGCACATCGTCGAGAGTGGTTCGAGGGTTCACGATGCAGATGCGCAACACGGTCTCGCCGGCCCACGAGGTGGGCACGACGAACGCATCGCCGTCGGCGAGGAGACGGTCGCTCCATTGCTGGTACTCGGGCATCGTCCAGCCGTTGCGCTTGAACAGCACGATGCTCAGTTCGGGCTCCATGATGAGCTCGAGATGGTCGGCATCGTCGATCAGGCGAGCGCCTTCACGAGTGACGGTGAGTGTCTGCTCCACGGCATCGCGATACGCGTCGGTGCCATACGTGGCCAGACTGAACCAGAACGGAAGGCCGCGGACGCGCCGGGTGAGATGGTGGGCGAAGTCGCTCGGGTTCCACTCGTCGTCGGTGTGCAGCACATCGAGGTACTCGGCATGCTGCGTATGGGCGGATCGGGCCTGCATGGGGTCGCGGTAGAGCAGCGCACACGCGTCGTATGGAGCGAACAGCCACTTGTGTGGATCCACGATGAAGCTGTCGCATCGTTCGATACCCGCGTAGCGAGCGCGCACGCTCGGTGCAGCAAGACCCGCACCGCCATAGGCGCCATCCACGTGGAACCACGCACCCAACTCGTCTGCCACATCGGCAGCAGCCTCGAGCGGGTCGATCACTCCGGCGTTCGTGGTGCCGCTCGTGGCGACGATGGCGATCACGCGCTCCCGGTCGTCTGCAGACAGCCCATCGACCAACGCGCGAAGGCCGGCGGGGGTGAGCCTGCCCTGCTCGTCGGCGGCGGCCGACATCACATCGGCATCCATGGCGCGGCCTGCCGCAGCAATCGAGCTGTGTGCGCCCTTCGAAGCAATGATCAGGGCACGTGTCCGGTCGTGGCGGCCGCCGGCACGCATACGCCAACGGTGACGCGCCGCGATGAGCGCACTGAGGTTGCCCGCGGTACCACCTGTCACGAACACCCCACCGGCGGAGTCCGGCATGCCGGCCAGATCGGCGATGTACCGCAACGCCTCGTTCTCGGCGAACACTGCGCCGCCGCCCTCCAGCCACGAGCCGCCGTAGATGCTGGAGGCGCCGACCACCAGGTCGAACAGCACTGCAGCCTCAGTTGGTGCGGTGGGGACGAACGAGAGGAATCGCGGGTGGTCGGCCGAGATACACGCGGGCGCCAACACGTCGCCGAACACACGCAGCGCTTCCAACCCGCCGATTCCTCGAGCGGTCACGGTTCGACCCGCCATGGCGGCAAGCTCGGTAGCCGAGCGTGGGCCGTCGAGCGGTGGCGGGTCCATTCGAATGCGGTCCACTGCGTACCGCAGGACCGCTTGGGTGAGCACCTCGGTGGAGGTGTCGTGCGAGTGCATGGGCGCCAGTCTGCCAGCTGGGAGACTGACCTCGGAGGTGCCCGATGGCGCAGCACATCTACGACGACCCCACATTCTTCGAGGGCTACTCACGACTGCCACGCAGCCTCGATGGGCTGGCAGGGGCAGGTGAATGGCCGCGCCTCCAGCGCCTGCTCCCGCCGATGGATGGCGCCCGCGTGATCGATCTCGGTTGTGGCTTCGGTTGGTTCAGCCGGTGGGCACGCACGGCTGGCGCCGCCGAGGTGCTGGGCATCGACCTGAGTACCCGCATGCTGCAACGGGCGGAGCACGACACCAACGATGTTGGCATCACCTATCTTCAGGCCAACCTGGAGCACGTGGAGTTGCTCCCGAACAGTGCCGACCTGGTGTACTCATCGCTCACGTTGCACTACCTGCAGGATCTGCCGCGACTGATCGCGCAGATCGCTGCAGCGCTCGTGCCTGGAGGGGTATTCGTGTGCTCGGTGGAACACCCCACCTACACGGCACCATCGAATGCGCAATGGCAGCGCAACGCCAACGGCTCATCGGTGTGGCCGCTCGACGGCTACTCCCGCGAAGGGGTTCGTGTCACCGATTGGTTGGCACCGGGGGTTCGCAAACAACACCGCACGATCGAGACCTACGTGATGGCACTGCTCGGTGCGGGGTTGCGGCTGACGGATCTTGTGGAATGGTCACCCACCGACGCCGACCTCGTGGCGCATCCGGAATGGGACGCGGAACGAGACCGCTGCCCGTTCCTCTTCCTCGGAGCGCAGCGCGTCAGTAGTTGACGTCGATGAGTTCGCTGCCCTCGTGACGCTCTTCGGCATCGGAGTGCAGCGCCCAGCCCAACAGGGCGGCAATCGTGACCGAACCCATGATGGCGATCACGGGAAAGACGAGCAGCGCAATGATGATGGCGATGGCACCGGGCACGTTGGTCAGCCTAGTGGCTTGAAGGCCCAGGCCTCAATCTCCACCGCGCCGCCGGCCGGCAGCGATGCCACGCCGATGGTGCTGCGCGCCGGGCGACTGTCGCCGAAACCCGCCACATATGCCTCGTTGAACGTGGCGAAGGTGTCCATGTCGGTGAGGAAGCACAGGGTCTTCGCCACATCGGCAACGGTGGCACCCATCGATGCCAGTTGCGCCTTCAGGTTCTCGACGGCCTGCGCGGTCTGGGCGGCCACGCCGCCCGGCACCAGGGCGCCATCCTTCAGGCCGAGTTGGCCACTCACGATGATCCAGTCGCCGGCGCGAACAGCAGGGGTGTAGGGCCCGAGGGGTTTGCTCATGCACGCATCGTAGGCCAACAGGTGGCAAAGCCCGATGCTCGCCAGGCGGCTAGGGCGACCGCAGCGAACACTGCGTCGGACCCGTTCACCGCGGGCGCATCGCTGGGCACCACGTCGACGAGTACCACTGGCGTATCGACCGCGCGCAGCAACCCGAAGCTTCGCATCGTGAGGTCCAGCGGCACACCGTCGTCGCCGACGGTGATGCCCTCGGTGCGTACCCAACCCAATGCCATGTGGGCGGCTCCGACGCAGTAACTCCGCAGCACGATCGGGTCGATCGGGGTGCCGCAATCCACCTGCACGCGCACGGTTCCCTCGTCGTCGATGGCGGCGTGCGCGCGAGCACCATTCGGTGCTGTCACCCATCCGTCGTCGGGTGCCAGGAGCACCAACGCCTCGGCCCATCCGGCAGCGCGAACCTCCGCCGTCGTGCTGGGTCCAGGAACATCGACCTCTTCCACCAGCAATCCCGGCGCCACCTCGGCGATCGCCGCAGCGATGCCAGGAGTGCGCACCACCCGGATCACTCCGGTGCCGTCGGAGCGAACCCCGGCGGCAATCGGTGGACGCTTCGGACCCAGGCGCACCACGTCTTCACGGCTGTACATCGCCAGCACGGTGCGGCCGTGGTGGTCGGCGAGCCGCCGAGCCACTTCGCCCACCTCGCTGTGCGCCTTCCCGCCGAATGCGCCCCCGTTGCAGAGTGGCCCAACGGGCTCGCCTCCCGGTTCGCACCACGCAGCGTCGGGCTCCAGGTAGGCAGGCTCGACCCAGGTGGTCTGCAGCGTGCGCACCCAGGTGCCCTCGGGAACCTCGATCGGCCAGCGCAGTGGCTCCGTGGTGCGCCGACCCTGCACCTTGCCGCTCGAGCGACGCGCCTCTGCAAGCGATTCACCCACCACCCAGTCACCCTCGGTCGAGCGCACTGCCACCAGTGCGTCGGCGGGCGCAGTGTCGGCAGCGAAGCCGCCATGGCCCAACGCCACCGCAGGCGATACGAGTTGGGCCACGCCGCCTTCCAGTTCGGCACGTTCCTGCGATGCACCGAGGTGGCGGCTCCAGCCGAACCCCGTCGGCACATCGTCCTCGGGCAGCAACGCAGCCTCGACGACGCTGTTCCAACCAGTGCACCGACACACGTGGGCCAACAGCGCCTGGCGAACCGATGCGTCAGTGCGTTGCGGCGCCGGAATGGCGGCCAGACGCATCACGATGCCGGGCGTACAGAACCCGCACTGGCTGCCGCCGGTTGCGCACAGGCGTTGGCCCCACTGCTCGGCATCCGGCAGGCCCTCCAGCGTGGTGACGGCGCGGCCAGCGACCCGAGCAGCCGGGGTGACGCAGGCGACGCGCGCTTGGCCGTCCACCCACACAGTGCAGCATCCGCACTGGCCCTGCGGACTACACCCGTCCTTGGCCGACTGCACGCCAAGGTCGCGCAACGCCTCGAGCAGCGTGCGCCCGTCGGCCGCCGCTGTTGCGGGCGCGCCGTTCAGCGTGAACGTGGTGGAGTCCGACATCACTCCGTGTCGTAGCCGTTGCGAAGGGCATCGACCAAGCGCTGGAACGTCTCCCAATCGCCGTTCGCCAACAGCCGCGCCTGTTGCGGCCACGACGTGGGGTCGTGCACCTGGTACTTCGGGCCCGCTTCGGACAGCATCGAACGCAGCAGCGAAAGGTCGGCGTTGGCGAGGCTCCACCACGTGGTGACGCCGCGATTCACCAACAGGTGCGCGATGGCGGGGCCAATTCCCTCGATGAGCGTGAAGTCGTTCATCCGCACGGGCTGACCGAGCACACGACCCGCTTCACCCAGATCGGGTTCCGGAGGCGCCGCTGCCACCACGTGAGAATCCACCACGGCCTGCAGGTCGCGATTCTTCGCCTCGCTGTTCCACAGCCGCACCCGCATCTCGCTGATCCAGTGCTGCTGCTCGGCGACCTTCTTCGCCAGCACCTCCGCCTCTTCGATGGCAGCACTGCCCGCCGCCACGCTGGCCGGCGCGGGGAGTTGAGCCTGTTGCAACTCCATCTCCAGCATCACGCGTTCGAGATTCGTGGCGACACCATCGAGTTCGGCCACACGACCGCGCAGCCGCTCTGCTTCAGCCCGGGCCGCAGCAGCTTCGCCGTTCTTCGCAACACCGATGGAACGCAACAGCCACCCGACCACCCCGCCGATGAGCGCGGCAAGTACCAGCCACCACGCCCATGCACCGAGGGTGTACCACACGATTGACTCCTTGGTCCGATCAGTTGCTGACTGAGGCGCCGAAGACCACTCGGCGGCTCTGCTCGGGGATCTCGACACCATTGTCGTCGGTGATGAGGCCGGTTTCACCAAATCCTTTGAACGTGATGTTCGCGGATGGTACGCCCGTGGCGATCATGGCGTCGGCCACCGCCTTCGCTCGCTGCTCGCTCAGTGTGAGGTTGCGGCCTGCATCGCCTTCGCTATCGGTGTAGCCCTGCACCTCCACCACCATGCCGGCGAAGCGTTTGGCGGTACCCGCAACCCGTTGGAGCAGCGCTTGCTGATCAGGGCTCACATCAGTGCTGCCCTTGCCGAACACGAACGGCTCGTCCGCCACCAAGGCATTCAGATCCTGCTGCACGATCGCCACATCATCGGCGGTGGCGATGGGGCGGGCCACCAACCTGGTGGTTGCGCCGGCGGCGTCGGCGGCAGTCTGGAACCGATCGCGGCCCGCATCGTCCACGTACACGCCGGTGGCGTACAACCCATTCGGGCCCCAGCCCACCACGCCATCCACCAGCGGCAACGGCATCGCAGCAACCAAGGCGGTCAAGGCCGACACCGCATCGGCATCAATGCCGACTTCAGCGTCGAGCGTCACCTCGTCGGTGACATTGTCGGCGCCAACAGCAACAGCGGCGGCATCGACCAATGCCGCACGCTGAGCGCGGGTGGCCAGTCGGCCGGAGAGGTTGATGCGCCCTTCGATCAAATCGATGGCCACCACCGAACCAGCCGAGGGGTCCGGAGCGACGGTCGTGTTGGTGGCAGCAGTCGTGGTGGTGGCAGCAGTAGTGGACGGAGCCACCGTGGTGGGCGCTGGCAGCGTGGTCGAGGTCGGCACGGGCGGCGGCAACGTGGTGTCGATCGGCAGCGTTGCAGCTGGGGTGGTGCATGAGATATCCAGCGCGACCGAGCGCACTCCGTCCACCTC
>CANHST010000053.1 GCA_947463235.1 Acidimicrobiaceae bacterium
CCTGCAACATGGTGAAACCGATCCCACCGAAGATGGCGCCCGGCCACACGGCAGACCACGGCGGCCGACTGGAGCACAACCATCGGTAGACGGACGCCAGCACCAATGTGTTGAGCGCGAGCGTGCCGACGCCCAGCAGAATGCGACTCGTCCACGCGAGTCCCGTCATGCCGGCCAGCGTGCTGAGGACGGCTCCGGCCACCAGGCTGCCGCCGGCCAGGCCGATCCCGAGGAGAGAACGGAGACGAACGCGCACCAGTGAGGGGCGGGTGTCGAACGGCACCTCGGCGACGTCGTCGAGGGCGGTCTGCAGCACGTTGAATGCCTTCAGCCCCGACCAGGTGGCGGTGAGCAGACCGAACACGAGCAGCGGAACACTGCCCTGGAGCTGCGTCGGGTCGGTGGCCAGTTGGTCGCCGATGATCGGGACCTGAGCGATGGTGGAGTCGATGATGCGCTGCTGGAGTTCGACGTTGCCGTCGAGCACGAAACCCAAGATGGTCGTGAACACCAGCAACAGCGGAAAGATCGAGAGGAAGCCGTAGTGCGCGACGAGGGCACTGTTGCGACCGGTGCGGTGAACACGGAACCGGTTGATGGCCAAGACGACGGTGTCGGCCAGTGGCCATCGTTCGCGTGTCTGCACCACGAACGCTCGGTCGCTCCAGTCGGTATGGGCCATCGTGGATGGAGTCCGTCAGCCGGCCATGTCGGCGAGGGGGGTGCCTGCGAGGTCGTGGCCGAGCATCACCAACACCGTCGCGTCGGCGAGACCTTCCTGGGCGTCGGTGATCCAGACCGGCGTCGGCATGGGCACGACCTCGATACCGCCCATCAGTCGGCTGACAGATGCGGCGACTGCCTCGCTGCCGGCCACTACGTAGATCTTGCTGACCTTCAGATCGTTGTCCTGAACGACGCCGTTGGTGGCGTCGCGAGTGGTGAAACCCAGGTCGGCGAACTCGCCGGTGAGCACGCCGGCCGCGCCGTTCACCCCCGAGCAGTTGGCCACCTTCACCACTCCACCCTTGGTGACGATGGGATCCGTCGTGGTGGTGGGCGCTGCCGTGGTGGTAGGCGCTGCCGTGGTGGAGGTGGTGCTCGATGTGGAGGTGCTGGCGGTGGTGGGCGCAGCGGTACTTGCCGGCGCGGTGTTGTCGACGTTGCTCGAGCACGCCACCGCGCCGATCGCGAGGGCGCTGATGGCGGCCAGGCGGCGCGCGAAGGAGAAGGTGACGACCGGGGGGATGTTCATCGGTTCCAGTCTCTCCCACCGGCACCACGAACTCACGTCAATCGGTGCTTCACTATCGCGGTGGGGTTGACCATCCGAGCTGCCCGTGTTGGCGATATCGAGGAAGCCGTCCGCATCGCTGCGGCTGGTGGGTCGCCGGATGCGCATACAGATCACTTCGCGTTCGTGGAACGAACCGGTCGACTGGTTGTTGCGGCGATCGCAGATGAGGTGGTGGGCGTCGCCGGCAGCGTTCGCGTCGGCGGCGCGGTGATGGTGACGGATCTGTTCGTTGCGGCCGAGTACCGCGGCCGCGGCCTCGGTGGGCGTGTGGCCGCGGCGGTGGTGAATGAAGCATCGCGGCGGTGCACATTCAGCTCGAGCGACCCGGCAGCGCTGCGTGTGTATGCGTCGCTGGGGATGCTGCCTCGGTGGCAACTGCTCACCATGCGGGGCCCCGGAGCGGGGCTCGGCAGCGAGTCGTTGGTCGCCGAGTGGGCACACGGTCGACTCGACCTGGTTGCCCACTTCGCGTCCATCGGGGCCGAGGTGGGGGCTCACCACATTGCGTTGCGCGGCTCGGTCGTGCAACTGCTCCGGCTCGAGTCCGACGCACCGCACGACGTCCTCGCGATGCTGCTCTCGTCGGTGCCGATGACGGACCAACTGGAGTTGTCGGTGTGCGAGCACGACGAACTGGTCGCTTGGTTGTTGGCCCGCGGCTTCGAGGTAGTGGATGTCGACACCTTCTGTGCCACCGACGGTGTGGATGTGAGCGTCGGCGTTCCTTGCGTTCACCGCGGACTGCTCTGACACAGTACGGTGCCCCTCATGCGTCGCTGGGGGGCCCGCTTTTCCGCTACTGCGGTGGTTGCTTGGGGCACCGTCGCGGCTGTGGTGCTGCTGCAGTTGGTGCACTACCCCATGCCCTTCGGGGTCTGGGTGGAAAGCCTGGTCAAGGGTGTGCTGGCCAGCATGCTGGCCATCGGCATGGCCTTGATTTATCGCGCCAACCGCGTGGTGAACTTCGCCCAGGCCGACCTCGGCACGGTGCCGACAGGGTTTGCGGCATCGTTCATCCTGTTCTGGAATTGGCCCTACTTCGTGGGCATGGGTGTGGGCTTGTTGATGGCGCTCTTGCTCGGCGCCGTGGTGGAGATGGCCTTCATCCGTCGGTTCCGCAACGCCCCGCGCATGGTGGTGACGGTGGCCACCATCGGCATCACCCAGTTGCTGGTGGTGCTCGGCATTCTCATCCCGCGCTGGTGGGGTGAGAACCTCGCCAGCCAGCGGCTCGAACCACCGGTGGACTGGAAGTTCACCCCGACCTGGCAGTGGAAGTTCTGGCAGGCCCAGCCCGGCAGTTACATCCTGAACGCGAACCACCTCATTGCGCTCGTGGTGGGCCCGCTGGCGATTGCGTTTGTGGCCTGGTTCCTAAACCGCAGCCGCCTCGGTATCGCCATCCGCGCCAGTGCCGAGCGCACCGATCGCGCCGCCATGCTGGGCATTCCGGTGTCGCGTCTGAACACGTTGGTGTGGGCCATCGCCGGAGCTCTGGCGTATCTGGCGCTGTTCCTTCGCAGCGGCATCACCGGCGTGCCGTTGGGTGTGGCGGCGGGACTGCCGGCAATGCTCGTGGCACTTGCTGCGTTGGTGATCGGCCGGCTGGAACGCCTGCCCACCATCGCCTGCGCTGCCATGGCATTGACCCTCCTGGAGTCCGGCGTCACCTGGAACTCGGAGTCGCCGTTCCTGGCGTACCCGATCATGGCTGGCGCGATGTTCGTGGCGTTGCTGGCCCAGCGTTCCAGCAACCTGCGCCGCGACAACGACAACACCAGCAGTTGGAGAGGCGCCGAGCAGGTCCGCCCGCTGCCGCCGTATCTGGCCAACTACGGCTGGGTGCCTACCGTGAAGTGGACGCTGATCGCGTTGTCGGTGCTCGGTGTGGCGGCGGTTCCCGTGGTGCTCGACGTCGACCTGGTGATCAAGTCCACCGCGTTGATTGCGTTCGTGGTGATCGGCCTGTCGCTGGTGGTCCTCACCGGGTGGGCCGGACAGATCTCATTCGGTCAGATGGCGCTGGCTGGTATCGGCGCTGCGGTCAGCGCCACCCTCACCTGGCGGTGGCACGTCGACCTGTCGCTCACGCTGCTGATCGGCGGCCTTGCCGGTGGCGTCGCTGCCTTCGTGGTGGGTGTGCCGGCACTGCGACTTCGTGGTCTGTACCTCGCCGTCACCACCTTCGCACTGTCGCTGGCCACCGAGTACTGGCTGCTGAACGATCGCTTCTTCCACTGGTTCCCGAAAGCGGAGGTCGGCTTCGAACGCGACCCACTGTTCGGGCAGGTGAGGGTCGATACCCCTACTCGCTTCTACACGTACTCGGTCGTGGTGCTGGCGCTGGTGTTCATGGCGCTGCGCGGCATCCGTGCGTCTCGTACGGGGCGAGTCATCGTGGCCATCCGCGAGAACGAGCGAGCGGCGCAGAGCTTCTCCGTTGGCGTCGTGCGCGCCAAGCTCACGGCCTTCGTCATCAGCGGCATCGTGGCGGGCATCGGCGGTGCCTTGCTGGCGCAGGGCAGCAAGAGCTTCAGCATCGCCACGTTCACCACGCAGGAGAGTTTCAACGTCTTCATCAGCGCCGTCATCGGTGGTCTGGGAATGCTCGGCGGGGCGTTCCTCGGGGCGCTCTACCTGCGCGGCACGCGCTGGTTCATCACCGACTCGGCGTGGCAGTTGCTGTCCACCGGTTTCGGTGTGCTGCTGGTGCTGCTGGTCTTGCCCGGTGGCCTCGGCAGCCTGTGGGTGAAGCTGCGTGATGTCGGTGTTCGTCTGCTCACGGGTCATCGCGTGGATGAACCGATGCCCGCGGACGACGCCGAACCGATCGAAGGAGCAGGGTCATGAACGCCTGGCAGCGGTTCTTGCATGGTGTGGCGCACCCGACGAAGTGGTTGCGCGACGTGTGCGGCGGCGAGGCAGTGTTCCCGTTGGTGGTGCTGTTCGGCCTGAACGCGGTCGACGAACTGGACCGCACGGCGTTCGGCATCCTGCTGCCGAACATTCGCGACGCGTTCAACCTCGACAACACCGGAGCGCTCAGCCTCGTGGCCTTGGCCTCCATCGCCGCGCTGGCGTTGCAGGTGCCGATCGCCCAGTACGCCGACCGATCCAAGCGCGTGCCGTTGGCGGTTGTCGGGGCACTCGTGTGGGGTGCCTTCAGCGGCCTCACCGGCCTCGCCACCGGCGTGGTGGTGCTCACCATCGCCCGCAGCGGCAGCGCGCTGGGCAAAGCCGTCGTGGACCCCACGCACAACTCGTTGCTCGCCGACTACTACCCGATCGAGTCGCGCAGCAAGGTGTTCAGCACTCACCGAGCGGCGAACGCCGTGGGCGCGTTCGTCGGCCCCATCAGTGCCGGTCTGCTGGCGTACTACTTCGGATGGCGCACGCCGTTCATCGTGTTCGTCATACCCACGGTGATCTTCGCCATCCTCGCCCTGCGCCTGCGTGAACCGGTGCGAGGCCGTTGGGAGCGCCAGGCCACCGGTGCCAGCGAGGAAGTCAGCAACACCGAGGAAACGGTGCCGTCGTTCGCAGAGAGCTGGCGCACGGTGCAGAAGATCAACACGCTGCAGCGCTTGTGGTGGAGCCTGCCGTTCCTCGCCACGGCGATGATCGGTTTCGTCACGCTTGCTGCGCTGTTGTACGAGCAGCAGTTCAACCTCGATGAACGTGCACGCGGCATCGCGGCGGCAGTTGCCGAACCGTTCGGTCTGGTGGGCTTGGTGTTCGGCACCCGCTACATCACCAAGAACTTCATGGGCGACATGAAGGGGCTCATCCAGTTCCTCGCCAACATCGCCGTGCTGACGTCGTTGGCGTCGATCGGTTTCGTGGTGGCCCCGAACGTCGTATTCGCCGTGGCGCTGAACTGTGTCATCTCTGCCACGCTCGCGGTGGTGGGCCCCGGCATCCTGGTGGCGCTGTCGCTCGCCATTCCCGCTCGTGCCCGAGCGACGGGCTTCAGCGTGGCGTCGCTGTGGATCATCCCGGGTCTGTTCATCCTGCCGATCATCGGCTGGATCAGTTCTCACGTGGGCATCCGGTGGGGCATGGCAACCCTGGTGCCGCTGTTCATCCTCGGCAGCTTCATTCTGCGTTCGGCCAAGGACACCATCGATGCCGACATCGCCCAGGTGTGGCAAGCGTCGGCGGCGCGCAGCGAGGCCCTGTATCAGCGCCGCCAGGGGCAGGCCGACCTGCTGCTCGTGCGCAACCTCGATGCCGGCTACACCGGTCGACAGGTGTTGTTCGGCGTGAACATCGATGTGAAGGAAGGCGAGATCGTCGCCCTCCTCGGCACGAACGGCGCCGGCAAGAGCACGTTGTTGAAGAGCATCAGCGGCGTCGTCGAAGCCGATCGCGGCGCGGTGGTGCTCGATGGTCGCGACATCACGCATGCGCCGCCGGAAGAGATCGCCACGTTCGGCATCAGCCAGATGCCCGGCGGGCAAGGTGTCTTCGGAGCGCTCACCGTGGCGGAGAACCTGCAACTGGCGGGCTGGACTCGTCGCTCCGATCCCGATGGTGTGGCTGCTGCGACGGAGGAAGTGCTCGCGCTGTTCCCCGTGCTGCGCGACCGCCTCGACCGCGCCGCAGCCGACCTCAGCGGCGGGCAGCAACAGATGCTCGCCTTGGGTATGGCGTTCGTGGCCAAGCCGCGGGTGCTGTTGATCGACGAACTGTCGCTGGGCCTCGCCCCGGTGGTGGTGGGTCAGTTGCTGCCCCTGGTGCAGCGCGTGGCCGCCGAGGGCACGGCCGTGATTCTGGTGGAGCAGAGCGTGAACGTGGCGCTCACGGTTGCCGAGCGGGCGTACTTCATGGAGCGCGGCACGATTCGCTTCAGTGGCCCCACCTCGGAGTTGCTCGACCGTAAGGACCTGTTGCGCTCGGTGTTCCTCTCGGGTGCCGCCGAGGGCACGGAGCAAGCGCATTCCGGCGAGCCCGTCGACACCTCGGGGCAGCCGTTGCTGCAGGTGATCGACATCGCCAAGAGCTTCGGCGGCAACCGTGCCGTGAACGCCGCCACCTTCGATGTCTATCCGCGCGAGATCGTGGGAATGATCGGCCCGAACGGGGCCGGCAAGACCACCATCTTCGACCTCATCAGCGGATTCGTGTCCCTCGACTCGGGCCGCGTCGTGCTCGATGGCCGAGAAATCGGTGAGCTGGCCGCCGAGCAGCGTGCCGGTGCCGGGTTGGGTCGCAGCTTCCAGGACGCCCGTCTCTTCCCCGACATGACGGTCGAGGAAACCCTCGCCGTGGCGCTCGAACGGTGGGTGGAAAACCGCAGCGCGTTCGCCGCAGCACTGCGTTGGCCGGCCGTGTACGACGACGAGGAGCGGACGGCCTTGCGGGTGCACGAGCTCATCGAGTTGATGCACCTCGGCGACTACCGCAACGCGTTCGTGCGCGAGCTCTCCACCGGCACCCGTCGTGTCGTGGACCTCGCCTGCATCGCAGCGCACCGTCCGGTGATGGTGCTGCTCGATGAACCATCGGGCGGAATCGCCCAACGAGAAGTGGAAGCACTGGCCCCCGTGTTGCGCCGCCTGCGCGACGAGATGGGCGCCAGCCTGCTGGTGATCGAACACGACATCCCGCTGGTCTCTTCGATCAGCGATCGGCTTGTCGCGCTCGACCAGGGTGCGGTTCTCACGTCGGGCACTCCGTCCGACGTGCTGGCCCATCCGGAAGTGATAGAGAGCTATTTGGGGAACAACTCCGCTGCGCAGGCGCGTAGCGGGTCAGGGGGATAGAGCCATGCAGGCAGCCAGTGCATCGGGTGCGTCCGGAGGTTCCGGTGGCAACCGTCAGATGAAGCGGTGGGGGCCGATCATCGGAGTCGTCGCGGTAGTAGCCGTGGGAGGCGGCATTCTGCTGGCCACCCGCGGAGGCGACGACACCACCTCGAACGGGTCCGACACCACCGCGGCAGCGGTCGAGACCACGGCAGCGGGCGGCGGGTCCGACACCACCGCGGCCAGCACCGAGACCACGACGGGCGGCACCGCCGAGATCACGTATCCGATGACGTGGTCGCAGGCCAAGGACAAGGGTCTCACCGACAGCATCGAGTGGGGCGATCGCTGCGACACGAGCACCGGTCGTATCGCGACGCCGGATTACTTCCGGCCCGAGTGCTTCGTGCCGTTCGAGGGCGACAACGGTGGCGCGACGGCAACCGGCGTCACGGCCGACGAAATCACCATCGTGCAGTACGCCGGTATCGCCAACGACCCGATCATCGGGTACATCACCGATGCGGTGAAGGTGGACGACACCAACCAGCAGCAGTTCGACACGATGAAGAACATCGTGAAGTACTACGAGACGTACTACGAGCTCTACGGCCGCACGATCAACCTGGTCACCTTCGAAGGCACCGGCATCGCCACCGATGAAGTGGCTGCTCGCGCCGATGCGGCGGCGATCGTGGCTCAGTACAACCCGTTCGCGGTGATCGGTGGTCCGGCGCTCACCAGTGCCTTCGCCGACGAGTTGGCTGCCAGCAAGACCCTGTGCATCGGTTGCACGCCGGGCCAGCCGGCCCAGTTCTACGAAGACCGCGATCCGTACGTGTGGGGTCTCGACGGCAGCGCTGCCCAGAAGCAGACGCACGTGCTGGAGTTCATCCAGAAGCAGTTGGTCGGCAAGAACGCCGAGCATGCCGGTGAGGCGCTGGCCGCGACGCCGCGCAAGTTCGGTCTGGTGTACCTGGAGAGCAGCGGCGCCGCAAAGGATCTCGCCGACAGCTTCGCCGCCGGTATGGATGGCATCGGTGCACCGTTGGCCGAGACCGTGGCGTACCAGCTCGATCCGGCCACCATCCAGCAGCAGGCCAGCCAGGTGATCACCAAGCTGAAGGCCGCCGGTGTCACCACCATCGTCTTCAGTGGCGACCCGGTGGCTCCCCGCGACTTCACCAAGGAAGCCACGGCGCAGGAGTACTTCCCGGAATGGGTGGTGGCTGCCAGCACGCTGGTGGACGTGACGGCGTTCGCTCGCACCTACGACCAGCAGCAGTGGGCGCATGCCTTCGGCGTGACGCAGCTCGCTGCCCGCCAGGACCCGGTGAAGACCGGTTCGTACGCCAACTACGTGTGGTTCAACGGTGTGGAGCCGCCGGCCAACGACACCATCGGGATCATCTCACCCAACCCGGCGTTGCTGTTCGCCACGCTGCAGGGCATGGGCCCGAACGTGACGGCCGAGAACTTCCGCGATCGCCTGTTCGCTGCCGACGGCACCAAGGCCGCCATCAGCCAGCCGTACCTGTCGTACGGCGACAAGGGCTACTGGGGTGGGGTGCCCGACTACCAAGGCGTGGATGACGCCACGGTGTTCTGGTACGACCCGGCTGCCACCGGCCCGGACGAGATCCGCAAGGAAGGCACCGGCATGTACCAGTACGTCGACGGCGGCAAGCGCTACATGCCCGGTGAATGGCCCACCGAGGACAAGCTGTTCAAGGCCGATGGGGCAGTGGCGATCTACGCCACGCCGCCCACTGGCGAGGAGCCTGGTGACTACCCCAGCCCCGCCGGCTGATCGGTCCATCGCAACCTAGGTTCGCACTCACGAAGGCGGTAGGGCCCAGTCGATCGGCTGGAGCCCTGCCGCCTTCAGCGCGTCGTTGGTGCGGCTGAAGGGCCTGCTGCCGAAGAACCCGTTGTGGGCGCTGAGCGGCGACGGGTGGGCGCTCTCGATGACGGTATGGCGGCCGAGGTCGATGAGTGACTTCTTGCGGCGCGCCGAGGCGCCCCAGAGCAGGAACACCACCGGATGCGGCTTGGCATTCACGGTGCGGAGCACTTCATCCGTGAAGGTCTCCCAGCCCTGACCCTGATGCGATGCGGCCTGACCGGCGCGCACCGTGAGTGTGGCATTGAGCAACAGCACGCCTTGTTTCGCCCAGGACTCGAGATTGCCGTGCGCCGGTCGCTCGAAGCCGAGATCCGCCTGCAGTTCCTTGTGGACGTTCTGGAGTGACGGAGGCACCGGTACGCCGCGCCGAACGGAGAAGCAGAGGCCGTGCGCCTGATTCGGGCCGTGATACGGGTCTTGCCCGAGGATGACCACCCGAGTGGTGGCGTACGGCGTGAGGTGGAGCGCAGCGAAGACGTCGTCCTCGGGTGGAAAAACGACGTAGCGGGCACGCTCGCCCGCTACGAAGTGTTGCAAGTTGTTCCAGTACGGCTTTGCGAACTCGCTGCGCAGTACCGGGTTCCAGTCCGTCGTGGGCACCCCCTCAGTATGGAGGGCGCCCACGACGTGGGGGAAGCTCTCAGTCGTCCGAGTCGTCGCCGCCGTGACCGCCGTGGCCACCGTGGCTGTCCTCGGTGGTCACCGTGGTGTCGCCGGCGGGGGCTGCGGTGTCGGTGGTGGCCGACGTGGTGACGGTGTCGTCATCGTCCGTGTCGTCATCGTCCATGTCGTCGTTGTCGTCCATGTCGTCGTCGTCCATGTCGTCGTCATCGTCCATGGTGGTGCCGGTGGCGCTGTCGTCGTCCATGTCGTCGTCCATGTCGTCGGAGTCGTCGTCGATGGTGGTGCCGGTGGCGCCGTCGATCGAGGTGGAGGGCTCGAGCACGATGGGGTCGATCGAGGTGGCCGGGTCGACGATGGTGGTGTCGATGACGCTGGTGTCGACGACGCTGGTATCGACACCAGTGGTGGCCGGGTCGACGATGGTGGTGTCGACGGCGCTGGTGGCCGGGTCGACGATGGTGGTGTCGACGGTCGAGGTGCTCGGGTCGGTGACGACGGTGGGCACGAGATTGCGGTGCTGGCTGCCGGTGGCAGCTGCTGCGAAACCGGCTGCGCCGAAGACCAGCACGCCGGAGATGGCGCTGACGACGATGAGGCGGTGGCGGGGGTTGTGGTTCATTGGGTTTCCTCCTGGGCGAACAGTGGAAGACACGTCTGGGCGAACGGAAAGGTTGTGGACCTTCCATTTCTTTGACAAATGCTGCCGTTCCTTGGTTGAACGGGCGGCCTGATCAGCCGTGTCGTGTGATCTCCGCGCGTGCCTTGCCACTGTCGGTACGAATCTCGATCCGCCAGGTGGTGGACCCGTCCGAGAACTCGACGCGGATGCGGGTGCTGCTCGCATCGCTGCGGACTTCCTCGAAGCCTGCTGCGGGATCGGAGCTGACGAGGGTGAGCACCCCGTTCTCGTTCACCACGGTGATGGCGCCGCCGTCGGAGGTCCAGGTGTGCTCGCCCAGCGGCAGGGTGACCGTGGTGGCCGGGCTGCTCGACGAGGTGGAATCCGTGGTGGAGGTGACGTCGGAGGTGGTGGGAGCGTCGGTGGGAGTGGGCGTGCTGGAGGCAGTGCCGCCGCCCTGATCGGGAGCCGTGGTGTCGACGATGGTGCCGGGCGTCGTGTCGAGGGTGGTGCCGAGTGTGGTGTCGGCCACCGACGTGGCGGTGGCACTCGTGGACGGCGCATCCGTGGCGACGGGCGCACTGCTCGCAGTGTCGGCCACCGACGTGTCGGCCGGGGCAGCAGGGGAGACCGTCTGCGATGGGCCGACGCCCTGCGCTGCCACTGCAGCGACGCCGAAGAGCATGGCGCAGGCCGCAGTTCCGGCCACGAACGCCCGGCGCCGCTTCACCTGGCGCACTCGACCGTGGACGGCCTGGTAGGCCACGTTCGTATCGGGATAGGCGCCACTGAGGCGGCCGAGCATGCGCTCGAGCACGGGGTCGTTGAATTCGTCCGTCACGGTGTCTCCTTCTGGTCGCTCACCAGGCCGCGCAGTCGCGCACGCCCCTGGTGCAAGTGGAACCGCACCGCTCCGTCGGTGATCTCCAGCGTCTCGGCCACTTCGGCCACGCTGAGACCCTCCACGTAGAACAACGCCATCGCCAGTCGCTGCTGACGGGGTAGTTCGGCGAGCAGCGCGCCGGCATCGGCGCCGTCGCTCCACTGCACGCCCTCGGACCGGAATTCACCCTGGAGTCGCTCCACGGCGCGGTCCTTGCGGCCCCGGCGACGATTTTCGTCGCGCAGTTTGTTGATGGCGACTCGGCGGATCCAGCCCACCGGGTCGTCGTAGCGTTGCACCCGACGCCAATGCAGGTGGGCCTTCACGAAGGCTTCCTGAACTGCGTCGGCGGCGGCTTCCTGGCTGCCCGCAACGAGCGTGAGTGCTCGCACGAGGCGCCCGTAATGGGCGCGGAACAACGTGTCGAGGTCGTCGACGACGACGGCATCGGGGGCGCCGGTGATGTCGCTCACGATCGTTGCCAGGTATTCCACGGCTGAGACACGTTCGCACCTTGCCGGAGGTTTGGCCGATGAGCCAGTTTCACGGGAGAAAGGAACCCGTTACTTGGACGTTCCTTGGAAATCGCTACCGTGGACCCATGAGCGAGATCTTGGAAGTCGATCTGCTGGCGTTCGAGCAGGGCAATTCCGCGCAGCGTCGGGCGGTCGTCGATGGCGTTCGCCGCAGCCTTGAAACCGGATTCGTCTATACCCGTCATGATCTCTCCGAAGACATGCTGGACACTACCTACGGCATGCTCAAAGAGTTCTTCGAGCTGCCCCACGACGACAAGGCCCGCTTCATCGCCCCCGACAGCCACGGCCAGACGGGGTACACCGGTCTCCTCGTGGAGACGGCCGCCAGTAGCGACGTGCCCGATTGGAAAGAGATGCTGAACTGGGGCATCACCCTGCCGGAGGGCCACCCGCTGCGCGAGCGCTACCCGCATCGCTACGGCCCGCAGGTGCTGCCCGAGGCCGCCGTGCCGGGGATCGCTGCCGTACTCACCACGTTTCACCGCGCCATCGAGGAACTGCAGCGTCGCTTCCTGCGCATCATCGCCGAGGGCTTGGGCTGCCACGAATCGCTGTTCGACGAGATGACCACGAACGGGGCCACGCTCACCCGGGCGATTCGCTACCCACCGATGGCGCAGGCGCCCGACAGCACGCATGTGTGGGCGGGCTCGCACGGCGACATCAACCTCATCACGGCGCTGCCAAGGGCCACAGCGCCGGGTCTTCAGGTGCTCGTTGACGGCGGATGGGTGGACGCCGTGGCACCAGACGGCCAGGTCATCATCAACGCCGGTCTGATGCTCGAGCGGCTCACCAATGGCGTCATCCCCACCGGTGTACACCGTGTCGTGGCGACACCGGGCTACGACGGCGAGCGCTACAGCGTGGTGCAGTTCTGCCACCCCACGCCCTGGACCCTGCTGAACCCGCTGTCGTCGTGCATCACCCCCGAGCACCCGCAACGTTGGTCGGGGATGGTCAGTGCCGACGCGCTCGACCTGGTGCTGTACGAGATCAATCTCGTCGAGCATGCGCGCCGGGTCGGCTGAGCGCATGTCCGATACGCCTTCGACCGGCACCTTGTCGACCGGCACGCCCTCATCTGGCCAGCGGCGCGGAAGCGGCGTGCCGGCGGGCGATGTGGTGCTGGCCATCGATATCGGCGGCACCAAGATGGCGGTAGGGCTGGTCACCATGCAGGGCGAGTTGATCGACCGCGATCAGGTGGCGGTGAACCACGATCTGCAGGCTGATGCGCTGTTTGCCACGCTGCGCGACGTGATCGACAGCCAGATGGAGCGAGCGCGTGGTCACCACCATGTGAGGCCGGTGGTAGTGGGTGTCGGCTCGGCCGGACCCACCAGTCCGCAATGCGAGACCGTGTCACCGTTGAACATTCACGCATGGCGCAACTTTCCGTTGCGCGAGCGGCTCGGCGTGGCCACGGCGCTACCGGTGTACGGCGATCTCGATGCGAAGGCGTTGGCCATGGCGGAGGGTTGGCTCGGCGCCGCCCAGGGACACGACAGCTTCCTCGCGATGGTGGTCTCCACCGGCGTGGGTGGTGGCATCGTGCTGAACGGGCAGTTGCTCGATGGCGCTGGCGGCAATGCCGGTCACATCGGTCACATCATCGTCGAGCCCAACGGCCGCCGCTGCGGCTGCGGTGCACGCGGGTGCCTCGAGGCCGAGGCGTCGGGTTCGGCCATCGAGGCCATCACCGGACGTCCCCCAAGCTCGCCCACGTACGAGATCATGCAGCGCACGGGTCGCCTCGTCGGGAGGGCGGCTGCCTCGGTGTGCAATCTGCTCGACCTCGATCTCGTCGTGGTCGGTGGTTCCGTTGCTCTGGGGTTCGGGGCGACGTTCTTCAACTCCGCGCAGGAAGCACTCGACGAGCACACCAAGCTGGCGTTCTCGCGAGGTGCTCGCATCACC
Organism: Acidimicrobiaceae bacterium; assembly: GCA_947463235.1. Taxonomy (GTDB): domain Bacteria; phylum Actinomycetota; class Acidimicrobiia; order Acidimicrobiales; family Ilumatobacteraceae; genus UBA668. The sequence goes on from CANHST010000053.1 coordinate 13,536, forward strand.
CCGGTTCGCCTCGGCGATCGGGGGCCACTCGTCGGTGCCGGAGCGGTAGGAATTCGGGGAATGCACCGAGCGCGCCGCGTGGCCCGAAGTCACGCTGCGCCGAGCGCCTAAGATCTCGTCGGGGAACGACAGGGGTAGACGTGACAAAGATCCGCAGCACCGACGCGAGCAACATGGACGACCGCCGGGGTCAAGCCGGCGGCGGTTCGAGCGGAGGCGGTTTCTCCATTCCCGGTATGGGCGGAGGTGGCCTCCCGATTCCGGGTGGCATGAAGGCCGGTGGTGGACTGCTCGGCATCATCGTGCTGCTCGCCGCCATCTTCCTGCCGCAGTTGATGGGAGGGAGCGATCCGACACAGGGTGCCATCGCTCCAGCCAACAGCCAGGCCAGCGGCGAGGCGTGCGGCTCCGACCTCGAGCGTGTGGTGTGCGGCGTCACCAACGATGTGCAGGCCTACTGGACCAAGGCGCTGCCCACCTACCTCGGTACGAAGTACCAGATGACCAAGACCAGGTTGTTCAATCAGCCGTACCCCACCGGTTGCGGCCAGGCCAGCCCGGAGACCGGCCCGTTCTACTGCCCGGCCGACTTCCTCGTGTACATCGACCTCGGGTTCATGCAGCAGATCGAGAAGCAGTTCGTCGGTGCCACCTCGGATCTCGCGGAGCAGTACATCCTCGCCCACGAGTACGGCCACCACGTGCAGAACCTGTTGGGCACGAATGCGAAGGTGCAGCAGGCGTCGAGGAAGAACCCGAGCAAGGCGAACAAGTACTCGATCGCACTGGAGTTGCAGGCCGACTGCTACGCCGGTGCGTGGGTCGGCGATGCGAATCGGCGCAACCTGCTCGACAGCCCCAGCGAGATCGATGAGGCCATTGCCGCCGCCGAAGGAGTGGGCGACGATCGAATTCAGCAGGCCACGCAGGGTCGCACCAATCCGGAGAGTTGGACCCACGGTTCGGCCGACCAGCGCCGCACCTGGTTCCTGAAGGGGTTCGACACGCTCGACCCCAGCAAGTGCGACACGTTCACCGGCCTGCTCTGATCCCTGCGCAGGCGTGATCAGCCGCCAAAGCGGCGGTACACCCACTCCAGCGGCCCGTGCGCGAATCGCAGCGCCCAGACGTTGGCCACGACGATCGCGCCCGCCCAGAACGCCAGCGCGAACAGCAGTGCGGTGCGCAGGCCATTGGGCGACACCCACTCCAGCCAGTCCACGAACAGGTTGAACACCAACACGTGCAGCACGTAGATGCTCAACGTGGTGCGCCCGGTCACGGCGAGCGCATGGGTGATGGGGGACTGCGCCGTGCGCTCGGCAACCCACCCGATGAGGCTGATTGCTGTGAGCGCGGTGCCGGTGGCGGTGAGCGTGAAGAGCAGGCCCCGATCAAAGGGGTGGGTGCTGCGGAGATGCTCGTGCCATGGCAGTACGTGTTCCAGCAGGTAGCCGGTGGCAACGCAGATGCACCCGGCCAGCGCGAGGCGTACTCGCATTCGAGCGTCGAATGGCAGGAGGCGTCCGATCGCCATGCCGATGCAGAGGAATGCCAGCCACGGGAACAACGGGTGTGTGCCGCGCACGACGATGTCGAAGAGCAGTTCGCGGGGTGAGCGATGTGTCTCTGCCTGACCGGTGAACAGCCACTGTGTGGCATGACCCAGGGTGGTCCGGTCGAGTGCCCACCACTGCAGTGCGGCCCCGGCCACGGCTGCCCCGGCACCTACGGCCAGCAACCACCGACTGCGCAGTGGGAACAGCGCCGCAGCGGCGAGGAAGAACGCTCCGTAGAAGAACAGGATCGTGCCCGGCCACACCCAGTCGAGGAAGAAGCCGAAGGACAGCAACAGCACACCGCGTCGCAGCAGTGTCCACCTGTCGGTGCTGCGGCGCGTTCGGTCGTTCGTCTCCCGACTGCGTTGGGTCAGCAGGGAGACGCCCATTCCCGCCACCATCACGAACGTGGCGGCGAAGCGCGTGGTCAACGGACCCACGGCTGGGTCGAACACGCGCCCCCAGAACCCGGCGTCTTTCGGTGCGCCGCGGAGTTGCAGGTACCCGTGGTAGTTCATCACGCAGACGCCGATGAGGGCGATGGCGCGTACGACATCGAGATCGACGATGCGGTCGCCGCGATGATGCGGCGATGTCATCGCCAGACGATCTCGTGCACGGAGGTGGTGGTGAGGGGACGTTGCACGTCGACGTGCTCGCCGATCGCGGGGCATGGCGCGCCGGTGGGTACGACTACGAGCGACGTGTGCATGTGCGGTGCCTCCAGCAGATCGAGGCGCCGTCGTGCGAAATGGAACGGGCTGCGCATCGAGGGATCGGCGTGGTCGAGTGGTGTCACGCCCGCCGCGCTGCCGGCTCCGATCGACACCAACGTGCCATCGAATGGTGCGGGGGTCGCCCGGTAACCGACCGGCTGGCCGGCGTGCACGGGTTGCGCCGACAGCACGTCGGCGGTCAGTTGGAGGAACGAGCCTTTCGGTACTCCGTGCCAGATCGCTGAGCCCACGCGAATCGACCAGTCGCGTTCGGGATGCGCTCTGCGCAGTGCGTGGAAGGTCTCGGGGGAGAGGTGGCTCACCCAGATGGCGACCGTTGGGTCGAGGTGGGGCAGCCACGCCTCCACTTCGGCCACGCGGTCTGCGTCGGTGCCCGCCAGCGGAAGGTGAATCGCGTAGGCAGCGACATGCGCACCGGCGTGATCGACCGCGTCGAGCAGTGCGCCCAGTTCGGCTGGCCCCGCACCGTGGCGGTGCATGCTGCTACGCAGCTTCACCATCACACTGCCGCCCCAGTGGCGCAACGGAGGTACGTGAGCCACATCGCCGACGGTGAGGATGGGCCGTGTGCTGGTGGGGGCCGCGAGTGTGGGCGTGAGGACCACCGGGGTGAGCGAGTCGGGTACGTCGTGGAGTTCGTGCACGTCGCCCACACCGACGTACTGGGCGCCGGCGCTGCGGGCCACCTCGTGCAGTGCGCGCCGACCGAAGCCGTAGCCATTGCCCTTCACGACGGGTACCAACCCGTGCCCGTATGCCGCGGCCGTGGCCTGCACGTGGGTCGTCCACGCAGCGCGGTCGAC
>CANHST010000054.1 GCA_947463235.1 Acidimicrobiaceae bacterium
GCCACGTCCGGCCCGAGGAGGTGCGACATGTCAAGCTACGAGAGCGGCAGCGTTGCTGCCTTCGAAGAGGTCGTGCTTCGCCACAGCGCCGACGCTGCGATGCTGCTGCATCCCCGAGATGGCGTGGTGTACGCCAGCCCGGCGATGGCACACGTCATCGGCATCGACCCCGTCGAGTTCCTCGGCAAGTTCGCCGGCGAATGGGTGCACCCCGATGATGTCGGGTCGGCCATCGAACACCGCACAAGGGCCGCCACCAACGGTCATAGCGGGCCGGCACTGATTCGAGGCCGTCACGGCGATGGCACCTTCCACTGGTTCGAGGCCGAGTGGTGGCATCTCTCCACCGAGCACACCGTGATGCACCTGCGCGATGCACAGCGCAACCACACGGCCATCGAACACATGTCGCGTGAACTCGGTGTGTCTCGCGCCATCCTCGAGTACAGCGATGAGCTGGTGATCATCGTCCAGTCCGAATGGCAGGTCGCCCAGGCCAGCCCCTCGTGCACCGCCGTGCTCGCTACCTCCCACGCCGATCTGGAGGGCAAGGACTGGCGCAGCTTCGTGCATCCCGACGATCACGAGTCGCTGCTTGCAGCGATGCAGCGTTCGAATGCTTCGAAGTCGGCGGCCATCCGGGTGCAGGTGCGCTTCCGTCACCGCACGAACGTGTGGTTCGCCGTGCAGTGCACTGTGCGAGACCTGACGAACGACCCACGCGTGGGTGGCCACATGATTCACGCTGCGGTGGCCTGAATCAACGTGTGAGTGGGCGTGACGGGGCTCGAACCCGGGACCTCCACCGTGTCATGGTGGCGCTCTAACCAACTGAGCTACACGCCCTCGATTGCGGGCCAACGCTACCCCAGCAGGTCGGCTGCGCCAACGTTGTCGAGCACGGAAACACCGTCGGCTCGCCGCCACTCGAAGTGCTCGCTGGTCACACTCTGTCCTCTCGCCAATCTGTCGGGATATGCCAGGTCATGTTCCGGTCAAAGCCATCTCGGAACCGTCAGGGCTCGTGCAAGGGCTGCCGATGACCAGGTGCAAGCAGACCAGTCCGCACGTCAGGAGAGGCTGAATGATTCGACTGATCGGTCGCAACCAACACGCCGGCACCACCTCAGATGCATCATTGGCAACCCTCGACGAGGGCTCGGCGCTCCTCGATGCCGTGCTCGAATCTGCGCGAGCCGAGATCGCCATAGCCGACGAGTCCGGCGTGATCATCGCCACCAACGGTGCGTTCCGTCGCCACTTCTTCCGTGACGGCGACCCCACCGGAATGCACCTCGACCAATTGGCTGCACAGACCGAACAGCAGCCGATGCTCGACATGCTGAGGCTGCTGGCCGGAGCGCTGCACGGGTCGACCGAGATCACCATGTTCTCCCGCGAGACCTTCCTCGATGCCGACAGGTGGTACGAGGTGACGGCTGCGTCGCTCGGCGATCACCCTGGCGCAGTGTTGCGAGCCCACGATGTCACCGACCTCGTGCACGCAGCCCAGCACGGAAGCCACAGCCGTACCCAGGATGTACTCACCGGCGTGCTGACCGAACAGGGCCTCCGCGACGCCCTGCGTGAAGAGATGGTCCGGGCGCTCGCCACCCGCTGCGTCGTGATGCTCGACATCGACCAATTCAGCGTGATCCGCCAGACCCTCGGATACGAAGCTGCCGACGAGACCGTTCGGCAGGTGGCCGGAAACCTGCAGCGGCATGTGCCACAAGGTGGCCATCTGGCACGCATGATGGGCGACGAGTTCTGCATCACCTTCGAACCCCAGAGCGTGCTCGACGTGGATCAGGTCTCCTCCGCGCTTCGCGACGCCGTTCGTCAGCCGATGACCATCCGCGGTCGCAGCGTGCGCATCACGGCCTCGGTGGGCATCACGATGACCGATCCCGATGCCAACCTCGACCTTGCGATGCAGCATGCGGAGTTGGCAATGCAGGAAGCCGGCAAGCGCGGCGGCAACCGCTGCGTGGTCTACGCCCCAGAGCTCGCAGAGCCGCAGGAAGGCATGATGCGGCTGTGGAACGCACTGCGGAGTGCGCTGCAGTTTCGCCAGATGGAAGTGTGGTTCCAGCCCGTCGTGAGCCTGGCCACGGATCGACCGGTGGCCGCCGAGGCACTCTGCCGATGGCATCACCCGCAGTTCGGCGACATCTCGCCCGGCACGTTCATCCCGATCGCCGAGCGGAACTCGGAGATCCTGAACATCGGTTCGTTCGTGCATGGCCGGTCCGCCGAAGTGATGAACATGTTGCGCTCCAGCCGCACGACGTCGCTGGGTAACTTCCAGATCTCGGTGAATGCCTCACCGAACGAGTTGGCGTGGCCCGAGTTCGCCAAGAACATGCTGGCCCGCATCAAGGCCAACGATGCATTGCCGGAGTGGTTCGCACTCGAGGTGACGGAGAAGGCGTTGCAACAGCGAGATCCGAATGTGATGGTGAACCTCCAGATCATTCGCGACGCTGGCGTCACGATCTCGCTCGACGACTTCGGCACCGGCTACTCGTCGCTCGAACGGCTCCGCGACCTTCCCGTGGATCGAGTGAAGATCGACCGCACCTTCGTCGCCACGTTGATGGAGAACGAGCGCACCGAGCGTCTGATTGCTGCGATCATCACCCTGGCTGATGAGCTTGGCATCGACACGGTCGCCGAAGGCGTCGAGACCAGTGAGCAGGCCGCCAAGCTGCGGTCCCTTGGCTGCAAGTCGGCACAGGGCTTCCTCTTCGCCCCCGCAGTGCCCGACAGCGAACTTGTTGCCGTGCTCCGCGATCTCTCCACCGCGAGCCCTCATCGGGCATGGTGAACCCGACGCATCAGCGGATGCGCAACGCCACCTCGTTCGCCAACAGCCGGCCCTGACGGGTGAGCCGGGCGGTGCCGCCTTCCACGTCCACCAGATCATCGAGACCATCGAGATCGAGCGCCGCTGACGGAATGCCATCGCGCATGCGCAGACGCAACTGCAGGCCCTCGACGCGTCGAGTGTCGTCATCGAGGGTCTCCCCCGCCGCTTCAGTGGGCTCACCGGCCTCGGCTGCGGCGCAGTAACGCTCCGGCGTACGGAGATTCCACCATCGCCGCCCGGACCGGTGGCTGTGCGCCGCACAACCCACACCTAGGTAGTCGCCCTGCTGCCAGTACAACACGTTGTGCCGGCATTCGTGTCCCGGGCGCGCCCAGTTGCTGACCTCGTAGTTCGAGAGCCCCGCAGCGGTGAGCAGCTCGTCGGCGAGTTCGTACTTGTCGGCAAGATCGTCGTCGTCAGGGTGCCGATGTGGCTCGTCGAACAGCGGCGTTCCCGCCTCGATGGTGAGCGCATAGGCAGACACGTGCGTGGGCTCCAACTGCAGCGCTCGAGAGAGCGTTTCGCGCCAGTCGTCGAGCGTCTCGCCGGATCCTCCGTAGATGAGGTCGAGGTTGAACGTGGAGATCCCAGCGGCTCGCACCGCGGCGACGGCGTGCTCCACGTTGGCCGGCACATGGCTGCGGCCGAGTGCCTCCAACACGTGGGGCACCATCGACTGCACGCCGATGCTCACCCGGTTCACGCCTGCGGCCGCGTAGATCCTCATCATCTCGGCGTTCACATCATCGGGATTGCACTCCACCGTCATCTCGCACCCCGACGTCACGGGGATGCAGGCCAACACCGCAGCAAGCGCGTGCGGGTCGACCAGGGTGGGCGTGCCGCCGCCAACGAACACACTCGACACCGGTGGCAGGGTCGCCCGCGAAATCTCCGTGCGGAGAGCCGTCAGATATCGGTCGTGGAGATGATGCCGGTCGGTCCACGTGGCGAAGGCGCAATAGTCGCACCGGTGCGCGCAAAACGGGATGTGGACGTAGACACCGAAGGCGTCGGGGGCAACCCGGGGAAGGCTCAGGGGCGGTACAGCAGGTCGAGCGCGTCGAGGCGCTGGCCGACCTGATCGACCGGCACGTCGAGCATGGCGGAGATGGCCCGGGTGTCGTCACCGCGCACCGTGATCACCTTGCCGTTGAAGTCCTGGCGCTGCACCTGGATCATCTTCAAGAATCGGGTGAGCATCTCGAACGGCTGGCCGGAGAGCTGGCTGAGCTTCAGCAGGTCGACGGCCAGCTTCTTGCGTGCTTCTGCGTCGCCGTCAGCGACGGGAACTGCGTCTTCTCGGGGCAGCAACTGGTCGACGGGCACGTTGTAGAACTTCGCCAGACGCTCGAGGCGGGGCACCGAGATAGCCCGCTCGCCACGCTCGTAGGCACCGAGCACCGACGCCTTGAACTCCTCGTTCGACGTGGCCTCGACTTCCTGCAGCGACAAGCGCTTCTGACGGCGGATGACGCGGAGCCGGTCGCCCACCTTGCGGCTGTACGGCGAGGATGCGACATCGTCGTCGAAATCGCGCATGTTCACGTGGCCGTCTCCCTGATGGTGCAGACGGGAACAACCCGTCCTGTGGTGGATGCAACGCACAGTGTGGCACGACATGACGAAATCCGCAACGGTGTGTGAAAACCCAGCACGCTCCGTTGAGATTCTTTAGCGAGTGGTCAGAAGAGCACTGGCAGCGACCATTGCCGCGGTTTCGACGCGCAGCACCGTGTCGACCAGTTGTAATCGCTGGAGCGGAACGGCGAGTTCGTCGCTCGAGAAGCCCCCCTCAGGGCCGATGATCACCACCGAGGCGGCAAGACCCGGCTGCCCATCGGGTTCAGCCAGTACCGCCCCGGGAATCGCTGCCGCCTCGGCAAACGGCACCGGGCCACGCAGCGTGGGTAGCCACACCCGACGGCTCTGCACCGCCGCTTCACGCGCCACACGCTGCAAACGAGCGAGCTGCTTCACCGCTTTGTCGTCGTCCCAACGCACGACGCTGCGAGCGCAGTGCACCAGCACGATCTCAGTGACGCCGATCTCGGTGAGCTTCTGCACCATCCACTCCAGCCGATCACCCTTGGGTATCGCTGCAGCGATGGTGCACGCCTTGGGCGCATCCGCGAGTTGCACGTCACCGGAGGGCACCAGCACGCCACCGGCAAGCTGGGTGACACGCCAACGACCACGGCCGTCGCTCACCGTGACGATCTCGCCGTCGCGCAACCGCAACACCCTCAGCAAATGGTGCAGGTCGTCAGGGGCGGGTTCCGGCGCATCGACCGACGCCACGAACACGTGCGCCGCGCTGGAGCGCAGCGCCGGGTTCACTGGAATGCCGACTTGATGCGAGCGAACAAACCGGACTCGTGGTGCAGTTCCTCGCCTCGAGATTCGGCGAACTTCTTCAACAACTCGGCCTCGAACTCGGAAAGCTTCGTCGGAACCTGCACGTTCACTCGGACGCGCAGATCGCCACGCCCGCGGCCTTGCAGCCGCGGCACACCGCGTTGACGAATCACAAACTCTCTCCCGGGCTGCGTGCCTGCGGGAACGGTGATCTCCTCGTCGCCCTCCAGCGTTGGCAGCACGAACTTCGTACCCAGCGCCGCCTGAGCGATGGAGACGGGCAGTTCGGCGATCAAGTCGTCGCCCTCGCGACGAATGGAGGGGTGGGAAGCCACGCGAAGGTGCACATAGAGATCCCCGGTGCCGCCACCGCGTGGGCCGACTGCGCCGCGGCCGGTGAGGCGCAGGGTCGAGCCGGTGTCGACGCCTGCAGGCACGTCGACCTGGTACTCCTTCTCGGTGATGATGCGCCCATCGCCATTGCACGAACCGCACGGCGTGACCACCACCTGGCCGAGACCACCGCAGCGAGGACACGCCGACGACGTGACCATTTGGCCGAGCATGCTCTGGCGCACCCGCTGTACCTGACCCTGGCCGTTGCACTCACTGCAGGTGACAGGCTTGGTGCCGGCACCAGCGCCGCTGCCGCCGCAGTCGTCGCACCGCAGCGCCGTCCGCACGTTCACCGGAACGGTGGCACCGAACACGGCCTGTTCGAAGGCGATGTCGGCGACCACCTCGAGGTCTTGGCCACGCGGAGGGCCTGCGGGGCCACGGGAGTTGCCGAACGGGCTGCCGCCGCCACCGAAGAAGGCGTCGAAGAGGTCGCCCAGGCCGCCGCCGGCTCCGCCGAAGAAGTCGCCTGCATTGGCGCCGCCGCCGCCGATCCCTTGCTCGCCATACCGGTCGTAACGCGCCCGTTGCTCGGGGTCGCTGAGCGTCTCGTACGCACGCGCCACCTGCTTGAAGCGCTCCTCTGCCGCCGGATCGCCGGGGTTGGCATCGGGATGCAGTTCACGAGCGAGCTTCCGGTACGCCTTCTTCAGCTCGTCGGGCGACGCTGATCGCGACACCCCCAACAAGTCGTAGAAGTCAGCCATGTGCTGTACCACCATCACTCAAACGACGACCGAGACGGTCGCTGACGGCCTCGACCGTAGCCAGGGCCTGCGGATAATCCATTCGCGTGGGTCCGAGCACGCCGACGGTGCCCACCTGTTCGCCATCGACCACCACGGGCTTCACCACCACCGAGCATGCGGCGAGTGGCTCGATGCCATGCTCGGCGCCGATGGCCACCGACAGACCGCGATTCAACACATCGCGCACCAGCGACACCATGACGTATTGCTGTTCGAGCGTTCGCAGCACGTTGCGGACGGTATCCACCGTGTCGAACGCGTTCGCCATCGATGCTGCTCCGCCCACGAACACCGACTCGTCGGTGGAGCCGCCAAGCGCCTTCGAGGCGGCCCTACTGACCACGTCGAGGTCGCGTTCACCGGTGTCGGGAACGTTCACCTTGTCGAGCGAGCGCCCAATCATGTGGGCCTGCAGGTGCGCCGTGACGGCAGCCAACCGCACCTCGGATGTTTCGTACGGAATCTCGATCGCTTCGTTCTCCACGACACCATTCGAGAACACGGCCACCACGGTGGCCAGACGAGGCGACAGCGCCACCACCTGCACCGACCGCACCGTGGCGCTCTGGGCGGGTGCCCCCACCACGACGGCCGCATGGTGCGTCACCTGCGCCAGCAGATTGGTGGTCTGGTGAAGCAACTCCTCGAGACGACCATGTGCCGTATCGAAGAACTCGCCGACACGCTGCTGCGCCACCGGTTCCATACGGCCCGGCGTGGTCATGTGATCCACGTAGAACCGATAGCCCTTGTCGGTGGGAATGCGGCCGGCAGAGGTGTGCGGCTGAGCGAGGTAGCCCTCTTGCTCCAGCACCGCCATCTCGTTGCGCACCGTGGCGGAACTGACCTGCACTCCGGGCGCGTTGGCGACATGCGTGGAGCCCACCGGCTGCGCGGTGGCGATGTACTCCTGCACCACAGCTCTCAAAATGGCGGTCTTGCGTTCGTCGAGCACCGAAATCCCTCGGACGTCACGGTCGGTTGGCACTCGAGCCTATCGACTGCCAGCCGTCGCGTCGCGGTACCGAGCGAGTGCCTCTTCCCGCTCCACTCCGTGATCCACCATCGGCGCCGGGTAATCGGCAGGTCGCCGGACGCCGGGTTCGTGCACGGCTCCCCCGCCGATGTTCTGCAGCTCCGGCACCCACGCACGCACGTAGTCCCCGTCTGCGTCGAAACGGTACGCCTGTGTCGTGGGATTGAAGACTCGGAAGTACGGCGCTGCGTCGGTGCCCGTTCCCGCCGCCCATTGCCATCCGTGCTGGTTGGAGGCGAGATCTCCGTCCACCAGGTGTCGCATGAAGTGCCGCGCCCCCCACTGCCACGGGAGGTGCAGATCCTTCACCAGGAAGCTCGCCACCAGCATTCTCACCCGATTGTGCATCCAACCCGAGTGCAGCAGTTGTCGCATTCCGGCGTCGACGATGGGAAACCCGGTGGTGCCGGTCGCCCATCGCTCGAACTTCCGTTGCGCCTCGTCGCCGGAGTCGACCACCATGGCGTCGAGCTTTCGGTCGAGGTTCGTCCACGCCGACTCGGGCGTGCGGAACAGCACATCGGCGTAAAACTCGCGCCAGGCGAGCTCGCTCGCGAACACGGAGTGGCCTCGGTCGGGACCGAGGTCGGCCAACAGTTGACGCGGGTGCACGAGCCCCCATCGCAGGGCTGCCGACAGCCTGCTGGTGCCGTCGACGCCTGGAAGGTCTCGCCGATCGTGGTAGTGCATTGCCTCCGGGAGGAACTCGGCCCATCGATCGAGGGCCGCGGTCTCGCCGGCCGGCGGCAGCACCATGTCGAGGCGGGTCGCTGCCGGCGGCCCATCGCATGCGATGCTCGGAGCGCCGAGCCAATCCACCTCTGGTTCGGCGAGGGGGGCGTCCCAGCCAACTGCACGCCAGGCCTTCGAGAACGGCGTGAACACTCGGTAGGCGGTGCCGTCGCCTTTGTTGACATCGCCTGGCGGCACTGCGTAGGCGCTGCCGACACCGACGAACCTCACATCGTTGGTGCGCAGTGCCGCGGCAACGGCCGCATCGCGCCGACGGCCGTATGGCCCGTACTCGCGGCTGACGAACACCGCATCGGCTCCAACCTCTGCCGCAAGGGCTGGCACCACGGTGCCGGGATCGCCATGCCGATAGACGAGCGCCCCTCCCATCGACTCGTCGAGCGACCGCAGGCACGCCGCCATGAACGCACGGCGCGGCGCGCCGCTGTGTTCGAAGGCCGGATCCACCACGAAGAGCGGCACGACCCGGCCACTTGCTGCAGCAGCGTGAAGAGCAGGGAGATCGGCAAGTCGAAGGTCTCGACGGAACCACATGATGACGGTGCGAGGCATGCACCACGAGTGTCGCCTACCCTTCCGAGCCGTGCCTCATTCTGCGCCCCCGGTTCCCTCGCTGATCCTCCTGGTTCGCCACGGAGCCACGGAGTGGTCGGTGACGGGACAGCACACCGGACGCACCGATATCCCGCTCACTTCGGACGGAGAACGCCAGGCACGCGACGCCGCCCGCGTGATCGACCATTGGCTCGATGGTGCCGACCCAGTCGTGTACACCAGTCCCCTACAACGCGCTGCACGCACCGCCGAACTGGCGTTGCCGCGCCACACCGCAGAGCCGGTGCCGGCGCTGATGGAATACGACTACGGCAACTACGAGGGCCTCACCACGAGCGAGATCTACGCACAGAACCCCGACTTCGACCTGTTCGGCAGCGGTTGCCCGGGAGGCGAGAACATTCTGCAAGTTGCAGCGCGATGCGACTCGTTCGCAGCCAAGCTCGAGCGAACCGCCGCCGGGCGCGCCGTGGTGGCCTTCACCCACGGGCACCTCAGCCGCATTCTCACGGCTCGGATGCTGGGCATCCCTGCGTCAGCCGCCGGCGGTCTCTGGAACGACACCGCCTCCGTGGCCGCCATCAACCTGCATCGCGGTCGCCTCGTGCTCGTCGGATGGAACATCACGGCGCTGTGAGCGCCGCAGGGCCACTCCGACGCTGCACGCGACCAACGCGATCACGCTGCCGTACCCGAGGCTCCATTCCGCACTCACGTGGTCGGCAACCCAACCGGTGATCGGCGCTCCGACTGGGGTGCTACCGAGAAAGGCGACGGCGCTCAGCGCCAGCAAGCGGCCGCGCATGTTGGGCGGCGATTCCTGCTGCATGATCGAGTTCTGCCCAGCGATCACCGCTGCGCCGGTAGCGCCCACCGGAAGGCTCAGCAGCACCGCCGCCCAGGGCCCCGGTGCCCACGCCAGCATGAGACCCGTCACCCCGAGCAGGAGTCCGTTACCGAAGAACCACCGTGTGGTCACGCGCGGTCGCGCAGCGGTGAGCAGCGATCCACAGAGGCTGCCGACACCGGTGGCTGCGAGCAGGATGCCGAACCAGCGACGATCGCCGAAGCGCACGTCGCTGAGCTTCAGCAACGAGACGTTGTAGTTGAAGGCGAACATCCCGACCAGTGTGAACACGACGAACACCACGAACAGACGGCGATCCCGCACGATGAAACGCATCGCATCGCGCACCGGGGTACCGCCTCGGTCGGCCCGAACGGTGGGGTACATCTTCGTGCGGTCGATGGCGAACAGCGGCCACAGGATGGCCAAGAACGACACTCCGTTGATGATGAACAGCCAACCGGCGCCGAGCGGCCCCACCAGGAACGCTGCCAACGCGGGCCCGACGATGCGGGATCCGGTCATCACAGCAGTGTTCAACGACACGACGTTGGAGATCTCTTTCGGCTCCACCAACTCGATCACGAACCCGCGGCGCGCAGGATTGTCGAACGCCGCAACCACACCCAGCAACAGTGACAGCGTGTAGAGCACCGGCAGATTCGTGAGGTTGCAGAGCGTGAGGACTCCGAGCACCAGCGCCTGAAGACCCTGCAGCGACTGGGTGACAATGGTGAAGCGGCGTTTGTCGCTGCGGTCGGCGATCGCCCCTGCCCAACTCCCCAGCAGCAACATCGGCAGAAACTGGCACAGCAGGTTGATACCCGTGTCGGTGGCGTTGCCGGTGAGGTCGTACACCACCAGTGCAACAGCGGTCATCTGCATCCAGCTGCCGAAGTTGCTCACCAGCAGACCGAGGAAGAAGAGTCGTGCATTGCGATGCCGCAGTGAGCTGAACATCGCGGACCGAGACATCGTGCTCCTTTCTATCCCGTCTCGGGCAGGATGGGCGTGTGCTGCGCACGGTCCACTCCCCCGACGAGGCAATCGCCACGCTGAGCGATCAGGGGGTTCAGCGCGGGATCCCGGTGGGCATCGTCGCTCACGGCGCCTCCGTCGGGTTTGCCGTGGGCGACCACACGATCACCGTGGAGGAAGCCGATGCATACCGATGCGTCGACGCCGTCGAACGGAGCCTGCGACCTCGTTGGGTGATGTGGTCGGGCACCACCGCCGGGGCATTGGTGCGCAACAACATCCGCGTCGCCACCGCTTGGGATGTCGCTGCGGTCCACCGGCTGCTCGCCGGTGGCTGGCGCAACGATCCAGCGCGGGTGTGGGCGTACCTGCACGGTCTCGACCGGCGGCACACGCCAGTGGCCGGACAACTCGACCTCATGGGCGGCGATGCCGGCGACGACGGCGATCAGCCGATCCGACCCGACGGATACCTACGCGCAGAATGGGTCGACGGCATCTGGCAGCGCTCTCCGGCCGATGCCGCAGCGTGGGCTTCCGTGGCGCTTATGGCGGCGTCGCTGCAGAGCAAGCAGCTCCAGGCGCTCACGACGAGCGGTGCCGTTGCGGGTGATGCCGAGGCGACAGCCCGAGCGGAATCCACCGCCGAACTGCTGTGCGCAGAACTTGCTCACGATGGTCTCCCCATCGATCGCCTGGCTGCGGTCGAACTGATCTCGTCGCTGGTAGGCCCGCGCCCGCAGAACGACGCCGATGCAGCCGAGGGCCGCCGTCGCCGCGACGCGGCAGTGTTCGCCCATCTCTCGTCGGCGGCAGGAGTCGACCTCCGTAACCCGGCAGATGTGAAAGCAATGTTGCGCCGAGTGGGTATCGATGTGCCCGACACGCGGGCCTGGCGGTTGGAGGGAATGCGCAGCGTGCATCCGGTGGTCGATGCCCTCCTGGCATGGCGAAAGGAGGAACGGATCGCCACTACATTCGGACATACCTGGTTGGCCGAACACGTTGGTACCGACGGACGATTGCGAGGAGCATGGTCGGCCAGCGATGGTGCCGCCGGCCGAATGACTGCCCAAGCCGGCCTACACAACCTGCCCGCGGAACTGCGCGACGTGGTGGTTGCCGAACACGGCCATGTGTTCGTTCGCGCCGACCTAGGTCAGATCGAGCCGCGCGTGTTGGCCGCCGTGTCGGGCGACGAAGCACTACGACGCGCCACACAGGACGACGACCTCTATGCGCCCGTCGCGACGCGGTTGGGAGTGGAACGCTCCGTCGCCAAGATCGCCGTACTGGCGGCCATGTACGGCCAGACCAGTGGCACCGCCGGCCAAGCGCTCCGGGGTATGGAGTCGGGCTATCCGGTGGCCATGAAGTTCCTCGACGCAGCCGCACAGCAGGGCCAAGCAGGCATCAACATCCGCACCTACGGCGGCCGATTGGTTCGAGTGGGCGAGGTGACCGACGGCGACTTCCGGGGCGCCGCTGCGGCAGCACGCGGCCGTTACGCCCGCAATGCGATGGTGCAGGGCGCTGCAGCGGAACTGTTCAAGGTGTGGGCGGTCACCGTGCGAGCACGGCTGGGCGACCTCGACGCGCGGATCGTGCTCTGCCTGCACGACGAACTGCTGCTCCACGTCCGTGAGGACCACGCACACGAAGTCGTCGCACTGCTCGACCGGTGTCTCGGTGAGGCCGCACACCGTTGGCACCCCACCAGCGGGGTGCGGTTCGTCACCGACACGAGCATCGTCCGCAGTTGGGCCGACGCGAAGTAGCGCTGAACGAATCAGTCAGTCGTCGAGCTTCAGGGCGGAGATGAACACGTCGCCGGGCACTTCCACTCGCCCGATGCTCTTCATCTTCTTCTTGCCCTCTTTTTGCTTCTCGAGCAGCTTGCGCTTACGGGTGATGTCGCCGCCGTAGCACTTGGCGAGCACGTCTTTGCGCTTCGCCTTCACGGTCTCGCGAGCAATCACTTTGCCGCCGATGGCTGCCTGGATGGGCACATCGAACATCTGCCGAGGGATGAGTTCCTTCAGCTTCTCGCACATCCGGTTGCCGTAGGCGAACGCTTTGTCGCGGTGCACGATCGTGCTGAACGCGTCGGCTGGAATGCTGTTCAGCAGCAGGTCGACGCGCACGAGGTTGCTGCGTTGATAGCCGCTGAGCTCGTAGTCGAGGCTGGCATAGCCCTGGGTACGGCTCTTCATCTGATCGAAGAAGTCGACCACGACCTCGGCGAGAGGAATCTGGTAGTGCAGCTCCACTCGCTCGGGCGACAGGTACTCCAGCTTGGTCATGTCGCCACGACGGGTCTGACAGAGATCCATCAGCGTGCCCGTGTAGTCCTTCGGAGTGATGATGCTCACGCGGAAGTAGGGCTCTTCGATGAAGTCGATGCTCTGCGGCATCGGCAGGTCGGCCGGGTTGTCGCAGAGCTCCACTTCGCCGTTGGTTTTGTGAACCCGGTACTCCACACTCGGTGCTGTGGCGATGAGCGCCAGGTTGAACTCTCGTTCGAGGCGCTCCTTCACGATCTCCATGTGCAGCAGGCCGAGGAATCCACAGCGGAATCCGAAGCCGAGCGCACCGGAACTCTCAGGCGAATAGGTGATGCTGGCATCGTTCAGCTTGAGCTTCTCGAGGCTCTCACGCAGCAACTCGAAGTCGTCGCCATCGATGGGGAACAAGCCGCAGAACACCATCGGCTTCGGATCGCGGTAGCCCTCCAGCGCCGTGGTGGCGCCGTGGTGGAACGTGGTGACGGTCTCACCGGAACGCGCCTGCCCCACGTCCTTGATGCCAGCGATGAGATAGCCCACCTCGCCGGGTCCGAGCTGCGGGACCGGCGACGGTCCGGGGGATCGAACACCGATCTCCACCGATTCCTGCGGCGTGCCGGCGTTCATGAACAGCAACTTGTCGCCACTGTTGATGCGGCCGTTCATCACACGGATGCTGGACACCACACCGCGGTACTGGTCGTACTGCGAGTCGAAGATGAGCGCCTGTAGCGGGGCCTCGGGGTCGCCCTTCGGAGCCGGGATGCGTTCGATCACTGCGTCGAGCAGCGAATCCACGCCCACGCCGGTCTTGGCGGAGATACGCAGGATGTCTTCCGCCGGAATACCCAGCACGGTCTCGATCTCCATGGCGTACCGATCGGGGTCGGCTGCTGGCAGGTCGATCTTGTTCAGTGCCGCCACGATCTCGAGGTCGTGCTCGAGCGCCAGGTAGCAGTTGGCGAGCGTCTGGGCTTCGATGCCCTGCGCGGCGTCGACCACCAGCACCACGCCCTCGCACGCGGCGAGGCTGCGGCTCACCTCGTAGCCGAAGTCGACGTGGCCGGGCGTGTCGATGAGGTGGAGGGTGTGGCCCTTCCAGCCCACACGCACGTTCTGCGCTTTGATGGTGATGCCGCGTTCGCGCTCGAGATCCATCGAGTCCAGGTACTGCGCACGCATGTCGCGCGCATCCACGGTCTTGGTGATCTCCAGGATGCGGTCGCTGAGGGTGCTCTTACCGTGGTCGATGTGAGCGATGATCGAGAAGTTGCGGATGCGTTCGAGGTCCATGGGCGGTCACCCAAGGTTACCGGGCAGGTTGGGGCGAGGGGCGTGGCGCTGTTAGCCTTACCAGGCCGATTTCCAAGAGTCGTAGAGGGTCCATTCCGTGGCGAACATCAAGAGTCAGAAGAAGCGCAACCTCACCAATGCCAAGCGCGCTGCGCGCAACAAGGCTGTGAAGAGCGAGCTCAAGACCCGTGTGCGTAACGCAACGGCTGCTGCCGGCACCGAGCAGAGCGACGAGACGCTCCGCATGGCTGTGAAGCGCCTCGACATGGCTGCCGCCAAGGGTGTCATCCACCCCAACCAGGCCGCTCGTCGTAAGAGCCGCTTGATGAAGAAGCTCAACGCCGCCGGCTGATCTGCCGCAGCGAACATCATTCTGGAGCGAGCCCGGGCCATCGGCCCGGGCTCGTTCGCGTCATCGCCGGGAGGCACCACCAAGGCGACTGAGGCGAGCGACGAGCACTTCCATCACCAACTCCTCGGGCCAGTCCTTCGCTCCACGCAGATCCAGATCGGCCTGGGCCAGCAAACCGATGGCGCGAGCGGTGCCGCCCCCGCCGAGCTTGCGGTACTGGTTCAGGGCCTTCTTCGCTGGATAGCCCGGCTTGATGCCCATCGCCGCAGCCGCCGACGCCTCGTCTCTGGCATCCACTCCATCGAGTGACAACAGCTTCACGTAGTGGCTGTGCAGAATGCTCATCACCTGGAGCGGGTGGCGTTCACCGGCGCGCATCATGCGGTGCAGCAACTGCAGGGCCCGTGTCGTGTCGCCGCTGTCGATGGAATCGGTGAGATCCCACGGCGGCACGCCACCGGCGTCGCCGAGAAACGGGATCACGTCGGCGGCCTTCAGCGTGTGCCCCTGGCCATACGTGCTGACGAGCGTGTCGAGAATGCCTTCCAAGCGGCCGGCGTCCTCACCCAGCCATTCCGTGAGCACGCTGACGGCATGCCCGTCGAGCCGCATCCCGCGCGCCCGGATCTGATCGTCGAACCAGCCGGCCCGTTCCTTCGTACGCGACGGCGGTGCGGTGGCGATCGTGGTGGCAGACGCGCTCTTGAGCGCGTCGGTAAGCGCCTTGGGCATCCGGCCGCCACCCGACACCAGCACCAACTGAGTGCTCGGCAACGGCTCGGCGAGATAGGCCACCAGCGGCGCCACATCATCGGCGTTGAAGCGACCGACGCCGCGCGCCACCACCACTCGGCTGTCGGTGAGGAACGGAGGCGTCTGTGCTGCATCCACCACCTGACGCAACTCGAACTCGTCACCATCGAAGTCTTCGACCATGAGCGATCGCTCGCCGTCGCCCACAAGGCGTTTCACGAGATCGCTGATGGCGGTGAGGAGCAGCGACTCGTCGTCGCCCGTGATGAGATACGCGGACATGGCGGTCTCAGAATGGCACATGCTGCGGTGCCGAACGCGAGCGATGACCGCGAAACAGCGTGAACGCAAGCGCCACCATCGCTGCACACCACATCACCACGGCAGCGCTCCCCGAGGGTTCGAGCGCCGAGCCCACCTGCGCCACGGTTGCGGTCCAGCGGGTACCGATGGCTGCGGGGGTCATCACGAGCCGCTGGAGCCAGCCCGGCAGCACCCCGGCCAGGAGTCCGCCGGGTAGGCCGTACAGCATCACCATCCCCGCGACCGGCACCGCCGCCACATTGGCCACCACCGACACCAGGGCCAAGCGGTGAAACGCCAACAAACTCGGCAGCGCCACACCCACCTGCGCTCCAAGGCTGACCCCTACCGACACCCGAAACCAGTGCGGCCCCGGCAGGCGGGCGGCGCACCATGGGCCGACGGTGCACACACCCAGCGTGGCTCCGACCGAGAGCCAGAAGGCAACGAGGTGCACCAGCATCGGATCGGCCAACGTGAGCGAGGTGACCGCAAGCCCGACCAGTCGCTGCGGCGTGGCCTGACGGCCCATCACGAACGCGGTGGCGCTGAGCATCGCCATGACGCCCGCACGCAACACCGAGGGCTCGAATCGGGTGATGGCCATGAACCACAGGATCACTGCAATGGTGGCGGCCCAACGCCCCAGGGGTCGCATGCGCCGCAGCAGGGGCAGAACGGCGGCCATCACGAAGCCGACGTTTTGCCCGGACACAGCGGTGAGGTGGGACAATCCCGAACTTCGGAACTGGGCCACCATCCACTGAGGCTGCAACGCATCGTCACCGATCACCAACCCGGTGAAGAGGGCCGCCTCCGCCGGCCGCATCGTCCGTGACGCGCTCCGCCGCAACGCTGATCGCACCCGATTACCCGCCCGCGCCAGGCCGTCGCCCGCCAGGACGTCGCCGAGCGCCTCCACCCGGAAGACTCCTACGACATGCCGTGTCCGGGCACGTCGCACATCGCCCGA
>CANHST010000055.1 GCA_947463235.1 Acidimicrobiaceae bacterium
ACGTTGCTGGCCTTCACACTGATCTTGTAATCGTGGAAGTCGACCTCTTCGAAGAACGAGATCTCGTGCATCGCGCTCTCGACCATCGCCTCGGCGGTGAGGCCGCCGTACTTGTCGTACAGCGACGGATCCAGCGACCCGCCGTTCACGCCGATACGAATGGGCAGCCCGCGGTCTTTTGCTTCGGCGGCGACCGCCTTGATGTGTTCGGGCCGACGAATGTTGCCCGGGTTCAGCCGCAGGCCATGCACCCCGGCCTCCATGGCGGCCAGCGCCATCTTGTACTGGTGATGGATATCGGCGATCACGGGAATGGGCGACCGCGGCACGATCTGCGCCAGCCCCTCCGCAGCCTCGGCCTCGTTGCAGGTGCAACGAACGATGTCGCAGCCCGCCGCAGCAAGCGCATAGATCTGCTGCAGTGTGCCCTCGACGTCGGCCGTCTTGGTGATGGTCATCGACTGGACCGTGATGGGGGCTCCCCCACCCACGGGCACCTTGCCGACGTGGATCTGGCGTGTGGACCGACGTTCGAAGCTCATCAGCCCTTCACCGTATCCAGGTAGAGGCCGGTGAAGAACATGAAGCCCAGCAACGCGATGGTGATGCTCACCAGCGGCATCAGCTTCGACACATCGGCGAAGTAGCGCTTGCCGTTTCGTTCGCGGGTGCGTTCGTAGATGGCAATGGCGGCGTGGCCGCCGTCGAGCGGGAGCAGCGGGAACATGTTGAACACACCCACCGACACGTTCAGCGCCGCCAGCAGACTGAACAGACCTGCCCATCCGTCGCTCTGACCGAAGTCGGAACTCATCCGCGTGGCGCCCACCAGCGTCGTGGGCCGCGAGGTGACATCCGTGTTCGTGCCCGTGAGGTGGCCGAACACGTTCACCGGGTTCAGCACCCGCCCGATGCCCACGATGGCCTGGCCCACGCCGGTGACGAGATCCTTGGGACCCTTACTGACGGCCTGCAGCCATGACTGTTCGACCCGCTCCTTGGAATCGCTGGCGACCCCGAGGAAACCACGCGTCTCGCCAGCAGCAGCGTTCGGCGACTGCACCAGGGTTGCGGTGGTGGTGACCGTTTGATCGCCGCGCAGGAGATCAAGCGTCACCGCGGTGCCCGGCGCCGTCGCGGCCAGGGTGGTGCGGAACTGAGCAGCGCTGGTGATGGCCGTGCCATCGACGGCGGCGATGATGTCGCGTTCCTGCACACCGGCGCTCGACGCTGGCGAGTCGGGGGTGACGGCGTACACCGTGACCCGGCCCGCTTCTTCCACGCGGCCAGCGAAGCCGTAGACGCCCACGATGGTGACGATGGCGATGATCATGTGCATGATCGAACCGGCGCTGATGACCAGCAGTCGCTTCGGAAAGCTCTTCTGCCGGTAGGTGTACCCCTCGTCCTCGAGCGGCACGTCGTCGAGGTTGTTCATACCGATGATGCGCACGAATGCGCCCAGCGGGATAGCCCTCACGCCCCACTCCACACCGTCGCGATGCGTACTCCACACCCGCGGACCGAAGCCCATGAAGAACTGCGTGACCTTCATGCCGCTACGACGGGCCGTCACGAAGTGACCCACCTCGTGCAGGTAGATGGAGATGAGAACACCAATGACGAAGGCGAACGCCCACGGGCGATACCAGGCCAACGCGCCGAGCAATACGGCCCATGCGCCGAGCACGCCGATCGTCATGAACGGCGACGGCTTGTCGTCGACGGTCACCTCGGTGACCGAACCGCCAGCCGCCATCTCGTTCTTGAAACGATCGATTCGACTGCTCATTCCGGCAACTCCTCCTGTGCCACCGCACGCGCACGTGCATCGGCGGCGATGATGTCGGCCACGGTGGCATCCGGGCCAGGTTCGTAACGTTGCAGCACCGCGTCGCACACCTCGGCGATCTGCGACCAGCGCAGACGCCCCTGGAGAAACGCATCCACGGCCACCTCGTTGGCGGCACTCAGCCATGCCGGAGCGGTGCTCCCGACACGGCCGGCTTCATAGGCCAGCGGCAGACACCGGAAGGTTTGGGTGTCGGGCGCTTCGAAGTCGAGTCGGCCGAGCGTGCCCCAGTCGATGCGACCGAACGGCGTGCCGATGCGTGCCGGATAGGCCAAGGCATAACCGATGGGCAGACGCATGTCGGGCATCGACAACTGGGCGATGGTGCTGCCGTCGGTGAACTCGGCCATGGAGTGCACAACGCTCTGCGGGTGCACCACCACTTCGATCTGGTCGTAGGGGGTGCCGAACAGTTCGTGCGCCTCGATCACCTCGAGGCCCTTGTTCATCAACGTGCTGGAGTCGATGGTGATCTTCGGACCCATCTTCCACGTGGGGTGCGCCAACGCTTCGTCCACACGTACCGACGCCAACTGCTCAGCCGTGCGACCACGGAACGGGCCACCGCTGGCGGTGAGCACGATGCGAGCCACCTCGCGGTCGGGAAATGCCGACGACCGCAGGCTCTGGTGCACCGCGCAGTGCTCGCTGTCGACCGGCACGAGTTCGGCACCGGGCGTGCTCCGCAACGGCTGCACCACCGGGCCAGCGGCAATGAGGCTCTCCTTGTTGGCGAGCGCCAGGCGCTTGCCCTCACGAAGCGTGCCGACGGTGACGGCAAGACCGGCAAAGCCGACCACAGCGTTCACCACCACGTCGGCGGACTGCACCAGGTCGGCGAAATCGGCGACGACCTCGGCGAACGGCAGTGCCGCTGCCACCTCGGCTCGCTTGGACTCATCCGCAACCGCCACCACCTTGGGGCGGAACTCCAGGGCCTGCGCGATGAGCACATCGATCGACGAGCCGACACCCAGCGCCACCACTTCGTACCGACCCGCCTCGGCGCGCACGACGTCGAGGGTCTGGGTACCGATGGAACCGGACGAACCGGCGATGGCTACACGAACGGCACTCATGATGCCGCCATTCTCGCAGCTATTTCGTCAACCAGGGCTGCAGCGTGATGGTGAGGAAGTACACGGCCGGCAACGTGAAAAGGAAGCCGTCGAAGCGGTCGAGGATGCCGCCGTGACCCTTCACGATGGAACCGAAATCCTTCACATCCAGGTTGCGCTTGAACATGCTCTCGGTGAGATCACCGATCGGACCGGCGATCGCCACCACCAGGCCCAGCAGCAGCAGGTCGCCCGTACTGTTCCAGGTGGTCGACCGATGGGTGAGGCCCACCAGCACCATGGCGCCCAGGGTGAGCAGCGTGCCGCCCACGAAACCCTCGATGCTCTTGTTCGGGCTGATCCAGGCACGCAACGGCGTACGACCGACAGCGCTGCCCACGAACAGGGCACCCACATCGTTGGCGACCACACCGACGGCCAGCAGGCACAGGGTGTCGGTGCCGATGCTGCGGCTGATGAGGCCACTCGCCACGAGCGTGGGCGTGTTGGAGAGCGCCACGATGGCCGCACCGAACGAGCCGAGCACACCGATCCAGGTGATGCCCAGCGTGGTGATGGCCATGTTCGGCATCGGATTGCTCTCCAGACCCTGGGAGAACACGAAGCTCACGGCGCAGGCCGTGAATGCCAGGAACATCACGAGCGGCAACGCACCGGTGCCGTAGTGGTACACCGCGGCCGGTGCGGCCACACAGGCCATAATGCCGGGCACGAACGCAGGCTGGTAGCCCTTCTCGCGCACCCGGTCGAAGTACTCCACGGCAGCCAAACCCAGCACCAGAATGACGATGACCGCCACGGCCCAGGGCTTGTACTTGAGGGCGCCGACGAATACCACGGCGATGATGAGACCAACGGCGATGGCGGTGGGCATGTCGCGGCCACCGGTGCCGCCGGTGGACTTGGCCGGGGCGCCGGGGCGACCAGGGGCCGGCCGGGCAGGCCTGCCGCCACGCGACGGCGTGTCGCCCGAGCGGGCGCGCTTGGTGTTGCCGCTGGGCCGCGCCGATGCACCATCGGTGGGATCGGTGCCGATGGTGATGCGACCGGGCTCGCGGCGAATCGGAGCGGACTCGTCGCGGCTGGTGGGCTCGGAGTCCTCGAAGGGAATCGGGCCGGAGTCGGGCTCGTCGAACACCGGGTTCAAACCGGTGATGTCGTCGAAGCCACCCTCGTCGCCACCGGTGCGGTCGTCGCGCCATGCGGGAGTGGAACCCGAGAACGACGACCACACGTCGAGATCGTCGGTCTGATCGCCGCTTCCGGCGAGCACACGAGGCAGCTCGCCCGTGGGCGGCTCCGTCCAGTGCGGTAGCGAGCCGGTGTCGCTGTCGCCGAAGGAGATGGTGGGCTCGTGCTCACGAGTGGGCTCGTGCTCGTTCACCGGGTCGCCACCGAACAGCGGCGGACCGAAATCGTCTTCTTCGTCGCGCCTGCGGCGCCATTGATCGTCGGTCATGTTGCCCCCTCGCCTCAGACCTCGAGCAGTTCTTGCTCTTTACGCCCCAGCGCTCGGTCGATGTGCTCGACGTGATCGTGGGTGATCTTTTCCATTTCCTTCTCGGCGCGCTCGAGTTCGTCGGCAGAAATGTCGCCGGCCTTCTCTGCTGCATCGAGGTGCTTGCGCGCATCGCGGCGGATGTTGCGCACCGCAACACGGCCGTCCTCGGCCATGTGCTTCACGATCTTCACGTACTCCTTGCGTCGCTCTTCGGTGAGCGGCGGGAAGTTCAAGCGGATGATCACGCCGTCGTTGTTCGGGTTCACACCGAGATCCGAGTCGCGGATGGCTCGCTCGATGGCGCCGAGCGCGCCGCGATCGTGCGGCTTCACGATGAGCTGGCGAGCTTCGGGCACCTGGAAACCGGCGAGCTGCTGCAGCGGCACCGGCGACCCGTAGTACTCGACGAGGAGCTTCTCCACCAGGGCTGGAGTGGCACGGCCCGTGCGAACCGAGGTGAACTGGCTCTGCACGTGCTCGACGGCCTTCTCCATCTTCTCCATTGCTTCGAGGATGGTGTCTTCGGTCACCGGACCACAGTACTGCACTACCGGTCGTGAACGATGGTGCCTACGGCATCGCCGCGCAGGATGGCCTGCAAACGGCCGGGTGCCGACATGTCGAACACCACGATCGGGATCTTGTTGTCGCGGCAGAACGCGATGGCGGTGGCGTCCATCACCTTGAGGTTCTTGGTCATCACCTCGATGTAGCTCACCTCTTCGTACTTCTTCGCGTCGGGCACCGTGCGCGGGTCGGCGTCGTAGACGCCGTCCACGCCCGAGTGGGTGCCCTTCAGCAAGGCCTCCGCATCGATCTCGGCGGCGCGAAGCGCAGCTGCCGTGTCGGTGGTGAAGAACGGGTTGCCGGTGCCCGCTGCAAAGATGACGACCCGGCCCTTTTCGAGGTGCCGCATGGCTCGGCGACGAATGTAGGGCTCGGCGATGCGGGGCATCTCGATGGCGCTCTGCACGCGTGTGGTCTGCCCTGCGCGCTCGAGCGCATCCTGCAACGCCAACGCATTCATCACGGTGCCGAGCATGCCGATGTGGTCGCTCTGGGTGGCGTCCATACCAGTCATGGCTCCCTGACGGCCGCGCCAGAAGTTGCCACCGCCGACGACGACGGTGACATCCACCCCCATCTCGCGGACGGCGATGATCTCCAGTGCTGTTGCGGCGAGCGTCTCGCCGTCGAGGCCCTGGCCGGACAGGCCGGCCAATGCCTCACCCGATGGCTTGAAGACGATTCGTTTCCAACGAGGTGAGGTCATGGCGGCCATTATGGCCGGTCAGCCGATCTCGACTTGAGCGAAACGCACGATGGACGCTCCACCGATGAACTGCTGCACCGACTTCGAGTCGTCCTTGGCGTAGGGCTGCTCGAGGAGTGCGACCTCCTTGAAGAAGCCGTTCACCCGACCTTCCACGATCTTCGGCAGTGCGGCTTCCGGCTTGCCCTCGTTGCGGCTGAGGATCTCGAGCGTGGCTCGCTCCTTCTCCACCACATCGGCCGGGACTTCGTCGCGGCTGAGGTACTTCGGACGAGCGAAACCGATGTGCACGGCCACGTCGTGGGCCTGTTCCATCGTGGCGCTGCTCATCTCCACGAGCACGCCGTTCACGCCGCGGCCACCCTGCATGTGCAGGTAGCTGTCGATGACATTGCCCGGAGCAGCCTCGATGCGCACGACATCGCCGAGCTCGATCTTCTCCTTGAGCGTGATCTTCAGGTCGTCGAGAATCGACGCGCGCTCGGCCACAGCAGCCTCACCCTTGTCGACCACGAGCTCCACCAGTGCAGCGGCTTCGGCCTTGAACAGCTCGCTCGATGCCACGAAGTCGGTCTCCGACTTCAGCTTCACCATGGCGCCGACGTTGCCCTTGATGAGCAGCGCCACGAGGCCCTGAGTGTTCTCGCGATCGTCGCGCTTCGCGCTGGCGGCGAGGCCCTTCTCACGCAGCCATTGCTTGGCAGCGTCCATGTCGCCGTCGTTGGCCTCGAGGGCCTTCTTGGCGTCCATCATGCCCGCGCCAGTGGCCTGACGGAGCGCCTGTACGTCTTTTGCGGTGAATGACATTTCGATCAGGCCTCGGGGGTCTCTTCGGTGGTTGCTTCAGGCGATTCTTCTGTCGTTACTTCGGGCGTTGCTTCGGCAGCGTCGACTTCCGGGGCAGCGGCGACCTTGGCGGCTGCCACGCGGGCGTCGCGCTCGGCCTGGGCTGCAGCGGCCTGACGACGGGCGTCGGCCTGAGCCGAGGCGAATGCAGCCTCGTCTTCGGCGGTACGAGCCGGAGCAGCAGCGACCTGCGGGTTGCGCTTGTTGGCGATGTAGCGGCCTTCGAGCACGGCCTCGGCGATCACGTGGCACATCAGCGCATTGGCGCGGATGGCGTCGTCGTTGCCGGGGATCGGGTACGTCACCACATCGGGGTCGACGTTGGTGTCGACGACAGCGATCACCGGGATGCCGAGCTTGTTGGCCTCGGTGACGCCGATGTGCTCCTTCTTGGTGTCGAGGATGAACACGGCGTCGGGACGCTTGTTCATGCCACGGATACCGCCGAGGTTCTTCTGCAGCTTCTCGAGCTCACGGGTGAGGAGGAGGGCTTCCTTCTTCGGCATGGCCTCGAACTCGCCGGCGGCGCGCATGCGCTCGTACTCCATCATCTTGGCAACGCGCTTCGACATGGTCTCGAAGTTGGTGAGCATGCCGCCCAGCCAACGCTCGTTGATGTACGGCATGCCGCACTTGTCGGCGTACTCGCGGACGGGATCCTGAGCCTGCTTCTTGGTGCCGATGAACAGCACGGTGCCGCCCTTGGCGGACAGGTCGCGAACGAACTTGTAGGACGCCTCGGCGCGAGCCAAGGTCTGGTCCAGATCGATGATGTAGATGCCGTTGCGCTCGCCAAAGATGAAACGCTTCATCTTCGGGTTCCAACGGCGGGTCTGGTGCCCGAAGTGGACACCCGCTTCCAGCATCTGGCGCATCGTGACGACAGCCATGGTTGTCTCCTCTCCTGCGGTTGGGGCACACCATGTCCGGGCGCCGTGGCGACCGCAGGAGGACAGGTGCGATGTGTGCTGGCCCCTCGGGTGAAGGACCGCCGAAAATGCTATCGGGCGAATCCGCTGGTCGCGCAGGCGAATCGCGGCATCGGGCCAGGCCGTGGGCGTGTGCCGTCGGTGGGTAGCAGCCGTGGTCGGCCGGTGATGCGGGCCAGCAGCGGCACTGGGTCGAGATACCGCTGGCCGAGCCGCACCGACAGCATCAATCGCTCGGAACTGAGCCCCACCACATCACCTGGATGCACCTGGTCGCCCACCCGCACCAGCACCCTGCGAACGAACGCATATGTCACCTTCCGGCCGTCCGGTAACTGCTCGGTGACGTGTATCGCCCCAGCTACAGGGCCCGCGAACACCACTCGCCCCGTCGCGACGGCGCGGACCGGGGTACCCGGCGCCGGCCGGTACTCCACTCCCCGATGACCGGCACACCAGGTGCACGCGGGGGCTTCGAACCCGCGAACAACCGGCAGATCCACCGGCGCCGGCCAGCACGATGGAGCCACGAGGCCCAGCAGGAGCACGAAGATCGGTATCACCGCTCACCTGCCAGGGCGCTCAGCCCGCGGCGATGGGTCAGGCAACGCCGGATGCGGAAAGACGGGCGCGCAGGTGCAGGACCGCCTTGGTGTGGATCTGCGACACGCGACTCTCGGTGACGCCCAGCACCGTGCCGATTTCGGCCAGGGTGAGACCCTCGTCGTAGTACAGGCTGAGCACGAGCTTTTCCCGCTCCGGCAGACGGCGCACCTCGCCCTTCACCAGGCGGCGCACCTCGCCCTCTTCCACGATCGCCGACGGACTGTCGGGCACATCGCCCGAGAGCGCACGCGGCTCGGAGCCCGCCACGAGGGCACGGTCCAGCGGACCCACCGTGGTGGAGGCGATCGACGACAGCCATTTCTGGAACTCGGCGGCCGACAGGCGCAGGTGCTTGGCCAATTCCTCGTCGGTGGGCGCCCGGCCGAACTTGCCTTCGAGCTCGGTGAACGCGCTCTCCACTTCGCGGGCGCGACTGCGAACCGAACGCGGCACCCAGTCGAGCGAGCGCAGACCGTCGAAAATGGCGCCACGGATGCGCGGCACGGCGAACGTTTCGAACTTCACCGCACGCTCGGGGTCGAAGCGCTCGACCGCGTCGATGAGCCCGAACACGCCGGCGCTCACCAGGTCGCCAGGATCCACGCTGTTCGGAAGGCCGGCACCGACACGGCCGGCGACGAACTTCACCAGCGGCGAGTAGTGCACGATCAGTCGGTCGCGCGACACAGCGTCGTGGCGTTCGAACCACTGCTGCCAGACCTGGTCGATGTCGAGTTCGCGTCTCATGCTCTGGGGTGCGCCTCAGCGTAAGCCTCACGGAGGCGGTGATTGGACACATGCGTGTACCGCTGTGTGGTGGACACATCGGCGTGTCCCAATAACTCTTGCACGGCTCGCAGGTCTGCGCCACCGTCGAGCAGATGAGTGGCGAACGTATGCCGCAACGCGTGCGGATGCGTGGGCTGCGGGGAGCGGCGATCCAGGATGCGCCGAACGTCGCGCGGGGTGAGCACACGGCCACGCTCGTTGCCGAAGAGTGCGGCGCCGGTGTCGGGCAGCACCACTTCGTGGCGGATAGCCAGCCAGGCCCGTAACGCCACCACGGCCGGATCGCTGAGCGGCACACGGCGCTGTTTGGAACCCTTGCCCCACACCGACACTGCACCGGCTGCAAGATCGAGCGAGTCGACCTGTAGCCCACAGAGTTCGCCGACACGCATGCCGCTGCCGTAGAGCAACTCCAGCACCGCATCGTCGCGCAGTCGTCGCCAATGGGGCTCGTCCTCCGGCGCAGGCCCGTCGAGCAACGTCGACACGTCGGCGTGGTCGAGCACACGGGGAAGCCGGCCGTCGCCTGCTGGCGCACGCAGCGAGGTACTCGGGTCGATCTCCAGCACGCCCTCGCGTCGCAGGTAGCGGAAGTAGCGACGCAACGACGACACGTGGCGAGCCACGCTTCGACGAGCCATCGCGCCATCCGGGTTCGCGCCCAGGAAGGCCACGTAGCGGCGAAGCAACAGACGATCGACGTGATCCGGGGCCACCACATCGCGAGTTGCAGCCCATTCGACGAACGCCAGAAGGTCGCTGCGATAGGCGGCCACGGTGTTCGTCGCGCTGCTGGTGAGCGACGCGACGAAGCCATCGACATGCCATGCCGCCATCTCGGGCGGCACAGATCGCGAACCTGCTCTCCCGTGCATTCCTCTCCAGGGTATTCGGTCTCGGTCATGTTGCAGGTGACCCCACCGCTTCAAACCACCCGTCGGCCTGAGCAACCCAGCCCGCCATCTCCAGGCGGCCCAACCGCACTGCGGCATCCACCAGGTCCAGGCCAGCTGCCAGCGCGACACCTTCGAGCGTGCGCGGCTCGCGGCACACGATGTCGTACACCACTCGCTCGTCGCGGCTCGGTGGCCGACGACGTTCGGACGCTGCACTCGCGCCGACCCATCGATGATCCAGTTGCAGGGCCACGAGCACATCGCCCGCATCCATCACCGGGGCAGCGCCGTCGCGGAGCAGCGCGTTCGAACCTGCAGCCGCCCGATTGGTGGGGTTGCCCGGCACGGCCATCACCGGCACGTTTCGATCGAGCGCTTCGTTCGCGGTGAGCAGCGACCCGCCCCTCTCCCGCGACTCCACCACCACGACCACCTCGGCCAAGGCCGCAACGATCCGGTTGCGCAGCGGAAAGCGAAACGGCTGCGGTGTCACCCCCGGCGGCACCTCCGACAACAGCAAGCCACCATCAGCAACAGATCGCCAGAGGTCGCGGTGCTCGCGCGGGTAGACGACATCGAGTCCCGATGCCACCACCCCGATCGGTCGACCCGCACCGCCCGCCGACAGCACCCCGCGGTGAGCACAGCCGTCGATACCGCGAGCAAGCCCGGACAGCACGTGCACACCGGCGCAAGCCAACCCCTCTCCCAGCCTGCGTGCTGCTTCTCGACCCGCAGCCGTGGCATTGCGCGTGCCCACGATGGCCACCCTGCGCCCTTCCAACAATTCCATCGAACCCTGGGCGAACAACACGGGCGGTGGCAGCGAGTCGGCAGCCAGCAGCGAGGGATAGCGCGCGCCGCCCACCAGCAGCACTTCGCAGCCGAGCGCGCCGCAACGTCGCCACGTTTCCTCGGGCGAGGTGGCGCTGGCCTGTCGGATGATGGCCCCACGCGTGGCCGGGTCGGCCATCACCTTCGCCATCAGCCCCTGGGGCGCAGCGAGGCCGAGTGCCACCTGCCATGCATGCTCCGGTTGGTGGTGCCGCAGCAGGGCGCCGAGCCGATGCACGGTCATCGACGGCAGCCCTGCCAGCGCCGCGGCATACGCCTCTGATGGCAGCGCGCTCATGCTGCGAACCCCCGCGAGCTCACCCGCAGCCGAACACGAAGCTGCAGCGCCAGCGCCACATTCTCTTCACCCACCAACTCATCGTCGCCGCGGAGATCGGCCAGTGTGCGAGCCACCCGTCGAACCCGGTGGTACCCGCGCCCGGTGAGCCGATCTGCCTCGAGTTCGGCTCGCAACAGCATGCGGGCATCAGGGTGGAGCGGCGCCAGCGTGTCCATCTGGGCGGGTGGAATGTGCGCCGTGAGCATGCCAATGCGGTCGATAGAACGCTGCCGGGCCGCAGCGACTCGGGCCGCCACGACAGCAGTGGATTCACCGCCGCCCGACGCGAGCAGGTCGTCGACGTCGGGCCGGTGCACCGGCACGCGCAGATCGAACCGGTCGAGCAACGGCCCCGACAACCTCCGCAGGTAGCGAAGACGAGCCGCTTCGTCGCACTCGCAGTTGCCGGGCGGCCCACCGCCACACGGGCAGGGGTTCGTGGCGGCGACCAACAGGAACCGTGCCGGCATCGAGGCTGAGGCACGGGCACGAGCGAGACGGATGACGCCTTCCTCCAGCGGCTGACGCATACCGTCGAGCACCACGGGAGCGAACTCGCCCAACTCGTCCAAAAATAGGACTCCACCATGCGCCAAACTGATTTCGCCCGGCCGCAGCGTGGTGCCACCGCCGCCCACCAACGACACCATCGAACTGCTGTGGTGGGGCGCACGAAAGGGCGGCACTCGCACCAAACCGCCCGGTGGCAAGCGAACACCGGCCGCCGAATGCACCATCGTGGCTTCCAGCGCCACCGCGGGGTCGAGCGGCGGCAGCAAGCCTGGCAGGCGTTGCGCCAACATGGTCTTGCCCGAGCCCGGCGGCCCCACCAGCAGCAGGTGATGCCCTCCCGCAGCCGCCACCTCCAATGCGGTTCTCGCCGCGGCTTGGCCGCTCACATCAGCCAGATCGGGCATGGGCACGATGTCGTCGGCAAGATCGTTGTCGGGCGGCCGCGGCCAGGGAGCCTCCGCGTTCAGCGCGTCGACCAACTGACGCAGCGTGCCAGCCACGCGCACGGCATCACCGGCCACGCCCTGCGCCTCGCGAGCACTGGCGTTGGGCACCACCGGCCGCAACCCTCCATCGAGGGCCGCCACCATCGGGGCCACCCCAGCCACACCGCGCAGGCTGCCATCGAGGCCGAGTTCCCCGAGGAACCCGAGACCATCAACGGACTCCGGATGCACTTGTTCGCTGGCGGCCAACAGACCCACGGCGATCGCGAGGTCGAGACCGGAGCCGCCCTTGCGTTGACTCGACGGTGCCAGGTTCACCGTGACCCGACTGGCAGGCCACACCAGCCCGCTGGACAACACCGCCGCTCGCACACGGTCGCGAGACTCGCGGCACGCTTCATCGGGAAGACCGACGATCTGAAACGACGGCAACCCGGTGGCCACGTGCACCTCCACCGTGACCGGGCGCCCTTCGACACCGAACAACGTGGCAGAACGAATGGCAGCCAGCACGCGGACCTCCTCCAACGACGGTGGCGCGCGAGGCGCCGATGACGAGGGAGGGAACGGAGGCCGGTTCCCCGACGGGTTGAGGCGGAACATATCGGCCTGCCACCCACACGACCACGCCAACTGCGAGAATCATTCCGATGAAGCGCACGTCGGCGGCGGCCATGCTCGCAATCTCGGCCCTCGCCCTGGGCACAACGGCCTGCGGCTCTGGCAACGACCGCAGCGCCGGGCGCTACTGCACGGCGGTGGGCGACCACCTCGGCGAACTGAACTCCCCCGCTCTGTCCAGCCAGGCCGACATCGACGCAATGCTCGTTACCTGGCGCGACGTGGCCCGCACGGCTCCGTTACAGATCGAACCCGAGTGGAACGCCGTGGTGGCCAACATCGAGACCGCCAACACGGTGGACCCTGCTGACAAGAAGAGTGTGCAGAAGGCAGCCGATACCGCACGGGCCACCGAGCAGGCGGCAAACCGCATCATCAGCTACACGTTCTCGGTGTGTGGCGCCACGATCGGCCCCACCAAGCCCACCAAGACCACCGTGGCGGCGGCCGCGACGAGCAACCCCTAGAGGATTTCGCCGCGCTTGAGGATGACGCTGTCGACGAGGCCGTAGGCCTTGGCCTCTTCAGCGGTGAACCAGCGGTCGCGCTCGCTGTCGGCCTGAATGGTCTCGAGCGGCTGGCCGGAGTGCTGCGAGATGAGCTCGGCCATACGCCGCTTGGTGTAGCGCAACTGCTCGGCCTGAATAGCGATGTCGGTGGCCTGGCCACGCAGACCTGCGAGGGGCTGGTGCATCATGATGCGAGCGTTGGGCAGCGTGTAACGCTTGCCGGCGGCACCAGCGGTGAGCAGGAACTGCCCCATGCTGGCGGCCATGCCCATGCACACGGTGGCCACGTCGCAGCTGACGAACTGCATCGTGTCGTAGATGGCCATGCCGGCCGTGACCGACCCGCCGGGGCTGTTGATGTACAGCCAAATGTCGGCAGTGGCGTCTTCGCCCTCGAGATACAGCAGCTGTGCGCAGATCTGGTTGGCGATGTCGTCGTTCACATCGGTGCCGAGCATGACCACCCGGTTCCGCAGTAGACGATTGAAGACGTCGAGACGCGGGTCCATTCCCGAGTCGAGGGCCATGGGACGGGTGATGTCGCTCATGCTGAGACACGCTACCGTCCTGACGGATGACAGACCCCGACAACTCCGCCCCTTTCCGGCCCAGCGCGGATGAACTCCTCGGCAACAACGCCGGTTTCGTGGAGACCTACGCCGACCAGGATCTGTCGCTGCGCCCCCAGCGCAAGCTCGCCATCGTTGCCTGCATGGACAGCCGGATGGACATCTTTCAGATGCTCGGCCTGCGACATGGCGAGGCCCACATCATCCGCAACGCCGGCGGAGTGGTCACCGACGACGTCATTCGTTCACTGGTGTTGTCGCAGCGCCTGCTCGGCACCGAGGAGATCATCCTCATCCATCACACCAACTGTGGCCTGCAGACGATCAACGAAGACGAGTTCAAGTCGCAGATCGAGGCCGAGGTGGGCATCAAGCCATGGTGGGCGTTGGAGTGCTTCTCCGACCCATACGCCGACACGCGTCAGAGCATCAACCGCTTGCTGAACAGCCCGTTCGTGCGCCACAAGGCCCACATTCGCGGCTTCGTCTACGACGTAGCCGACGGCGCCCTTCACGAGGTCTGACGGCGCCAGCGGTCCACCTCGGCGTCGGGGTCGAGCACCATCACAGTGGACGGTGGCCCCTCGGCACCGCGGCGATTGATGTCGCGGATCCGCACGTTGATGTCGTCGATGATGCGCCGCACCACCTGCTCGTTGGAGGTGGCCGCCATCGCCTCGCGGGCTTCTTCCAACTCTTTGCGGATGCGAATGGTGGGCGGCAGATAGCTCAGTCGCTCGGCGCGTAGTTTGGCCTTCAGCCACCAGTCGTCGTCGTGATCATCGGTGAGCCCATCGATGGGCTTGCCCTTGCCGGGAAGATCCGCGAACTCGCCGCGAGCGATGCCATCGCGGATCTGTTGCTCCACCGCGCTTTCCCATTTGCGCATGTTCATCGCTGCACCCCGCTGAAGATCACCGCCACGCGCTCGTCGGCTGCCACATGGTCGCGCATCGCCAGCAGACCCGCCAGACCGGCCGTACCGGTATGGCTGGCATCGATGCCCGTCGTACGGCACCCGATCTCGTTGGCCATCAGCACGTCGTCCTCCGATGCCACCACGGCGCTGCCGTGGCTGCGGTGCATGGCCGCCACCACCGGCAACCAGTCGTACGTTTCGTCGTCGAGAATGCCGTCGGCGGCCGAGTGGCCCACGTGCTCCCATGGCCACATCACGTCGCTCCAGTGCTGAGCCACCGCAGTCGGACCACCGACAGACGCGGAGAGTTCCCATGCCCGCTCGAGCGGCGCGCACGCCCTCGTCTGCACCGCGTGCAGCCGAGGCAGAGAGCCCATCCCTGCGCTCACGCACGCCGCAAAGGCCCCACCGCCCACCTGCACGAACAGTCGGTCGAAGGGTCGCCCACCCATCTCCCAGCCGATGGTACGACCGCCATCGAGGCACCAGGCGTTCTCGGTGCCCTGCACGCTGAATGGCACGGCTCCATCCAGTACGGCCTCACGAAACCGGTGCACACATGGGTCGCCCGGCGGATCCGCGGGCAGACGCTGGCACTCCGTCACCGTTGCCCCGAGCGCATGCAGACGTTCCAGCACACGCGGGTTGGCATCGGCGGGCACGAAGACGCGGATGGGCCACCGCACTGCGGCAGCCAACGTGCTGGCGGCCAGTGCTGCGTTGCCACATGACGCGATGGCCAGCGGCGGACGCTCGCCTTCGTTCCAAGGTGCCAGTCCCACCCGTTCGGCTGTGACGAGATGCAGCAAGATCCCGAACAGGTGACGAGCCTTCTGACTGCCCGCCACGTGAGCGGTCTCGTTCTTCACCCACACGCCCCCGGTGGATGCGAAACCGAGTTCGTCGCTGAGCGCATCTTCCCGGGCAAACGGCGTGGCGACGAAACCGGTGCCAGCAACAGCGGCCACCTGCGCGTCGAGTTCGGTGACCAGGGCCACACGGGCCCCATCGTCGAGACCTAGGGCCTCAGCGAAGGAGTCCCAGGCGAGGTACTGGCGAAAGGCCAGAAAGGGATTCGTTGCCCCGGTGGACACCACCGGTACCGCCGATTGCACGATCTGAGGCGCGTGGCGCCGGTCGGTTGCAGTGGCGTTCGGGCAGCGCCATGTGAGCGCGTCGCCGATGGCCGTCGTGGCGCCGCAGACGGCGCACCTCCAGCCACTGGTGAACATGTTCAGCCCGCCACGCGGGCGTTGAACTCGTCGATCATCTCGTCCCACACCGGCACGAACCGGCGCAATCCCTGCCAGAAGCTCTGGTGACGCCGGGCCTCGAACAGCTCGAACGGCGTGCCCTGTTGCTCCACCCAGGTGTAGTAGCCGAGGTTGAAGATGCGGTTCCGATCGCGCTCGGTGAGCTCCATGGTGTGGGCAGTCGTGACATTCGCGAGGTGTTCGCCCCACACCTGAGCGGCGTCGAGGTTGGTGAACCCGTTGCCGAAGTCGCGGGCCGTGATCTTGCTGTACTCGCTGGGATACAGCGCAGCGCCGTCGGTGGCGACGGTGATGATGGCATCGTCGGGGCCGAGATCAAGCGCCTTCGCCGTACTGATGGCGGCCAGCACGTTGCAGATGGCCGACAGACCGAAGTGCTCCAGCGTCTGCAGAATCTGCTGCGGCACGCCGCGGCGATCGCTGAGATAGCCCAGCCCGTCGTCGCTGTTGAACATCGCGTAGAGCTGGTCGGTGGCGCGATCGCTGACGGCGACCACCACATCGGTGTTCATCACGTTGTGGATGAGGGGCACGTGCTTGTCGCCGATGCCCTGGATGTTGTGCTCGCCGAAGCCGTTCTCCAGCAGCGTGGGGCACTCCAATGCCTCCACCGCGACGA
>CANHST010000056.1 GCA_947463235.1 Acidimicrobiaceae bacterium
CGTCGTCACCGGCGCACTGATGGCGCACGATGCGGCAGCGAGACGGCCAGCAGTCAACTCGTCGTTGGCCACGACGTTGCCGCTGACGGCCACTGCACCAGCCGGCGCGGCGGGCAGATCGAGCCGTTGGCCCGCGATCTGGCGCCCGTACCAACCCCCGGTCCTGGTGGCCGGCGACGTGTCGAGGAGTCGCTTGGCAACGAGGGCGGGGCGGAACCGGGCGCCGGTGTCGTTCGTTCGGAACAAGCCGGTGACATCGGACTCGATGGCGAAACTGGTGCCCGCAGCCATGCGAACGCGAGCGCAGACTCGGCGCGATGTTGGCGCGCTGGTGGGTGCGAACGCCGCGGCGCTCGTGGTGGCACCGGCAGCGAAGGCGACATGCATCGCGAGGGTCGGCGCCTGGTCGCACCGGTGGAGCGTGAGGTTGCCCCTGCCGGTGGGTGCGATCACGGTGACGTTCAATGCCGCGCCATCAGCGGTGAACGGAAGCGGCAGGGAAAGCTCCACCGATCCGCTCGCCGGCACGGTGGTGACAGCGGTGACGGTTCGTGTGGGTGTCGCCATCGGTGTGAGCCGTTGTCCCGAGGAGGAGTCGGGAGCGAAGGTGCCCTGGCTCCACAACTCCACGTCCACGTTCTTGGTTGCCACGATGCACACGTGACGCAGTGGGGCGAACCGAACGATCACCTGTGCGCTTACGCGCTGGTTGGCGGCGAAGCGGATGCTGGACACCGGGGCGTTGGAGCCGCACGGCGACACCCGTAACGAGCCACTGGAGGCGGCTCCTGACACGGTGA
Organism: Acidimicrobiaceae bacterium; assembly: GCA_947463235.1. Taxonomy (GTDB): domain Bacteria; phylum Actinomycetota; class Acidimicrobiia; order Acidimicrobiales; family Ilumatobacteraceae; genus UBA668. Next base: position 801 of record CANHST010000056.1, read on the forward strand.
GGGTGAAGGCGCCGCCCTCGGCATCCGACGGAATACCGGGGTTGGTCGACAGATCGAGATCCTTCACGGAGCCTGCAGCCAACTGAGGCACATCGACGGGGATGGTCGAGTACACGCGAGTCGGCGCAGCGGATGGCGTGTACTCGAGTAATCGCGGCCCTGCCGTAGGCAGCGCGACTCGTGGACCCACGTAGTGGGACGGCATCCTGAGCGCCAGGTCGGCAACGATGAGTGTGCTGCGCTTCACGTACTCTGCGCCCGACACGGGATGCACGCTGTAGCCATCGAGCACGATGGGGGGTTGTGCGGTGCTGACTGCGGCCGGCCAGTCCCAGACCACGAGTCGCGGACGTTGAGCGGCGGCTTGGTCGAGTGCCGCGTTCCACCCCAACATGCCGGCGCTGAACCCGGTTCCCTTGCCGTACGTCTCGTGCAGTGTCTTCGCCCACCACACGGTGGCGGCGGGGTACAACGTGGCGATCTGATCGAGGAGTGCATCGATCAGTGCTCTACACACCGACGCGGTGGCGGGGGTGCAGTCGCCGATGTGGTTGCCGCCGACGTTCACTGCAATCACGGAAGGATTGAATCCTGCGGTCTTCCAGCGCGAGATGACGTGGTATGCGGATGCGTTCTGATTGGTGTTGTTGCGAACGCGCATACCGAGGGTGGTCGTCATGCGGATAGGGCCCCAACCGGCCGCCTTCAGCAACGTGGGCAACCCGGGGTTGCTCATTCCATCGTTCGACCCGAGCAGCACCGAGTCGCCGACCAGACCGATCGATCCGCGCGGGCCGACTGCAGCGATTGACTGATCGCACGTGAGCACGATGCCGTCGGCGCGCGCATTGCAACCAGCGGGCGCCGCGTGGGCGATCGCAGTCGTGGACCCCACCGAGACCGATGCGGTCAGCAGGGCGCCAACGGCGAGGAGCAGAGGCCGAACACGCATCGATGCGAGTCTCTCACACGCTGGAAGAGCGGCCGCCGCGTCGACTGAACCGCCGCGCAGCGCTGTTGCGCCCTACCATCGCCTCGATGAGTCGCCGGACGATCGCCTATCAACCAGCGCTTGATGGTGTGCGGGCGCTCGCCGTGCTGGCCGTGCTGCTCTTCCACGCCGGTTTCGGTTGGATGAGCGGCGGTTACCTGGGTGTCTCGGTGTTCTTCACACTGTCCGGCTTCCTCATCACGTCGCTCCTGCTCACGGAGCATCGCAACACTGGCTCGGTGCAGGCATCTGCGTTCTACACCCGGCGCGCGCGGCGACTGCTCCCGGCCAGCCTCACCTGCCTGGCTGTCGTGTGTGCGCTTGCCGCCTTCGGCGCGTGGGATGGCATCACCAAGCTCCGTCGCGACGTGCTCGGCGCGTTGTTGCAGGTCTTCAACTGGGTGAAGCTCGCCAGCGGCGAGAGTTACGCCGATCTCACGGCTGCGCAGGCCGGCCTGCGTCGGCCGCTCGACCATTACTGGTCGCTGGCCATCGAGGAACAGTTCTACTGGCTGTGGCCGCTGGCATTCCTCGGCATCATGTGGTGGTGTCGTCGGCGGCAGTTCAGCCCCACGCGAGTGCTCTTGGTGTTGGTGCTCTTGGCATCGCTCGCCGCTCCTGTGATCGCCCGGGTGTGGGGTCCGGACGCGGCCTACTGGGCGACGCCCGCACGCATCAGCGAGATTCTCTTCGGTGCGCTGGTTGCGTGCATCGTGTCGGGCCGCGAAGTGCCTCGGCGGGCGGCCATCGCTGCACCAGTAGGGCTGACGGTGCTGCTGGTTGCATGTGTGCTGTTCCCGGACGGCCATGGCCCGGCCTACCAGGGAGCGCTGCCCCTGGTCGGTGCAGTGAGCGCGGTCACGATCTACGGCCTTCAGGCCGAGGGTTCGGCACGTCGACTGCTCTCGGCGAAGCCACTGGTGGCGCTTGGGCGCATCAGTTACGGCGTCTATCTCTTCCACTGGCCGGTGTACGTGCTGATCGATCGACAGGCGTGGGATCTGCCCGCGGCTGTGGATCTGGCGTTGAAGTGGAGCATCACGCTGGCCATCTCGCTGGCGTCGTATTACGCGATCGAACGGCCCGTTCGCAGCAGCGATTGGCTCGTACCGCGCCGCACGTTGGTGGGCGCGTTGGCTGCTTCCGCAGCGGTGGCGGCGATGGTGCTGTTGGTGCCGAACGCCACCAAGTTCTACGGCGTGAACACCGACCAAGCCGCGGCCGCGAGCATCGACACCGGGTCGGTGGCCCCGTTGGTCACTGCGCCGCCGTCCACGGTGGTGCCGACCGTGGCTACGTCTCCGGCCACCGTGCTCGCTACCACGACGGTGCCGGCATCCACCACCACTTCCACCGTGGTGCCGCCGCGCCCGATCCGAATCGTGGTGGTGGGCGACTCCACGGCCGAGGCCACTGGCGCCGGTGTGGTGGCGTGGGCGGCGGCACACCCGGAGATGGCGCAGGTCGAGTTGGTGACGGGCGCCGGCTGCGGTCTGTTCCTCCCGGGCTACCAGGACTTGGCGTTCGGATTCCGCGATGTCGACGCCACGTGCGGCCCCTACGTGCGCGATGTGATTCCCGAGAAGATCGCTCAACTGCACCCGGATCTCGTGATGGTCCTCACCACGGTGTGGGACGTGCTCGATCGACAACTCACCAAGGATGGCCCTGTGCTCTCACCCACCGACCCTGCGCTGGCCGATGCCATGCAGGAATCGCTCGGCCAACTCACCGCCGACATGGTGGCCATGGGTGTGCCTCGCATTGCATGGTTGAAGGAACCGGTGCCGCTGCGCACCCTCACCGTCTCGGCCGCGGTCGATCAGCAGGCTGATGCGGCGCGGCACGAGGCGTTGCACGGCGTCATCGATGCGATTGCGGCCGGTGGGCCGGCGGTGAAGGTGATCGACCTCGCTGGCTGGGTGAGTGCCCAGCCGTTCGCCACCGACCCGGCGGCTCGACCCGACAGCGTGCACTGGACCACCGAAGTCGCTACGCAGATCGCCGAGCAGTTCCTGGGTCAGGCACTCGTGCAGGCGGCGCTGTCGTGATCGAGGTGTTCACCGATGGAGCGTGTCAGGGGAACCCCGGCCCCGGTGGCTGGGCGTGGGCTATCGCCCCCGAGGGGGTGGTGCATGGCAGCGGTGGCGCTGCGCACACCACCAACCAGCGCATGGAGATGACCGCCGTGCTGGAGGCGTTGCGCACGGTGGAGGGCGACGCAATCACCATCGTCAGCGACTCCACCTATGTGGTGCACTGCTTCCGCGACCGCTGGTACGTGAAGTGGCAGGCGAACGGCTGGAAGAACTCCAAGAAGGAACCGGTCGCCAATACCGACATATGGAAGCCGCTCATCGAGTTGGTGCTGGAGCGCAAGCCATCGTTCCGTTGGGTGAAGGGACACTCCGGCAACCCGATGAACGATCTCGTCGATCGTCTGGCGGTCGCTGCGGCCAACGGGCCGTTCGCGGCCGACCGCGACGAGACGCCTGATCCGCCGGTGCAGGACCGTCTCTTCGAGTTCTGACCCGCGGTGGGTCAGCGACGGGGGCCGACGGCGCCGGTGGCGCGGAGCGCAGCGATGGACTCCGGGCCGTGGCCGAGCTCGGCGAGAATCTCGTCGGTGTGCTCGTCGAGTTTCGGAGCATGCCGCCCCAGCGCGGTGGGGGTGACAGAGAAGCGCGCCGGCGGCTTCGGCTCGCGTACCGGGCCCAACCACGGTCGCTCGTGTTCCACCAGAATCTCGTTGTGCTGCACCTGCGGATCGAGGTGCACGGCATGGAGAGGGTTGGAAAGCGCGCAGGGCACATCGTGCGAGTGCAACTTCTCCACCAACTCGTGGCCGGAATGCCGGGCCACCTCGGTGGTGATCAGGTCGGACAACGCGTCGGCGTTCGCCTCGCGGTCGGCGAGCGTGGCGAAGCGTTCGTCGGTGAGCCACTCGTTCTTGCCGAGCGCCGCACACAGGCCGGGGAACTGCGAGTTCGACGTGGCAATCATGGCCAGGTAACTGTCGAGCGTTGGCCGCACCACGTAGCCGTCCGACATGTGGGGACCGGCGGTGACGCGTCCGTCGTCGGCCAGCAGCGTGTGCTGCATCATCCCGTCGGGCCACAGAAATGCGAGTGCGCTGTCGATCATCGAGAGGCGCACGTGTTGACCGCCGGCTCCACGCTCGCGAGCGAGGAGCGCGGCAAGGATCGACTGTGCGGCGGTCATGGCTGTGGTCTTATCGATGACGATGTTGCGAATCAGTTCGGGCGTGCCGTCGCCACCCTGCAGCGCGGCCATGCCGGACAGCATCTGAATCACGTAGTCGTAGCTCTTCTGGTCGATGTACGGCCCGGTGTCGCCGAAACCGCTCACCGAGACGTAGATCAGGCCGGGATTGCGCTGGCGGAGCGAGGTCTCGTCGATCCCGAGACGCTCGGCGACACCCGGCCGAAAGTTCTGAATGAACACATCTGCGGTGCCGACCAGGTCGATGAGCACGTCGCGACCTTCGGTGCGTTGCAGGTCGATGACCAGGCTGCGCTTACCGCGGTTGACTCCCGCCCACAGGGCCCCGACGCTGCCCACACGGTGGCCGAGCAGGCGCATCCGGTCGCCACCCTTGGGCTGCTCCACCTTCACGACTTCGGCGCCGAGGTCGGCGCACAGCATTGCGGCCATCGGGCCGGCAACCATCTGGCAAGCCTCGATGACGGTGAATCCAGAAAGGGGACCGGGCATGGCGCGGAACCGTAGCCGCCCCTCCGCTTGGGCTTCGCCCTGTGCGTCCGCCTAGGGTCGCGTGCCATGGACATCAATGGAGTGAGCGCAATCGTCACCGGCGGCGCCTCGGGCATCGGGGCAGCTTCCGCACGTCTTCTGGCATCGAAGGGTGCCAAGGTGGTCGTCGCCGACCTGCCGCATCAGCAGGAAAAGGGCTCAGCCCTGGCCGACGAGATCGGCGGCGCGTTCTGCGCGGTCGATGTCACCAACACCGACGACATCAAGAACGCCGTGGAGATGGCAAAGAGCATGGGCCCGCTCCGCGTGCTCGTGAACTCGGCCGGCATCGGCTGGGCACAGCGCACCGTGGGCAAGGACGGCTCGTACGACTCGGCCGCCAACCTCGATGCGTTCAAGAAGGTCATCGCCATCAACCTCGTGGGCAGCTTCGACTGCATCCGCATCTGCGCCACGGCGATGAGCACCACCGAGCCGCTGGAGTACGGCGAGCGCGGCGCCATCGTGAACATCGCCTCGGTGGCGGCGTTCGACGGGCAGATCGGCCAGGCCAGCTACTCGGCATCGAAGGGCGGCGTGGTCGGCATGACCCTGCCGATCGCTCGCGACCTTGCTGCCGTCGGCGTGCGCGTGAACACGGTGGCCCCGGGCCTCATCGACACGCCGATCTACGGCGAGGGTGAGAACAGTGAGCTCTTCAAGGCCAACCTGCAGAAGGGCGTGCTCTTCCCGCAGCGTCTCGGCTTCCAGAGCGAACTGGCATCGATGGTGGTCGAGTGCGTCACCAACAGCTACATGAACGCCGAGACCATTCGCGTCGACGGCGGCATTCGTATGCCACCCAAGTGACGAGCCGGGTACCACACACCACCATTCACTGCATCGGCGCAGGCGGCGTTCGCCTGGTCGCCGATGCCTACGGAGACGCTGCCTCGCCCGCCGTGCTGTTGCTGCACGGCGGCGGGCAGACCCGTCACAGCTGGGGCGGCACTGCAGCGGCCCTCGCAGCTGAGGGGTTCTACGCCGTCAGCGCGGACCTCCGCGGCCACGGCGAAAGCGAGTGGGACCCCACAGGCGATTACGGCATGGCCGCATTTCGCGAGGACACCGAAGCGTGGTGCGCTGCGTTACACCGACCGGCGCTCGTCGGTGCTTCGATGGGCGGCATCGCCGGCATGTGGACCGAGGCCACTCGTGCGGAAGAAGGCCTGCCGCCCGCGTCGAGCGCCCTCGTACTGGTCGACATCGCCCACAAGTCGGAGGTCGCCGGGGTACAGCGCATCATCGACTTCATGACCGGCAACCCGGAAGGGTTTGCCTCCATCGATGAGGCGGCCGACGCGGTGGCCGCCTACATGCCGCACCGGCCCCGCCCGAAGAACCAGAGCGGACTGGCTCGCAATCTTCGTCTCGGCGACGACGGCCGCTACCGCTGGCACTGGGACCCTGCGTTCATGAGCGGGGACCGTCGCCCACGGACCACCGCCCAGACCGAACTGTTCCTCGAGCACGCCCGGCGACTGGCGCTGCCGGTGCTGCTGGTGCGTGGTCGGATGAGCGACGTGGTGAGCGAGGACACCGTGCGCGAGTTCCTCGAACTCGTTCCCCATGCCGAGTACGTCGACGTGCAGGACGCGCATCACATGGTGGCGGGCGATCGCAATGACGCCTTCACGCCACCGGTGGTGGACTTCCTCCGTTCGCTCTGACCTGGCAGGCTGCTGCGATGGATCTCCGTGTGCTCGACGATGCCGCCGGTGCGGCTGCCGAGGCCGCCAGTTGGGCCGCACATCATCTGCGCGGCGCCGTGCGTCGACGGGGGAGTGCCTCGATCGCAGTGAGCGGAGGCACCACGCCGGCATCGATGTTCGCCGAGTTGGCGACGATGGACCTGCCCTGGGACTGCATCACGGTGTTCCAGGTGGACGAGCGGGTTGCGCCTGATGGCGACCCTGCACGCAACGCTGGACTGCTGGCGCTGTTCCCGGCCGGTGCGCTGCGGGAACCGATGCCGGTGAACGATCACGATCTCCGCGCCGCCGCCGCCCGCTACGGCCGGTCGCTGCCGGGCCGCTTCGACATCGTGCATCTCGGCATCGGCGATGACGGACATACAGCCTCATGGCCACCTGGCGATCCGGTGGCGGATTCCGACGAGCCAGTTGCGTTGAGTCGCGAGTACCGCGGGTACGTGCGCATGACGCTCACGCCGCCGGTGGTGAACGCTGCTCGCTATCGATTGGTGCTTGCCGCAGGCGCCGGCAAGGCGGCTCCGCTGGAGGGATGGCTGCTCGGTAACGACTCGCTGCCGATCCATCGCGTGCGCGCGTCCGACACCGTGGTGGTGGTCGATCGGGCAGCAGCGGCGCGCCTGCCCGGCATGGGTAGGTAGCGTCGGCGGCGATGGACATCACCGCCACCCAAGAATGGGCTGCCCTTCAGGCCGTCGAACGTCCGGCTCCGCTCCGTCAGTTGTTCGCCGACGACCCGGAGAGGGCGGAGCGGTACGTGTCGTTCGCTGCAGACCTGCGCGTCGACTGGTCGAAGCACCTCGTCGACGACGATGTGATGGCGGCGCTGATGGCCGTCGCTCGAGCCGCTGGGGTGGCCGAGCGCCGCGACGCGATGTTCGCGGGTGATCGCATCAACACCACCGAGGACCGCGCAGTGCTGCATACGGCGTTGCGCGCTCCCGCAGGCGCGCAGGTGATGGTGGAAGGTCGCGATGTGGTGGCCGACGTGCACGAGGTGCTGGCGCGTATGGCGGTGTTCGCCGGCCGAGTTCGCAACGGCCACTGGACCGGTGCCACCGGGCAACGCATCCGCACCGTGGTGAACATCGGCATCGGTGGCAGCGACCTCGGGCCGGCAATGGCGTACCTCGCCACGGCCGCATTCGGTCAACCCGGTCTCGAGTGTCGATTCGTCAGCAATGTGGACGGGGCCGACATCCACACGAACCTGGCCGACCTCGACCCTGCCACCACCTTGGTCGTCGTGAGTTCGAAGACGTTCACCACGATCGAGACCATCACCAACGCCAGCGCTGCTCGCGACTGGCTGGTCGCAGCGTTGGGTGTGGAGGCGGTGGCTCAGCACTTCGTGGCCGTGAGTACCAACGCCCAGAAGGTGGCCGAGTTCGGAATCGACACGGCGAACATGTTCGGTTTCTGGGACTGGGTTGGCGGTCGTTATTCGGTCGACTCGGCGATCGGTCTCAGCCTGATGATCTCCATCGGCGCCGATGGTTTCAGCGACTTCCTCTCCGGCTTCCATGCGATCGACCAGCATTTCCGCACCGCTCCGTTCGAGACGAACGTGCCGGTGCTGATGGGCATGCTGGGTGTCTGGTACCACAACGTGCTCGGCGCAGCGACGAAGGCGGTGCTGCCGTACGCCCACGAACTGCGCCGCTTCCCGGCGTACCTGCAGCAACTCGACATGGAGAGCAACGGCAAGAGTGTGCGGCTCGACGGTGGTGCCGTGGCCACGAGTACCGGCCCCATCGTGTGGGGGGAACCCGGCACCAACGGCCAGCATGCCTTCTACCAACTACTGCACCAGGGAACCAGGTTGGTGCCGGTCGACTTCATCGGTTTTGCCCGCCCGAATCACCCGTTCCATGCGCAGCACGACCTCTTGATGGCGAACCTCTTCGCCCAGGGTGAAGCGCTGGCCTTCGGCAAGACGCTGGACGAAGTGGTGGCGGAGGGCATTCCGCCGCACCAACAGGCGCATCGAGTGTTCCCCGGTAACCGGCCGAGCACCACGGTGCTGGCCGAGCGGCTCACGCCCAAAGTGCTCGGCGAACTGATTGCTCTGTACGAGCACATCGTGTTCGTGCAGGGCGCGGTGTGGGGCGTGAACAGCTTCGACCAGTGGGGCGTGGAGCTTGGGAAGGCATTGGCCAACCGCATCACGCCTGAATTGGTCGCCGATGTCGAACCGGCGCACGACAGCGGCACCAATGCGCTGATTCGCTGGTATCGAGCGAACCGCGTCAGATGACTCGACCGAACACTGCCTTCAGGTAGGCGCCCTCGGTGAAGCCGATGGGGTGGTCGATGGCGTGCCCCGTGCGACGCACGATTTCCAGCGGTCGGCCAGCCTGCGCCGCCGCGTGGGTCACGCCCACGTGGAAGTCGTCGGCGGTGACGCGACTGCTGCACGAGCACTGCACGAACAGTCCGCCTCGGCGAACCAATCGAACACCGAGGTCGGTGAGCTTGGCGTACGCCGACATGGCCCTGGCCACTTCAGTTTGGCGTTGAGCGAACGACGGCGGGTCGATGACCACGATGTCGAACTTGCGGCCCTGTTGCACCATGCGGTCCATCTCGCGGAATGCGTCAGCCACCACGGGTTTGTAGGTGCACGCCGCTACGGCCGGAAGGTGCGCGTTGTGGCCCAGGTTGCGCGCGGCTGCAGCCAGGGTTGGTTCACTGAGGTCCACCGCGGTGATGTCCTTCGCGCCGCCTGCTGCGGAATGCACCGTGAAGCCGCCGGTGCTGGCGAACAGGTCGAGCACGGATGCGCCCTCGCTCATCGACCCGACGAACTGCCGGTTGTCGCGCTGATCGAGGAAGTATCCCGTCTTCTGGCCGTGGACCACATCGGCTTCGAACGTGAGCCCGCACTCCTGAAACAGCACAGGATCCGACGGGCTGACGCCGATGAGCGCGTCGCCTTCCTCGAGGCCGTGCAGCGCCGACTCGGGAATGTTGCGCGCCAGGCGCAGTACCAGTGCATCCGGGTGGAACATGTCGTCGAGGACGGGGACGATGGTGGCCAGGTGGGGAATCCAGGCGCCCGAGTAGAGCTTCAGGACCAGGGTGCGGTCGTACCGATCCAGCACGAAACCGGGCATTCCGTCGTTCTCGCCGTGCACACAGCGGTAGCCGGTGGTGTCGCCCCGTGCCACCAGGGGAGACCTGCGCTCGAGCGCAGCGGACAAGCGTTCCATCCAGAACGCCCGGTCGATGGTGGTGGGGCGTCCGCGATGCAGCACCTTCAGCCGAATCGGGCTGGTGGGGTCCCACAACGCGATAGCGGCGAACTTGCGGTCATCATCGAAGATCACGGCGAGATCGCCCGGAGCGCCGTCGTGGCTCACCGAGGTGACGCCCTGGTCGTAGACCCACGGATGTCCTGCTCGCACGTGTCGAAGGGCATCGGGTGTGATGCGCACGGCCAGACGTTTGTCGGCGGGCCGGGGGAGTCGATCGAGCGAGGGCACCCCTGCAGGGTATTGCCTCAGAGGATGTGTCCGCGGTGTGCCTTCGTTACGGCAGACTCGGGGGCATGGCCGACGCGCTGGAACGCATCACGAACCTGGTGGCATTGCTGCTGGAGACTCGCGCTCCGCTCACCCTCGAACGGATCGCCAACGAACTGCGCGGGCAGTACCCATCTGGCGACGCCGCACTGCGGGGTGCGTTCGAACGCGACAAGGCAATGCTGCGCGAGATCGGTGTGCCCATCGAACATGAGGTGCTGTCGGGGGCCGATGCCGGCAAGACCGCCTACCGGATCGACCGTCGACGCTACGAGCTTGCCGACCTCGATCTCAGCGCTGACGAAACCCATGCACTCCAGATGGCCGTGGCAGCGGCGCGACTGAGTGAGGGCGACATGGGCCTCCTCAAACTGGGCGCCGACGGGCCGGTGAGTACCACTGTGGTGGCCAACGTGCCCGACGATCCGATGTTGCCTGCCTTGCGCGAAGCGGCGGCACTGCGTGCGGAAGCCGATTTCGTATATCGAGGTCTCCGCCGCACGCTGCAGCCCTATTCGGTGCTACTTCGGGATGGTGCGTGGTACGCGATCGGTCACGATCTCGGGCATGGCACGGTACGCACCTATCGCGTGGATCGCATCGAGGGTGCCGTCACCACCGGCGAGCCCGGAGCGTTCGAGCGTCCGGTGGGTTTCGATGTCAGAGCGGCATTTCCCGCCGACCCGAAGTTGCTCGGCGATGAACCCTCGCAACGAGCCGTCGTGCGCATCGACGTGGCTCGAGCCCGGTGGGTTGAGGCACGAGTGGGCGAGCAGGCCGTGGTGCAGCGGCACGATGATGGTGCAATCGACGTCGAGGTGCCGTGCGCGAACCTCGACGCCTTCCGCTCGTGGTTGTTCGGCCTCGGCGAGCACGCAGAAGTGGTGAGCCCTCCAGAGGTGCGTGCGGCCGTCGTGGCCTGGCTCCGTGAGATGGCAGGTGCGCGATGACGGTTCGCCGTGGCCCCCGCCCCACCGTCGAGCGCCTGCGCCGACTGCTGGTGATGTTGCCGTGGCTGATGGAGCGCGGCGAGGCACCGCTCGATGAGATGGCACAACGCTTCGGACTCACCGAGGAACAGTTGGTGAAGGACATCGAGTTGGTGTCGATGTGTGGTCTGCCGCCGTATCTCGATGAGTTGATCGACGTCTGGATCGATGAGGGCGTCGTGTCCACCGGCATTCCTCGCGTGTTCACCAAGCCGCTTCGCCTCACCGCCCCGGAGGGTTTCGCTCTGCTCGCTGCGGCGCGTGTGGCGATGCAGCTTCCCGGCGCCGATGGCGAGGGCGCACTCGCCAGGGCACTGGAGAAGCTCGCTGCGGCGCTCGGGGATGTCGTGGTGGTTGAGCAACCGCAAGCACCTGCCACCGAGGACGTCACCGCCGCAGCAGCCGACAATGCACGGCTTCGCATCTCGTACTGGTCGGCCACCGACGAAGCTCCCAGCGAGCGTGAGATCACTCCTCGTCGCGTCTTCCTGGATCGTGGCCGCTGGTACGTGATTGCCGACGACCATCGCAGCGGCGAGGACCGCACGTTCCGAATCGACCGAATCGAGTCCTGGGAGCGCACCGGTGTGGTCGACGAACCTCGGCACGTGGAGGCGCCTGACAGCGAAGGCTGGTTCGAGCACGCAGATCTGCCGGTGGTCCGGCTGGAGTTGCTGCCTGCAGCAGGCTGGGTGATCGAGCGCTACCCGACTCGGTCGATCGCGCAGCGTGGCGATTTCACGGAGGTGGAACTCACGGTCACCGATCCGAGTTGGCTGCAGGAGCTTCTGCTGCGGCTCGGTCCCACCGCACGTGTGCTGGAACCTGCGCAGTGGCAGGGGCTCGGGGCGCAGGCCGCTGCGGCCCTGCTGGCGCGCTACGACACCGGCGGCAGCGACGCCAACTGATCCACGGTGCTCACGCCGTGCGCCCGCAGGAGATGGGGCAGGATGGCCGCGGTGGCGTCGGCATCGGCCAGCGCGTCGTGAGGTCGTAGCAACTGCACGCCGTAACGAGTGCACAGATCGGTGAGGCGGTGGCTCATCGTGCGCTGAGGGTCGAGCGCTCTGGACATGCGCAGGGTGCACAACGGATGGTTCACCGGCAGTGGAACGCCATGCTCCTGCGACGCTTTGCGGAGAAACGAGAGGTCGAACGGGGCGTTGTGGGCCACGAACCGGGCACCCTCCATGCGGCGCGCGAGTTCGGTGAGCACTGCGGTGCCGCTGGGTGCGCGGCGAGCATCGCGCCGGTGGATGCCGTGGATCTTGGTGGGGCCAACTCGAAAGAACCAACGAGATCGAGGGGCGATGAGGCTGCTGTACCGGTCGAGCACCACGCCATCGCCGTCGACCACGACCACGCCGACCTGGAGAACGTGATGTCGCTCGGCGGAGAGGCCGGACGTCTCCACATCCACCACGGCGAACCGCTCGGAACTCACTGGACTGGACATGGTGCTCACCCTACGACAGGGGTGTGACAGCTCAGCCGAGCGCGGCCATGGCTACGAGCAGGGTTTCCTTGTCGAAGTAGTCGCGCCAGAGCGTGATGTGGCCGTCGCGCACCACGAACAAGCCGGCCACGGGAAGTTCCAGCGAACGCTCTCCGCTGCGAAAGCGATCCAGGCGCTCGTTCATCACCACGCCGTCAGCGGCGGTGCCGGATGCCACTTGATGCGTGGTCACCCATTCGATGGCGTCGAACATTCCGAGAAACGGCGCAAGGGTGGCACGCACCGCATCTCGCCCATTCACACTCCCCATCGGCACGTTGTCGTACTCGCAATCCTCCGACAGGTGCGTGAGCGCGAACTCGAGGTCGTGGTGCTCGATCGCACTGATGAAGGACTCGACGATGGCAGCGGGCATGACGCCACCGTAGTCAGTTCGCTGGCTGGGTCAGCCTGCGTTGCTGCGAGCGCGCACGCCGATCGGCGCGGAGACCGTGTAGCCGGCGAGGTGACGGTCTTCTTCGCTCTCGCCCGCCCAGAAGCCGTACTCGTGGTTGTCGCGAGCAAAGCTGCGGCACTCGACGAGCACGGTGCACGACATGCAAAGGCGACGAGCCTTGGCTTCCCGCCGCTCTCGGGCCTGGGGACGCTCGGCCTTGGGAGGGAAGAACAGGGCGGTGTTGCCCTTGCAGTTCGCGTCGTCCATCCAATTGCCATCCGTTGCCGGAGCGGGAACGAGCGAGAGCGTGTGCACTGCAGCCATGTGAGGTCCTCCGTAGTGAAGCGTCGGTGGCGATTGGGTTTAGCACTAAACCGCAACGTCATCATATTCACCACGGATGCAATGTCAAGAAGTTTTGGTGCTAAATGCCTGACGGGTCAGAGGAGCTCTGCAGCGAGGCTCGCGACGGAGCTCCGCTCGCACGCAGTCAGCGTGACGTGGCCGAAGCACGCCTGGCCTGCGAACGCTTGGATCAGTACGGCCAGTGCGTTGTTGGACTCGCCCAGGTACGGCGCATCGATCTGGCTCGTGTCGCCGGTGAAGACCACCTTGGTTCCTTCACCGATACGCGTCAGCACGGTCTTCAAGGTCGTCGGCTCGAGGTTCTGCGCTTCGTCCACAACGACGATCTGGCGGTGCAGGCTGCGGCCTCGTAGGAAGGTGACGGACTCCAGCGACAGTTGGTTGCGGCCAACGAGTTCGTCGACGAGTCGGTGGGCATCGTGCGCGCTGCGCTGATCGGTGAGCGCGACGATCGCATCGTGGATCGCCGACATCCACGGATCGAGCTTCTCGTCGAGACCACCCGGGAGGAACCCGACATCGGCGCGACCAACGGGAACCAGCGGCCGATAGACGGCCAGCCGTTCGTACTGTCGTTGCTCCACCACCTGTTCGAGGCCGGCGGCGATGGCGAGCAGCGTCTTGCCGGTGCCGGCTCGTCCGTCGAGCGCCACGACGCTGACGTCGGGGTCGAGGAGCAACTCGAGTGCGAACCGTTGTTCCTTCGAACGTGAACGCAGGCCCCACGCCTCGGGTGCGTTGTGGGGGAGGAGTCGGAGTTCGTCGTCGACTCGTCGGACCAACGCGGACTGCGACCCGGCGCGCAGTGCGGCGAATCCGTTCTCGTGGAGATCCTTGGCAAGAGGGAACTCGCTCGCGGCGACCGCCCCGGCGGTGTACAGCGTGTCGATCGTCGCGTGGTCGGACTCCAACGTCATCCAGCCCGCGTTGCGAGTGGCAGCGCGCCGCCCGGCGGGATGATGCTCTGTTGCCTCGAGCCCGAGGTGCGCTGCTTTGATCCTCAGTGCAGCGTCGTTGGAGACCATGCGTGTCGGTGCGTGCATGGCCTGGCCCAGTGCTGCGCCGATGATTCGATTGTCGGGCACGGCGGGGTCGAGGCCGTGTTCGATCAGGATGTGCTTTTGCACCCCGTTGATCTCCACCTGCAGCGTGCCATCTGCCCCGGGGTCGCCGATGCTGAATGGCGTAGCGAGCGAACCGCCTGCACGAATGCGGTGTTCCTCGATGGTGCGGAGTGCGGTGCGCGCTGCTCGGCCGACATCGTCGGGGCGGGTCTTCAAGCTGTCGAGTTCTTCGATCACCGTGAAGGGAATCACGACGTCGCATCCTGCAAAACCGTCGAGACAACCGGGATCACCTACCAACACCGACGTGTCGAGGACCACTCTCGTGCGAACACCTCCCTTCAGCGGATCGAGATCTGCTCGGGTGATGGCGAGGTCGGTCAAGTCGACTCCTGTTCAGGTGTGGGTGAACATGGCCAGTTGTAGCGCAGACGCACCGGCGCGCGGTGGATGGATGAGAAGTGTTCACGCGCTCGACATCGGCGCTTCTCGCGCGCGCGTGCCGTTGGACACTCATTGCATTTGCAACAACGAGAATGCTTGTATTTGTCGCGCGAAACAGGTTCGATACGCGGGCGTAACACATCAGTTACGCAACCGAATCCGATACCCGGAGGTATCAACCCAAATGACCAAAGCAGAGCTGATCGACGCAGTGGCCAAGTCGGCCGATGTCACCAAGGCCGACGCCGAGAAGACGCTCGGTGCGTTCTTCGACATCGTCACTGCAAGCGCCAAGAAGGGCGACAAGGTCGCGTGGCCGGGCTTCGGCTCGTTCAGCACGTCGCAGTCGAAGGCCCGCACTGGCCGCAACCCGCAGACGGGTGCGGAAGTGAAGATCGCGGCTTCGACCCGCATGAAGTTCACCTCCAGCTCCACGCTGAAGGCTGCGCTCAACACCAAGAAGAAGAAGTAAGCAACCTCAACCCCAATAACAACCAGGAAGGAATACCAAGTGGCAGCGAAGAAGGCTCCGGCCAAGAAGGCAGCTCCGGCGAAGAAGGCGGCCCCCGCCAAGAAGGCCGCTCCGGCCAAGAAGGCGGCCCCCGCCAAGAAGGCCGCTCCGGCCAAGAAGGCCGCTCCGGCCAAGAAGGCGGCCCCCGCCAAGAAGGCCGCTCCGGCCAAGAAGGCGGCCCCCGCCAAGAAGGCCGCTCCGGCCAAGAAGGCGGCCCCCGCCAAGAAGGCCGCTCCGGCCAAGAAGGCCGCTCCGGCCAAGAAGGCCGCTCCGGCCAAGAAGGCAGCAGCCAAGAAGA
>CANHST010000057.1 GCA_947463235.1 Acidimicrobiaceae bacterium
GCGACCGGGGCGCTGTCGTGGTCGTGGTCCTCGGCGTTGGGGTCGGCGAAGATGCGATCTTCGATGGCCTCCAACTGGTCCTCGAGCGCATCGGTGGAGTCGAAGTACCCATCCACGAGGTTCTCGAGCACGAGGGCCATCATCATTCCCGAGGAGATGGAGGCCAAGCGGCGGGCGCGTTCCACCGCGGAGGTGGGTTGCCATTCCTTGCCGTCGGCGTCGTGGCGGCGCACGGTGACGAACCACCCGTCACCCGCCCACATATCGATCTCGGCGAGTTCGCCGCTGAAGGCCACCATGTAGACGTGGTCGGGGAAGCGCTGCATGGTGGGTCGAGCGGCACGGCGATGGCCTTCATCGAAGGTGCGTTCGGCTAGGCCGTGCTCTGCGGCGAGCTCGTCGAGTTCCTCGTTGGTGGGGTCGACGACGTCGATCCAGGTGGTGCCGTCGACCGGGTGGCGAGTAATCACGGGCGAATCGTAGGGGCAACGTGAGCGGTCGGGCTTCGTCGCGGGCCGTGCCCCTACTACGCTGGCTGCATGGGTCAGCAGATCGCCGTCGTCGAAAAGCCGAGTCGCACCCCCGGGGTCGTGCGCTACGAAGCCAACCGGAATCTCACCGGCATGGGTCACGAGGTGTTCCATTCGGCTGCCGAGGCCGCGGGGCCGCGCCCTGCTGCGGTGTTGGCACGTCGTCTGCTCGATACGGGCCGGGTGCAGAGTGTGCACGTGTTCGGCAACATCATCACGGTCGACATCGCCAAGGGCCACACGTCCGAAGGGCTCGATGACGTCGTTCGCGGGCTGTACCAGTACTGGTTCCCGGGCATGGAGTTGCCCACCTTCGACGACATGGTGCCGGAAGCGGCGGCCGAAGGTGGCGCTGCAGTGGCGGAGGGCACCAGCCCGGCCGAGGCCGAGTTCCTGCGGCGAGTGCCGGCGGTGCTGGTGGAGCGCAGCCGGGCTGCGCTCGCCAAGTGGAAAGCCACCCACTGACATCCACTGACGCTCCGTGACCATCCTTCAGTGGGTGGTCAAGCATTACTGAAACCGCTTGCTGAGTTACGCAGGCCTGACGAGGGCACCCTACGGTGCGGGTTGTGAGCGACACAGACCTCACCCTGCATGAGGCAGCCGAGTTGCTCGGCGTGCACTACATGACGGCGTACCGCTATGTGCGGTTGGGGTTGCTGCACGCCACGAAGGTCGGCGGCACCTGGCAGGTGTCGCCCGATGACCTCGAAGTGTTCCGATCGGGTGCAGCGCCCGTCGAGCCGGGCACACCCAAGCGACGCGCCCCGTGGGCGGCACGTATGGAGGCCCGCTTGGTGGCGGGTGACGCCCGTGGCGCCTGGGGTGTCGTGGAGGCTGCGTTGGCGGCAGGTGCCGAACTCAACGACATCTATCTCGACGTCATCACGCCCGCCATGCGCAGCATCGGGGCTCGCTGGGTTGCCGGCGAACTCGACATCGCAGTCGAGCATCGGGCCTCTGGCATTGCCCAGCGATTGATCGGTCGGCTCGGCCCGCGTTTCGCTCGGCGAGGTCGCAGCCGCGGCACCGTGCTGCTCGGTGCGCCGGTGGGCGAGCGCCACTCGCTGCCGATCGCCATGCTGGCTGATCTGCTGCGCGGCGAGGGTTGGGAAGTGTCCGACATGGGTGTCGACCTGCCGATCGAGTCGTTCATCCTCGCCGCCGAGGACATCGACGATCTCGCCGCCATCGGAGTGTCGGTGAGTTCGGCCGAGAGCGAAGCCAATGCGGCGGCGCTCTGTGCAGCGCTCCGGGCAGCGATGCCAGGTGTACCGGTGGTCATTGGTGGCGGCGCAATCCGCGACGCCGAACATGCCATGGCGCTCGGTGCCACGGAGTTCGCGGTATCGGCGACTGCGTTCTCTGCGCAGTTGTCGAGGGTGGCGGCGACGCCGAACGCCGGCTCCTGACCGGCCACTGGACTACCGAACAGACGTTCGATACAGTGGCGGCATGCCTGCCCGTGTCGTGAATCCCACGCATCTGTCCGACCTGGCGGGCAGGGGATTGGTCACTCGGGCGGGCAGCAGCACCACGGCCCAGGAACGCACACTGCCCCTGCTGCCGGTGTTCTCGTCGCTGGTACCCCAGGGTGCCGTGCAGCGCGGCAGCGTGATGGCCTGCGCCGGTGGTGCCGCCGTGTCGCTGGCGTTGGCCTTGGCTGCTGGCCCATCGCAGCAGGGGGCGTGGGTGGGTGCGATCGGAATGGCGACGTTGGGGTTGGCTGCCGCCGCAGAGGCGGGGGTCGTCCTCGAGCGTCTGGTGTCGGTCGTCGAACCGGGCTCCGACGACCTGTGGGCAGACGCCCTGGCGGCGTGCATCGATGGGTTCGACGTGCTGCTACTCGGGCCGGCTGCGCAGCAGGTGCGAGCGGGTACAGCGCGTCGTCTGATGGCCAGGTTGCAAGCCCGCGGTGCGGTGGCCATCACCGTGGGTGCACCGGTGTTCGGTGGCGACCTGCGGTTCGAGTGCACCTCAGCCACGTGGCTGGGTCTCGGTGATGGTCACGGCGTGGCGCAGGGCAGGGTGGCGGAGGTCGCGCTCACGGGTCGGCGAGTGCCGCAGGCCCGGCGAGCCGAGTTCTGGCTGCCAGGTGCCGATGGGCAGGTCCGTGCGGTCGGCGCGCCCGCCACGGCGCCGGTGGTGCCGCTGCGGCGTACGGGCTGACCATGGTCGACGTCCCGCGTCTCGGGGTGCTCTGGTGCCCGCACTGGCCGGTGGCGGTGGCCGGAGCCCGAGCTGATGAACCGGTGGCCGTGGTGCATTCGAACCGCGTGGTGGCGCACTCGGTTGCGGCCGCCGCCGATGGGGTGGCGCTGGGTCAGCGTCGTCGTGAGGCGCAGGCCCGTTGCCCGCACGTGCGCATCGAGCAGCACGATCCTGCTCGCGATGCTCGGGCCTTCGATCAGGTGGTGCAGGCCGTGGGTGCCATGGTGCCGCGGGTGGAGATCACCGAACCGGGCACGCTCACCTTCATGGCTCGCGGTCCGGCCCGCTACTTCGGTGGCGAAACGGCGATGGCAGCGAAGGTCGTCCATGCCGCTGCTGCCGCAGTGGGGCATTCGCTCGATGCCGTGGGCTCGCTCGGGCTCGGTGTGGCCGACGGTCGGTTCGCTGCGGGCATCGCCGCCCGTCGTGCTGCTGGCCAGGGTGCGCCGCTCGTGGTGGAAGCAGGAGGCGGCGCGACCTTCCTGCACGATCTGCCGGTGCAGTTGCTGACCGAGGTGGCCGGGGTGCCGTCCGATTTCGTGCACCTGCTGCATCGCCTCGGCCTGCACCATCTCGGGGCGCTTGCGGCCCTACCTGCCACCGATGTCAGCGCCCGGTTCGGCCTACTCGGGGCATTCGCCCATCGTGTGGCCGGCGGCGGCGATGATCGTCTTCCCGGCACCCACGACCCGCCGTCGGGCATGCAGGTGCAGCGGGTGTTCGAACCGCCGGTGTTGCACAGCGATGCGCTGGTGTTCGTGGGTCGGCAGTTGGCCGACGAACTGGTCACCACCCTGGCCGCCGACGGACGCGTCTGCACTCGTCTGGAGGTGGTGGCCGAGACCGAGCATGGCGAACGCAGCGAACGGCTGTGGTACCGCAGCACCGGGCTCAGTTCTGCAGCAATGGTGGAACGTGTGCGCTGGCAACTCGATGCATGGGCGCAGGGCGGCGATCTCACCGCGGGCGTGGCGCTGCTGCGGCTCGACCCGGTGGAGGTGCGCAGCGACGATGGCGTGCAACTCGGCCTGTGGGGTGGTCGAACACAGGCCGATGACTGGGCGGTGCGGGCTGTGGCGCGTCTGGTGGCGGTGGTGGGTGAACAGCAGGTGCTGGTGCCGGCCGTGCAGGGTGGCCGCCAGCCGCACGACACCTACACCTGGGTGTCGGCGGCGACGGCCGATCTGTCCGACCCCAGCGAACGGCTGGCGGTGCCAACAGCACCGTGGCCGGGCCGCCTGCCTGCCCCATCGCCGTCGGTCGTGCACGCGCCGGGGCAACCCATCGCAGTACTCGATGCTGCGGGGCGACCGGTCGGGGTGAGTGGGCGCGGCGCGGTCAGCGCCGCACCGGTCACCGTGCACCTCGACGGCAGTGCGCACGACGTGGCGGGCTGGGCAGGCCCGTGGCCCGTCGACGAACGCTGGTGGGACCCTGCCCGGGCGCGGCGAACGGCCCGGTTCCAGGTGCTCACCCGGTCGGGCCGTTTGCTCTTGGTGTCGGTGGAGCGCGGCCAGTGGTGGCTCAGCGCCGAGTATTGCTGAATCGGCTCAGACCGTGACCAGGTCGTGCTCGTGCTCTGCTGCACGCAGCAGATCGTTGCTGAGCCGGAACCCCACGCCGCGCACGGTGTGGATGAAGCGCAGCTCGGGTGCCTGCTGCTGCAGCTTGCGGCGCAAGTTACTGAGGTGCACATCCACCACATGAGTGTCGCCCACCCAGTTCGGGCCCCACACCTCTTCCAGCAGTTCGGTGCGCGAGCACACCTCTGCCGGTCGACGGCACAGCTGTTCGAACAGTGCGAACTCGATGCGGGTCACCGACACGTCGCGATCGTGCACGCGGATCTCCTTGCGGCCCACATCCACGGTGAGGCAACCCAGGCTGATCACCGAAGCCTGCATTGGGTCCCAGCGAGCGTGCAGTTGGCGAGGGCGGCGCAGCAGCGCCTGGCATCGTGCCGCGAGCTCGTCGGGGTTCAGATCGGCTGACACCACGTCGTCGGCGCCGGCGCGCAGAGCGCGGATGCGGGCGTTGTCGGCGTCGGGAGCTGCGATGCCCACGATGTAGGCATCGGTGAGCGAACGCATGGTGTCGAACAGCATGCCGCCTTCGGGGCTGGGCAGATCGAGGTCCACCATCACCACATCGGGTGAGAACGAGCGGGCCAAGGTGAGTGCAGCCTCCTCCTCGGTCGTCGCGCTCACGGAGTATCCGCGAGACCGCAGTGCGGATGAAGCGACTCGACGAAGGATCGGGTCGCCCACAGCCAGCAGCACTCGGGGTGCAAGTTGTGCATCGGGTTCCATGGTGAAGTACTTCCGCCTAGAGGTGCTCCTGATTGCGGCCGGGATGCCGCCATCACACCGTTCAACGTCACTATCGGCGCGTTCCGGGGCGACCTGTAGCGCGGATTTTGACGATCCCGTGCGACATCGCTGAGGCGCGGTGACGTTCGCGGCCTACGGTGGACGAATGCCCGAGACCCGTCACGACCTTCGCGCCGCCGTCGCGGCCCGTCGCCCGGTGGATGCCCGCGAGCGCCAGTCGGTCGACGACTTCCTTCGTCTGTTCGACACGCTCGTCGACCCGTTCTCGGAAACCGCCAGCCCGGTGCACGTGACCGGTTCGGCCATTCTGGTCAGCGAGGATCGCACCCGGGTGCTGCTGCACCAGCACAAGCGACTCGGCCTGTGGTTGCAGCCCGGTGGCCACATCGAGCCGGGCGAACTGCCGTGGGACGGCTCGCTCCGTGAAGCCAGCGAAGAGACCGGTCTGCCGGTGGCGTTCGCCGGTGGCGAGCCGCAGCTGGTGCACCTCGACGTACATCCGGGTCCTCGCAAGCACACGCACCTCGATCTGCGCTATCTGGTCACTTCGCCGCTGGTGCCACCCACCCCGCCCGAAGGCGAGAGCCAGCAGGTGCAGTGGTTCCAGTGGCATCAGGCCATCGGCATGGCCGAGCCCGGCCTGGAGGGCGTGCTGCGGGCACTGCAGCCCGGCACGCCCAAGATCCGCACCGTGCGTGGCGCCGATGCGGGGGAGTGCGCCCACGTGTACCTGCGGTCGCGGGCGTTCGGGTTGCCAGATGTGCCGGTGGTGCATGCCGAGCGCGACGTGAAGCGTTGGATGGCCGACGAGGTCGTGGGCCGCACCGACATGTGGGTGGCCGAGGTGGATGGCGTGATCGCCGGGCTGATGGTGCTCGGTCACGAACGCGACGGTTCGTGGGTGGAGCACCTGTACCTCGACCCGTCGTGGTGTGGTCGTGGCCTCGGCGACCAGTTCGTCGAGGTGGCCAAGCGGCGTGGTGCCGACGGACTGCAACTGTGGACGTTCCAGTGCAACGGCCCTGCCCGGCGCTTCTATGAGCGTCACGGGTTCACGGCCGAGGAGTTCACCGAGGGGGCCGGCAACGAAGAGCGCGCCCCCGATGTGCGCTACCGCTGGAAGCCCTGATATTCCCTCTTGCTGATCGAACATCTGTTCGATAAGTTCGCGAACCTCTTATGGGGTTCAACAATCCGAGCATGCCATGGGCAGAGGTCGAACGACTGCTGTCCGGTTCCTCCGCTCAGCAGCGCGGCAAGGATGACCGCGCCCTGGGGCCGACATCTCCCAAGCGACAGCCCTACGAACCCGACTCCGACAGCACGCAACCGCACTGGCGTCCCGACCCGGTGCAGGTGCCGTATGCGGAACTGCACTGCCACAGCAACTTCTCCTTCCTCGACGGGGCATCGCACCCCGAGCAACTGGTGGAGGAAGCGGATCGCCTGGGGTTGGAGGCCCTGGCCCTCACGGATCACAACGGCTTCTACGGCATCGTGCGGTTCGCTGAGGCGGCCCGAGCCGTGGGTCTGCCCACCGTGTTCGGTACCGAGATCACGCTCACTGCCGGGCTGCAGGGGCGTCGTGCCCGCACCGAGGCCGACACACAACAGCAGGTCAGCACGGGCATGCTGCCCGACACCCACGCCCCCGACCCCCACGGACAGCACCTCGTGGTGTTGGCTGAGGGCCCTACTGGCTATGCCCGCCTGGCTCGCGCGCTGAGCCTCGGTCACCTGGCCGGCGAGAAGGGGGTACCGCAGTTTGGGTTGCTCGACATCGCGGATGCCGTGCGTGGCCACGGGTGGGTACTCACCGGGTGCCGAAAAGGGTCGGTGCCCCAGGCGTTGGTGGCCGACGGGCCATCGGCGGCGAGCCGCGAACTCCGCACGCTGATGGAGTTGTTCGGCCGCGACCGCGTGCTGGTGGAACTGTGGGACCACGGCCACCCGCTCGACTCGGTACGCAACGACGCCCTGGCCGAACTGGCGGCCCGGCACGACGTGGGGGTGGTGGCCACCAACAATGTGCACTACGCCACGCCGGCCCAGCGTCGTCTGGCCAGCGCCGTTGCCGCCGTGCGGGCCCGCCGCAGCCTCGACGAACTCGACCCGTGGCTCCCCGCCGCCTCCAGCGCCCATCTGCGCAGCGGTGGCGAGCAGTTGCGTCGCTTCGCTCGCTACCCGGGGGTGGTGGAGTTGGCGGCCGAGGTGGGCCGCGCTGCCGCGTTCGACCTGTCGCTGGTGGCTCCGAACCTGCCGCCGTACCCGTGCCCGAACGGCCCCAGCGGCACCCCACTCACCGAAATGCAGTACCTGCGCCAACTGGTGGAAGTCGGTGGCCGTCGTCGTTACGGCGACCGGCCCGCCGCGCACGAAGACCTGTCGCTGCGGGCTCGTGCCTGGCGCACCATCGACCACGAACTCGAGGTCATCGAACACCTCGGGTTCGCCGGTTACTTCCTGGTGGTGTGGGACATCGTGGAGTTCTGCAACCGCGCCGACATCTACTGCCAGGGTCGTGGCAGCGCCGCCAATAGCGCCGCTTGCTACGCCCTCGGCGTCACCAAGGCCGATGCCGTGTCGCTGGGGTTGCTGTTCGAACGGTTCCTCTCCACCGAACGCGACGGCCCGCCCGACATCGACCTCGACATCGAGAGCGACCGTCGTGAAGAGGTCATTCAGTACGTGTACGAGCGTTACGGGCGGCACCATGCGGCGCAGGTGGCCAACGTCATCACCTATCGGGCCCGGTCTGCCGTGCGCGACATGGCGAAGGCACTCGGCTACGCCACCGGTCAGCAAGACGCATGGAGCAAGCAGATGGATGCCTGGGGCACGGTGGCCACCACCGCCCAGACCCCCGATCACGATGTGCCCGAGGTCGTGATGGAGATGGCCGCGGAGATCGAAGACGCACCGCGCCACCTGGGTATCCACTCCGGTGGCATGGTCATCTGCGACCGGCCGGTCATCGAGGTGTGTCCGGTGGAGTGGGGTCGAATGGAGCGCCGCAGCGTGCTGCAGTGGGACAAGGACGACTGCGCCGCGGCTGGCCTGGTGAAGTTCGACCTGCTGGGCCTCGGCATGCTCAGCGCCCTGCACTACGCCGTCGATCTCATCCGCGAACACCGCGGCTACGAGGTGGACCTTGCCACCATCCCGCAGGAAGACGACGTGTACGCCATGCTCTGCCGGGCCGACACGGTGGGCGTGTTCCAGATCGAGTCGCGAGCACAGATGGCCACGCTGCCGCGGCTGAAACCGCGCCGCTTCTACGACCTCGTGGTGGAGGTGGCACTCATCCGCCCCGGGCCCATTCAGGGCGGGTCGGTGCACCCCTACATCCGCCGACGCAACGGGCAGGAACCCATCACCTATCTGCACCCACTGCTGGAGAACTCACTGGGCAAGACGCTCGGCGTGCCGCTGTTCCAGGAGCAACTGATGCAGATGGCCATCGACGTGGCCGGGTTCACTCCCGCCGAAGCCGACCAACTGCGGCAGGCGATGGGTTCCAAGCGCAGTCGGGCGCGTATGGAACAACTGAAGCAACGCCTGTACGAAGGCATGGCCGCACGCGGCATCACCGGCGACGTGGCCGACGAGATCTTCGTGAAGATGGCTGCCTTCGCGAACTACGGCTTCCCCGAAAGCCACAGCGTGTCGTTCAGCTATCTCGTCTACTCGTCGGCCTGGATCAAGTTCCACGAGCCGGCGGCGTTCTGTGCGGCGCTGTTGAACGCCCAACCGATGGGGTTCTGGAGCCCACACTCGCTGTGTCAGGACGCCCGTCGTCACGGCGTGGTGGTGCGTTCCCCCGACCTCAACGCCTCTCGCTCGGCGGCCACGTTGGAAGACTGCGCCGAGAGCGTGGGTGGTGTGGCGGTTCGGTTGGGCTTGCGCAGCATCCGTGGCATCGGCAGCGACCTGGCCGAACAGATTGCGGTCGAACAGCCGTATACCTCGTTGGAAGATCTCGTCCGACGTATGCCGTCGCTCGACCTGGCCCAACTGGAAGCCATGGCCACGGCCGGTGCATTCGAGGAGTGCTTCGGGATGGAACGTCGGGCCGCGCTGTGGGCGGTGGGTGCCGCTGTGCAGACCGGCCCCGATCGGTTGGAGGGCGTGGTGGTGGGTCAGACCGCACCCCGGCTGCCGGGTATGGACCCCATGGAGACCGCCATCGCCGACCTGTGGGCCACCGGCGTGGCCCCGAACGGGCACCCCACGCAGTTCCTGCGGACAGAACTGGCCGGTCGCGGCGTGGTCACCTCCGCCGGGTTGTGGCACTGCGAGCCGCGCAGCAAGGTGCTGGTAGCCGGCGTCGTCACGCACCGGCAGCGGCCGATGACTGCGCAGGGCACCACGTTCATGAACCTGGAAGACGAGACCGGCCTCATCAACGTGGTGGTGTCGAAGGGTTGCTGGGCTCGCTATCGAAAGGTGGCCAGAGGTGCAGCGGCGTTGCTGGTGCGCGGTCGCCTGGAGCGGGCCGAGGGGGTCATCAACATCGTGGCCGAAGAGCTCACGCCGTTGCCGGTTGCGGCCACTGCCGGCAGCCGCAACTTCCGCTGACCCTTCGCTTACGCCCCGGTGTGGTGCCACGCCGCGGCGATGGCGGCGACGTGTCGCTCGTCGGTGCCGCAGCAACCCCCGACCACTTGCAGTGCCGGCAGGGCGGCGCGGAGTTGCACGTAGCGTGCAGCGAGGTCGGCCGGGTCGCCGTCGTCGAGCACTTCCATCTCGTCGAGCTCGGCATGGCTGAGCGTCGATGCGTTGGCGCGCAACCCACCGATGCGTCCAAGCCACGACTCGCCTCCAGCGACGGCGTGCTCGAAGTGCGTCGGGTGTGCGCAGTTGATCATGTAGTGCGTCGGGTACCCGTCGGTGGCGGCGTCGGTGGCGGCGATGGCCTCACCCAGGGTCACGCCCGACGGCAGCCTCCCGTCGGTCTCGAGCGTGTAGGACACGATGGCCGGGAGGCCGACAGCGCGAGCGGCCCGGGTGATGCCCACGGCCTCCTCCACGTAGCCCATGGTCAGCGCCGTGATCGAGTCGACGCCCGCGGCAGCCATCTGCTGCACCTGAAACGTGTGGTACCACTCGGCTTCGTCGGCCGTCATCGTGGCCCCGAGTACGTAGCCGTCGCCGCGCGGCCCCACAGTGCCGCCTACCAGGAACGATCCGGAGGCCGACCAGCGCGAGCGAACATCCTGCACCACCGCCACGCCCTGGCGGATGAGTTCGGCGAGCGTCTCGAGATCGTGGCCCAGTGTGGCTGCCCACTCGGGGTTCGCCCGCCAGGTGGGGGCCTCGAGCACCACCGAGGCGTCGTGGCGGGCAGCGATGGCGGAGTAGTGCTCGTAGTACTCGGTCAGCAGGGCACGCCCTTCGGGAGTGCCAGCCAGCGGGTACGCGGCGAACGCGGGCAGATCCTGCCCTTTGAGGAAGACGAGCCATGTCTCGAGTCCGCCATCGGTGATGACTGCGGTAGAGGTGGTGGGCCATGAGGTGTTGTGGTTCATGACGTCATGACACCACGGGTCGGACCGCGAGTCTCGGGGATGGTCTGAGGATGGTCTGAGGATCACCCTCCGGGCCAACGCAGTTCGTCGATCAGTTCGATGGCACGCCGCATCGCAGCGTCGATGACGAGTTGGCCGCCTCTCTCCATGCAGTCTTCGTACGCCTCCTGACCCAGCCGCTGCTCGAGGTCGGCAGCGACCGCTCGCTGCCGTGCAGCTTCCTTTCCGTAGTTGCGGCGGAGTTCAGGTCGGCCGACCGCTCCGAGTAGTTCGGCAGCGCCACGGGGGGCGCCGGCGGCAGCGAGTAGCTCGATCAGATTCCGCAGGGTGGTGACGCTGTGGACGATGTTGCCGTGCCGCAGCGAGTCGTGGAGGCATTCGCGGTAGGCATCCAGGGCCTCGGGGAAGCGTCCGGCACGAGCGTGACAACCCGCAAGCGACTGCTGGCCGACCGAGACGACGAACGGGTTCCCCACCGATCGGGAGATACCAATGGCACGATCGAATGCCATCGCAGCGTCGTCGTGATCCAGTTCGGCAAGGGCTTCGCCACGCGAGTACTCGAGCCATGCAAGGTCGGAGGGGGCGAGCCCGATGGACACAGAGCGGTCCAGTCGATCGAGTGCGGCCCGGGGCTCACCGCCGAACGTCGAGGCGAGCGAGAAGTTCACGTCGGCCCAGGCGACCAGGTGGCGGTCGCCGAGTTCGACGCCGAGCAGCCGCAAGCGTTCTGCCGAGCGGCGCGCCGCATCGAGTTGCCCGGAGTAGATCTCGACGTCGGACATCACCTCGAGCGCCGAGGCGATGATCGTCGGATCATCCAGTTCGAGCAGCGGCAACAGATGTCTGCGCGCCTCGTCCAGTTCGCCGCGATTGGCCGCATCGGCTGCCACCACGAGGTGGGCCCCGGCGAGATTGGCCGCACTCGCCTCCGGGTTGGCGGCGAGCAACGCCTGGCTCCACACCGCCGGCTCGCGCCAGAAGGTCGAATATGCAGCATGGTGCAGAGCAGCGCTCCATTGGGCTGCCTGCGCAGGAGCATCGGCGGTTGCCCGCGGATACCCGCGGCGAATGTCGGCCACCACCTCGTCGAGGCGTCGACGGGCGCTGATCTCCTCGTCGGTCCTCAAGCGACGATCGATGTCCCGAAGTTCGTCAGACACCCACCGAGCGTGCCGGTGGTGGACCTTCGAAACGGACGCCTGGCGGTCGAGCCATGCGGCGGTCACCGACTTCACGCTCTCGAGCATTCGATATCGGGCCGTCGGCCCATCGAGGTCGACCGAGAGTAGCGATCGTTCCACCAGCGACGCGACAAGCGTGGGGGCAGCAGCGCCCGCCGACAACACTGCCGTTGCGTCGCGCGTCCCGAACGAACCGGCGAACACCGAGCACTCGGTGAGGGCTGCACGCTGCTCGTCGTCGAGGAGCGCGGTCGACCACTCGACCACGGATGTCAAGGTGCGATGGCGGCGGGCGGGTGTGCGATGGCTGACTTGCAACAAGTGCGTCGGGCTCAGGACAGTGGCCTCGAGATCGTCGAACGTCATCGATCCGAGACGTGCCGCGGCCATCTCGAGCGTGAGCGGCAGACAGTCGAGTTGCTCGACCAAGGCATGCACCCGCTCACGTAACGCCGCCCCGTCGAACGACGGCCGAACCGCCTGCGCTCGCTGTACGAAGAGATCGGCCGCATCTGCCACGTCGAGTGGTCCGACAACCTCCACCGTTTCGGCGGCCAGTCCCAGACGCACCTGGCTCGTGGCAAGGACTCGCACCGCCACCCCTGGCGAGGCGAACATTCGCTCGAGTACGTCGCACACCGCGTCGACGACGTGTTCGCAGTTGTCCAGCAGGACCAACCCAGGCCGAGATGCCATCGCAACGCATGCCCGATCCTCGTGACCGGTCTCGAGGAGCGCATCGAGCACCCGTGCCATCACCGGCATCACATCGTTGCCGTCACGGACGGTCGCGAGGTCGACCATTGCGACCTGATCGTCGCCAGCGTTGTGGCAATGACGCAACACGGCGACGGCGAGCGTGGACTTGCCCACGCCGCCAGGTCCGACCAACGTGACCACCCGGCCAGGGCCGAGGGAATCCACCACGGTCCGCAGGAGTGCGTCGCGGCCCAAGAGATGCATTGGAGCCTCCACCGCGATCTGCGCAGGCGCGTGGGCCTCCGGTACATCGACCGTGGCCACGAATCGGTATCCCCGTCCCGGAACGTTCTTGATCACCGACTGGCGACGGCCGTCGTCGCCGACGGCACGACGGATCTCCTTGATCCTGGTGGTTAATGCGGCCTCGGACACGTAGCGATGGCCCCACACTGCGTCGAGCAGTTCGTGCTTCGATACCACTCGTTCGTGTTGCTCGATCAGCACCGCGAGGACGTCGAACGCCTGCGGCTCGAGGTGGATGATGGCGCCGCCGCGCCGCACCTCACGGCTGGGGATGTCGATTTCGTGTTCGCCGAAGCGGTACATGCCGAAAGTCTTGCACCTCGACTGGCCGTCTGAGCCGTGGAGATAAGGATCCAACTTTCTCCGTCTGGTTCCCCGCTCGCAGCGGTGGGCCGAGGGGGTCGGCTGGGTCAGAGGTAGCGCTTGGTGGAGGTTGCCAGGTAGGCGCCGACCAGTGCCACTGCGCAACCCAACACCGACAGCACGGCCACGCTCTCGTGACGCACCAGTGCGCCGAGCAACAACGACACCACCGGAATGAGGTACACGCTGGCCGAGGCCCGACTGCTGCCCAGTCGGCCGGCGTTGGCGGCCATGGTGACGTAGGCGAGTGCGGTGCCGAGTGAGCCGAGCGCGATCATGGCGAACAAGGCGCTCCAGGTGAAGTGCACCTTGCCGATCTGGGTGAGCCCGATCGGCGCGGTGAGGACGAACGCCACACCCTGCACCCGCCACATCAGCGCCAGGCTGCCGTACTTCTGCTGCAACGGCACGGCCACATTCAGGGAGAAACCGTAGAAGACGAGCGCGATGAAGATCAGGGCAATGCCTCCCCACGAGTTGCTGCCTCCGCCCGAGGGCAGGGCGATCAGCACCACGCCGGTGAAGCCGATGGCCAGGCCCACCAGTGCCTGACGGTGGGGAAGGGTGTGGGCGAGGAATGCGGCCACGGTGGTGACGAAGATCGGCGTGGCGCCGTTCAGCATTCCCGTCACCGACGACGACACGTGCTGCTCGGCGAACGGGAACAACGACAGCGGAATGGCCATCCAGATCACGCCCAACAGAGCGACCCGCTTGCGATCGACCTTCTCGATGCGACCGTTTCGGGCTGCGGGGAAGCAGGCGAGGGTGAGGAACCCGAACAGCACCCGCATCGGGGTGATCATCGCCGCAGGAAACGCGTTCAGGCCTTCGGCGATGAAGAAGAACGAAGTGCCCCACACCAAACCGGGGATGGCCCAGCGGACCCAGTCGGTGGGCTTCACGTGCGCCGCAGAATGCTGCGCAGACGCGCATCGGGCTCAGGCCGGGCACCGAGCCGTTCGATCACCCACGCGGAGATCGTGGTGGCGAACCGGGCGGCGGCCACTGCGTCGTGGTGCTCGAGGTAATGGGCGAGGAAGCTGCCGGCGAACGAGTCGCCGGCGCCGGTGGCATCCACGAGGTTGTTGGTGCCAGCGGGGATGTGGGTGGCGGCACCTGCTTCGTACACGAGCGCTCCGGCAGCGTCGAGCTTCAGCATGACCAGCGCCTTCGGGTACAGCTCGGCCAGCGCCGCAGCGATCTCGATCGGCTCGGTGAGGCCGCCCGTGAGCATGCTGCCCTCTTCCTTGTTGGGAAGGAGGATGTCGATGCCCAGATCTTGGGTGACCGCCAAGAAATGGCCGACGCCCATCTCGCCGATCATCTGGAACGAACCCGGATCGAACGAGAGCGTGGCTCCCGAACGCTGCGCCAACAGTGCGGCAGCACGGGCTGCAGCGCGAGGCGGGTCGACAAAGAACGACCATGCGGTGAGGTGCAGGTGCCGCGCGGCCATCAAGGGCGCCTTCGGCAGTTCGGAGGGCAGCAGGTAGAAGTCGGCGCCATGACCCGACACCATCGACCGCTCGCCGGTGTGGTCGACGAACACCGCCACCGAACCGGTGAGGTGCGCTTCGGTCTCCACGAAGTGGGCGGTGACCTTCTCCTTCGCGAGATCTTCCAACGCCAGTTGGCCGAAACGATCGCGGCCGATCTTGCCGATGAACTCGGTGGCTTGACCGGCACGACTGGCCCATACCGCGACGTTCGCTGCACTACCGCCGGGGGTGAGCATCACTTCGCCGAACGTGTCGCCGCCGCGGAGTAGTTCGCTGTTGGTTCGGATGAGGACGTCCCAGGCGAAGTCGCCGACGACGCACATGGGGCCCGGTGTGCTCATGAGTGCTTCACCCTAGAGACCGACGCCGTGGCTGCCACCAGGCCGAGACCGATGAACACCGAGCCTGCCACCCAGCGCCGAATGAAGGGCAACGCCTTGCCGCGGAGCAACACCTCGCGCAGGCCGCTGGCGAGCAGCGAGTAGATGCTGTCGGTGCAGGCGCCGATGGCCACGAACACCATTCCCAACACCAGCGCCTGCACGCCCGGCCGGCCGAGTTCGGGCTTGATGAACTGGGGAAGGAACGACAGGAAAAACAGCGCCACCTTCGGGTTCAACACGTTCACGACGATGCCCTGCGTGAACGCTCGCTTCGGGCTGACGCCGGGTTGGTCGGGATCGATCTCTGTCGCCGGCTGCAGAAGCGTACGCACACCCACGTAGATGAGGTATCCGGCGCCGAGCCACTTCACCGCATTGAACGCTGCGGCGGAGGTGGCCAATACAGCCGACAGTCCGGCGGCGGCAGCGATGGCGTGCACGGTGTTGCCGAGCGACAGACCGGCCACGGCGCTGAGGCCAGCCCTTCTGCCGTCGCTGACACTGCGGTTCACGATGTACAGCACGGCTGGCCCAGGAATGATGAGCAGAATGAATGACGCCGTGGCGAAGGCGGCGATGGTCGACGAACTGGGCACGACCGGCGACCCTATTCCTCAGACACCCACGTCGACGGGTTGATTCGGCGGGCCGTCCCGCAACAGACGATGGAGATGGTCGTGCAGGGTCTGCGGTGCGAACGGCAGGCCAGCGGACAGCTCGTGTGGGTGCCACCAGCGGATCTCGAACAGGAACTCTGCGTGCAGTTCGGGCCAGCTCATGTGTGGTCGGGGTTCGAACGCTGGTGTGCGCACGAGGTAGATACGTTCGCGCTG
This sequence comes from Acidimicrobiaceae bacterium, assembly GCA_947463235.1. GTDB lineage: Bacteria > Actinomycetota > Acidimicrobiia > Acidimicrobiales > Ilumatobacteraceae > UBA668. The sequence goes on from CANHST010000057.1 coordinate 15,870, forward strand.
TCCATCGAACTCGCCGCTGACGAAGGGAACGATGTGCAGCCGGTTCCAGATGTGCGGGCCGATGCTGGGGTCGAGCAAACCGAGTTCTTCGGCCA
>CANHST010000058.1 GCA_947463235.1 Acidimicrobiaceae bacterium
GCGATGACGCATGTGGTGCTCCTTGGTGTTCGCCTAGTGGGCGTGCGGCCGATTCAACCGGCAGACCTCAAGGGCGACAACCATGGTCAGAGTTCGTACTGGTGACCCATTCGTTCGCGCTTGGTGCGGAGGTAGCGCTCGTTCTCGGGCGTGACATGCAGCGGCAGCGCCACCCGCTCCACCACCGACACGCCAACGTCGTCGAGTCCACGCACCTTGGCCGGGTTGTTGGTGACCAGGCGCACGCTGTGCACGCCGAGGTGGCGCAACACATGGGCGGCAGGCGAGTAGTCGCGCGTGTCGGCGGGCAGGCCGAGTTCGAGGTTCGCGTCCACGGTGTCGAGACCGCGGTCCTGCAGTTCGTACGCGCTGATCTTGCTGGCGATACCGATGCCGCGTCCTTCGTGACCGCGCAGGTAGACCACGACGCCATGATCGAGATCGGCCACCAACTGCATGGCCGCCGCAAGTTGCGGGCCGCAGTCGCAGCGGCGTGAACCGAAGACGTCGCCCGTGAGGCATTCGCTGTGCAGGCGAACCGTGACGGGCGTGCCGTCGGCGACATCGCCGCGAACGAACGCGAGGTGCTCCACGCCGTTGGAGTCGCGGTAGGCATGGCACTGGAAGGTGCCCCACTCGGTGGGCACGGGTGCCACGGCAACGAACTGGATATCGGTGGCCACATGCGGGGTCATGCGTTGCTCCTCGCTGGTTCGAGCAGCACTTCGATGTCGTCGCCCACGGTGCGCACGCCGACAGTGCGTCCGCGCCAGAGATCGTCGATGGTGGCCGTGTGGAGTCCGGGCCAACTGGTGATGCCGCCACCCATCAGTGCGGGTGCCATGTAGAACACGTAGCGGTCGACCAGGCCGGCCTGATGGAAGCTGGCTGCAACCCTGGCGCCGCCCTCCACCATCAGTTGCAGGACCCCCTCGTTGCCGAGCATGTCGAGCAGGTCGGGCAGGGAACCGTCCCACTGGGTGCACGGGTGCACCTTGGCGCCGTCCGGAGCGTGGCCGAGCACGATGCGGCGTGGTGACGGCCCCTCGACCAACCGGGTGGTGAGGCTGGGGTCGTCGGTGCGCACGGTGCCCGCCCCGACCAGGATGGCGTCGCTGTCGGCCCGAAGTTCGTGGGCGGCCGTCAAGGCTGCGGGGCCGGTGATCCATTGGCTGGTGCCATCGCTGGCGGCGATGCGTCCGTCGAGGGTGCTGGCCATCTTCAGCACGACGAACGGCCTGCCGGTGCGCCGGTGGTGGAGATAGGGGCGCAACTGCTGGGTGGCGTCGTCGTGCAGCACTCCCTCGGTGACCTCCACGCCGGCGGCGCGCAACCGGGCGAGACCTCGCCCGGCCACTTGGGGGTCGGGGTCGCTCACGGCAACCACCACGTGGCGGATGCCGGCCGCGATGATCGCGTCGGCGCACGGTGAGGTGCGGCCCTGATGGCTGCACGGCTCGAGCGTGCTGAACAGCGTTGCCCCGGTGAGGTCGGCGCCCGCTGCCGTGGCGGCATCGATCGCCACCCGCTCGGCGTGCCGCTGCCCGGGTGGTTCGGTGGCACCCTCGAACACCTGGCCGTCAGCGGTCGCGACGACACAGCCAACCCAGGGGTTGGGTGACGTACGACGTCGGGCCGTCTGGGCGACGGCGAGCGCCCGGTGCATGTGGTGTTCGAAGTCCATGGGGGGTGTCGGCCCGCCACCAGAGGGCGTGGCGCGCTGAGGTCGAAATTAGGCCAGTTCCCGAAGGAGTGCCCACCCGTCCTCGACATGTCGTCGCTCGGTGCCGCTGGCCCCGATGGATACGCGGCACGCCACCTTGCCGTCGAGCACGGTGCGAGTGAACAGTGCCCGCCCGCTGGCGTTCGCCCGCTCGATCATCGAGTCGGTGGCGGCGTCGCCCTCCACCAGTCGCACGACCACCAGGTTCAGCGGGTGAGGCGCCAGCACCTCGAACCGCGGGTCGGCGGCGGCCCACTCGGCGAACTCCTGGGTGAGTGCCACATGGCGGCGAATCATCGCCACGGCATCGGCAACGCCGCCGGTGCGGATGGTGAACCACACCTTCAATGCTCGGAAGCGGCGGCCCAGCGGCACCTGCCAATCGCGGTAGTCGATGGCGGCACCGGATTCGACAGCCTTGGAACGCAGGTACTCCGGCAGGATGCTGAGGGCCCCCAGCAGGGCGGCGCGATCCGCGGTCCAGAACAGGTCGCAGTCGAAGTTCACGCCCATCCACTTGTGCGGGTTCGTGCAGTAGCTGTCGGCGTGCTCCATGCCCTCGTTCACCCAACGGTGCTCGGGAGCCAGTGCCGCGATGCCGCTCATGGCAGCGTCGACATGCACCCAGACGTTGGCCGGCTGGGCTACTGCTGCGATCTCGGCGGTGGGGTCGAACGCCATCGAACTGGTGGTGCCACGGCTGACGCACACCCAGAACGGGGTGAGGCCGGCGGCGATGTCGAGATCGATCATGCGAGCGAGTTCGTCGGGTCGCATGGCGAAGTTCGCGTCGTGCGGCACGGTGCGGATCTGGCCGGTACCGATGCCAGCGATCCGCAGGCCCTTCTCGATGCTGCTGTGCGCCTGCGACGTGGCGTAGGCCACCAACCGGGTGGTGTCGCCATCGGAGTTCACCTGGCCGCCAGTGGCCCTCCAGCGGGCGGCGAGGATGGAGGTGAGCGTTGCCTCGCTGGCCGAACCCTGAATCACCCCGCCACCGCGTTCGCTGGTGCTGCGGAACTTCTCGGGCAATCCGAGCAGTTCCTGCATCCAGTCCATCATCAGCGTTTCCACCTCGGTGCAGGCGGGACTGGTCATCCAGCTCATGCCTTGCACACCGATGCCGGAGGCGGCGAGGTCGCCGAGGATGGCCGCGTAGCTGATGTTGGCAGGGAAGAAGGCAAAGAAGTTCGGGTGCTGCCAATGGGTGAGGCCGGGGATGACGACGCGATCCATGTCGGCCAGCACGGCCTCGAACGGTTCGGCCTCGGCGGGTGGGTGTTCGGGCAGCATGGCCCGGATGTCGCCGGGCTGCACTTGGCTGCCCACGGGGTACTGCTCCACGGTGGCGAGGTAGTCGGCGATCCAGTCGATCATCGCCTTGCCCTGCGTGCGGAAATCCTCGGGTGTCACGCCCTCGACCCTACCCAGCCGCCCCATCCGAGTCCCACGCCGCCATCCGAGTCCCTGGCCCCCATCCGAGTCCCACGCCGCCATCCGAGTCGGGACTCGCACCCGGGGTGCGAGTCCCGACTCGGATAGGCGTGCCCGAACGGTTGAGCGTGTGGGACTCGGATGGTGGGGGAGGGGGTCGGGTACGGTCGGCGGAATGAGCGACGGCACCACGAACCCGCACATCGACCCGACTCGGTTCGCCCTGCACACGGCGTCGCCGCGCGGCTTCGCCCAGACCTACGTGCGTGAAGGTGTGGGCGGGGTGCCGTTGCTGGCGGTGCATGGTTGGCCGGAAACCAAGCGGGTGTTCTGGAAGGTCATCGAACCGCTCGCTGCGGCCGGCTTCGAGGTGATCGTGCCCGACCTGCGCGGCTTCGGCGACAGCGAACTCGGGCCCGACGGTTTCCACGACGTGGCCAGCCACGCGAACGACCTCTATGCGCTCGTGCACGACGTGCTGGGGCACGACAAGGTGGTGTTGCTCGGCGGCGACCTCGGTGGCCCGGTGATCCAAGACCTCGCCCTGCGCCACCCCGAATGGGTGGATCGCATGGTGCTGTTCAACTCGCCACTGCCGTTCCTGAAGGAAGAGATGGCCGACATCCCGGGTACGCGTCCACCCCGGGAAGCCGCCGACTACTTCATCCGCCAGGGCCTCGACCCCGACGGTCTCGCTGCGGAACTCACCACCCCCGAGCAGCGTCGTCGCTACATCGCCACGTTCTACACCAGTCGGTTCTGGGCGCACCCGGGTGCCTTTGCGGGCCCCGGCGAGGTCGACTTTCACACCGAGCCGTTCGCCGATGCGGCGCATCTTCGGGCCAGCTTCGGCGGCTACGAGAGTTCCTTCAAGGCCGAGGCGCGTAGCGAGGCAACCATGTTGGCTCGCAACGATCACACCCGCACGCTGCTGCTCTACGGCCCCAGCGATCACGTGATCTACCCCGCGTTCGATCAGATGGCGGCGGTGGTGTTCCCGAACCACGTCGGGCCGTTCCTGCTACGCGACTGCGGCCACTTTGTGCCGTGGGAGGCGCCACATGCGCTCGTGAGCGGCACGGTGGCGTTCTGCAGCGACCTACTGGCCAGTTGACGCGTCGTCGGCGGGAGGCCTGGGAGCATTCACCACTGCGTCGCGTGCGCGCACGCCCTTGGCGACTCGCCAGAAGATGAAGGCCAGACCGGCGATGAGCACGGCAAAGGTCATGTAGGTGCCCTTCGTGCCCTTCTCGCGGCTGCCGCAGTTCGGCCGTTCGTTGGTGCCGACGCAGTCGCTGAGGTTCTTTTCGGGCAGGAACGGGTTGTCGCCCACCACACTGCCCTCCGTGACGGTGCTGGGCGCGGTGGAAGCGCTCTGTTGCGCAGACTGGTACGGGTTGGGGCCGCTACTGCATCCGGCGAGGGTGAGGGCGACCGCGACGGGAACGAGGATGCGGGGCAGGCGGACCATGGCCCACATCGTCGCAGGCGCACAGCGGAAACGCACCGCGGGATCGGCATTCACGGTACGGATGTGACCCCCGACCGCCCCCAGCACCTACCATCGGGTGCATGGTGCAGCGTTCGGATTCGGTCTTGGTGGTGGACTTCGGGGCGCAGTACGCGCAACTCATCGCGCGTCGAGTGCGCGAGTTGCACGTGTACTCCGAGATCGTTCCGCACCGCATCACCGCAGCGGAAGTGCAGGCCAAAAACCCGTCGGCCATCATCCTCAGCGGTGGCCCGAAGAGCGTGCATGTGGAAGGCGCTCCGGCGCTCGACCCGGCCATCTACGAGCTCGGCATCCCCATCCTGGGCATCTGCTACGGCGTGCAGCTCATCGCCCAGCAACTCGGCGGCACCGTCGGCCGCGGTCTGCGTGGCGAGTACGGCCGTGCCAAGGCCACCCGCGATGGCGACTCCACGCTGCTGGCCGGCACACCCGACGAACAGGACGTGTGGATGAGCCACTTCGATGCGGTCACCGTGCCGCCCGAAGGTTTCGTCTGCACCGCGTCCACGCCCGATGCGCCCGTGGCGGCGATGGAACATGTGGAGCGCAAGATCTGGGGTGTGCAGTGGCACCCCGAGGTGGTGCACAGCCCCTACGGCATGTTGGTGCTGCAGAACTTCCTGCACGTGCTGGCCGGCTGCGAGCCCACCTGGACCATGTCGAGCATCATCGATGAGCAGGTGGCCGCGGTGCGGGCGCAGGTGGGCACCGGCAAGGTGATCTGCGCACTCAGCGGTGGCGTGGACTCCGCCGTGGCCGCGGCGCTGGTGCACAAGGCCATCGGTCATCAACTGGTCTGCATCTATGTCGATACGGGGCTGATGCGGCTGAACGAAAGCGATCAGATCGTCGAGACGTTCAAGCGCAACATGGGTATCGAACTCATCCATGTCACCGCTGGGCCGCGCTATTTCGAGAAGCTCGCTGGGGTCACCGAGCCCGAAGCGAAGCGCAAGATCATCGGTGAGTTGTTCATCCGCATCTTCGAGGAACACACCGGTGGCCTCAGCGATGCCGAATGGTTGGTCCAGGGCACGCTGTACCCGGATGTCATCGAAAGCGGCGGCAGCGACGGCACCGCGGCGGTGATCAAGAGTCATCACAACGTGGGTGGCTTGCCCGAGGACATGACGCTGAAGTTGGTCGAGCCGCTGCGCGCGTTGTTCAAGGACGAGGTGCGGCGTCTGGGTCATGAACTCGGTCTGCCCGACGAGATCATCCTGCGCCAGCCGTTTCCGGGTCCGGGTCTCGGCGTGCGCATCTTGGGTGAGGTCACTCCCGAGCGGGTGGCCACACTCCAGCACGCCGATGCCATCGTGCGCGACGAGATTCACAAGGCCGGTCTGGAGCGCGAGCTGTGGCAGAGCTTCGCCGTGTTGGCCGCCGATGTGCACTCGGTGGGCGTGATGGGCGACGAGCGCACCTACGCCAACCCGGTCATCATCCGTGCGGTCACCAGCGACGATGCGATGACGGCCGACTGGGCTCGGCTGCCGTACGACCTGCTGGAGACGATGTCGAACCGCATCATCAACGAGGTCCGCGGAGTGAACCGGGTGGTCTACGACGTCACGTCGAAGCCGCCGGGCACCATCGAATGGGAGTGACCCTCGCGGCGGTCTTCGCGCGCTGAGTGACACAACCGTTGCCGTTTCGCAACCCTTTCGTCACATCGCTACTGTGGCGAGGTCATGTCCGCTCGAGTCGTCCGCCTTCTCGCCGTGCTCACGCTCGGCGCCGCCCTCCTGGGTGGCCCGCAGTGGGTGAACGCCGCCGGTGTGGGCGATGCGCAGCAGGCGATGCAGCAGGCGCAGGACGAGCTCGACCAACTGGTGAACCAGATGGGCCAACTCGATGAGGACTACGGCGCCGCGCAAGACCATCAGATCGAGGTCGATGCCGATATCGCTGCGTCGCAGGCGAAAGTCGATGCGATGTCGGCCAAGCTCGGCGACGTGCAGTCGGCGTTGCAAGACATCGCCGTCAACAAGTTCACTACCGGTGGCAGCGCGGCGTTGAGCCCGTTGTTCTCCGACGCGGCGACGTTCCTTGCTGCCGAGCAGAAGGCCGCGCTCGGTCGGGTGGCACTCGACAGCGGTGAGGCCACGGCCGACGACCTCCAGTCGTTGCTCGACGATCTCACGGCGGCGCAGAAGGTGCTGCAGGCGCAGCAGCAGGAAGCCGCCGACATCGTGGCCACGCTGCAGGCGAAGCAAGCGCAGTACGAACAACTGCAGTCGCAGTATGAGGCGCGCCTGGCGAAGGCGCAGGCCGATTTCGGTGCGGCACAGGTGCAGGCCGAGTTCGATCGACGAGCCGCGGTCGGCAACGCCGGTGTGCGCGCCGACATCACCCAGCAGGCTGGCGATACGGGCACCGGTGGTGCAGGGTCGCCCGGTCGCGGCGGTGGTGGCGATCCCGCGAGCGACACCGGCAGCGATCCGAGTGCGCCCACTCCCAAGCCCGACCCCAAGCCCACCGCACCACCCGTCAGCGGCAAGGCCGGTGTGGCCGTGTCGGCTGCGTACAGCGCCATCGGCACGCCGTACCACTTTGCCGGTGAGACGCCCGGCGTGGCGTTCGACTGCTCCGGCCTCACCAAGTGGGCGTGGGGTCGCGCGGGCGTGTCGCTGCCGCATCAGAGCGGCGGCCAGTACGGCAGCGTGCCGCACGTGTCGAGAGATCAAGTGCAGCCCGGCGACCTGATCTTCTATTACAGCCCCATTGGCCACGTGGGCATCTACGTGGGTGGCGGGATGATGATCCACGCCCAGAACACCGGCACCACGGTCACCCTGGCGACGGTGCACTGGAACAAGGTCGTCGGCGTCGGCCGCCCGGGCTGATCCGCACCGCAGTCCGCCCACTACGGTGACGCCCGTGCAGGGCATCGACATCGCTCCGGTTACTGCGTGGCTGGAGACCAACATTCCTGGCGCCGTGGCGCCGTTCACCTTCGACCTCATCGCTGGCGGTCGGTCGAACCTCACGTTCCGGGTCACCGGTGCAGACGGAGCGCAGTTCGTGCTGCGCCGTCCGCCGCTGGGCCACGTGCTGGCAACGGCGCACGACATGGCCCGCGAGCACCGGATCATCGCGGCGGTTGGCCAGACCAACGTGCCGGTGCCCCCGGCGCTCGGTGTGTGCACCGATGACGCCGTGAACGGCGCCCCGTTCTATGTGATGGCGTTCGTGGATGGCGTCGTGCTCGACAGTCCGGAGAAGGCGGCCGTCATGACCGATGCCGCGAAGGTGGCTGCCAGCCACCATCTCATCGACGTGCTCGCCGACCTCCATGCCGTCGACGTGGATGCCGTGGGCCTCGGCGACCTTGCCAAGCGCGAGGGCTACATCGAACGACAGGTGAAGCGGTGGAGCACCCAGTGGGACAACTCAAAGACCCGCGAGCTGCCCGCGATCGACGAGGTGGCGCGGCGCCTGCGTGATCATCTGCCGGTGCAGCAGGGCGTGTCGATCGCGCACGGCGACTTCCGCTTCGGCAACTGCCTCACCGACATCACGAGTGGCCGCATCGCCGCCGTGCTCGACTGGGAGTTGTGCACGCTCGGCGACCCGTTGGCCGACGTCGGGTATCTCGGCGTGTACTGGTACGACGGCGATGCCAGCATCCAGCGCGCCAACGATCCCACTCCCGCTGGTGGGTTTGCCAAGTACTCGGATCTGCTCGAGCGCTACGCCACCCGCACGGGCCGCGACCTCAGCGATATCGACTACTACATCGCCTTTGGTTGCTGGCGCCTGGCTGTGATCAGCGAGGGCGTGTATGCGCGCTACCTTCACGGGGCGATGGGTCACCAAGACGGAGTCGATCTCGAATCGTTCAAGACCGGCACCGAAGGCTTGGCCGAGAGGGCGTTGGCCGCAGTGAGGAGAATGTCGTGAGCACCGACGTACTGGATGGATGGGCGAAGAGTTCCTTCACCGCAGCGGGCTACACCCGCGATGTGTATCGCCGCGGCAGTGGCCCCGGCGTCGTCATTGTTCACGAGATTCCGGGCATCACCCCGAAGGTGGCGCAGTTCGCGAACGAGGTGGTGGATGCCGGGTTCACGGTGCTGATGCCGACGCTGGTGGGCACGCCCGGCCGAGCACCGAGTGGTGGCTACATCGCGTCGTCGATGGCGAAGGTGTGCGTAGCTCGCGAGTTCTCCAACATGGCGATGAACCAGACCTCTCCCATCATCGGGTTCTTGCGTGCACTGGCCCGCAACCTTCACCAAGAGGTCGGCGGCAAGGGCGTCGGTGCGTTGGGCATGTGCTTCAGTGGAGGTTTCGCGCTGGGCATGATGGTCGACGACATCATGGTGGCGCCGGTGTTGAGCCAGCCCTCTATGCCGTTCCCCGTGGGCAAGGCTCGCGGCGCCGACCTGAACCTGTCGCCCGATGATGCGTTGGTGGTTGCCCGACGGGCTGCAGAGGGCTGTCAGGTGCTGGGTTTGCGCTACATCGACGACAAGGCGGTAGGTACTCGCTTCGAGTCGCTCCGCACGCTGCTGGGTGATGCATTCATCGCAGTGGAGTTGCCGAGCACGAAGAAGAGCGACCACTCGGTGCTCACCGAGCAACGCGACGAGCCGAGTGTGCAGCAGGTGCTGGCCTTCTTCCAGGACAAGCTGCTCTGAGGCTGCGCTAGGCCACTGCGTTAGCTACCCAGGGCGTCGGTGGCCATCTGCTTGGCCGTCTTGTAGTCGGCCTTGCCGTTGGGGGCGCGCGGCACCTGGCTCACGAACACCACTCGCTTGGGAGCCTTGTAGCTGGCCAGGTCGAGCTTCACGCCCGCGATCACGGTGGCTTCATCCACCGAGGCACCTTCGGAGAGCGAGGCGATGGCAGTGACCGACTGCCCGAACCGTTCGTCGTCGAGGCCCACCACGAGGCAGTCGATGACGCCGTTGACGCGCTTCACGGCTTCCTCCACCTCTTCGGGGAAGATCTTCTCGCCACCGGAGTTGATCACCTGGCTGCCGCGGCCGAGGAGGATCAACGAGCCGTCCTCGGCCACCATCGCCATGTCGCCGGGGAACGAGTAGCGCACGCCGTCGATGGTGCGGAACGTGCGCGCCGACTTCTCGCTGTCCTTGAAGTAGCCGAGCGGCACCATGCCGCCAGCGGCCACCATGCCCACTTCGTCGGAGCCGGGTAGTACCTCGCGGTCGTCGTCGGTGAACACCTTCGTGGTGGGGTTGCGGCTGAACTTCGCTGTGCTCGGCGGCAGACCCTTCATACTGATGCTGCTGCCCATCGACCCTTCCGACGAGCCGATGGCGTCGAGCAGGATGGCTTGTTCGACTCGGTCGAGCAGGGCCTCTTTCACCTCGGCAGTCCACATCACGCCGGAGGAGATGATCATCTGCAGGCTGGAGGTGTCGTACGGGGTGCCGGCGTCGGCGGCTGCATCGATGGCCTTCATGATCGGCTTGGAGAATGCGTCGCCCACGATGGTGACGTTGGTGACGTTCTCGGCCTGCACCGTTCGCAGGATCTCGTCGGCATCGAGCGATCGACTCTGCAGGGTCACCACCTGAGCCCCGGCCAACTGCGGGATCATTGCACCCAGCCACACGCCAGTGCCGTGCATCAGCGGGGCGCACGGCATTGAGATGATCCGCTTGCCCGCGGCCACCACGTCGCGCACCATTGATGCCATCTCGTCGGCGGACGTTGGGGGCGTGAGGCCGATCAGCGGGAACCCCATCGTGGCGAAGGCTCGCGTGAGGCCGCCCATGTCGTACATCACGCCCTTGGGCATGCCGGTGGTGCCACCGGTGTAGAGCATGTAGATGTCGTCTTCGCTGCGCTCGATGCGCGGCATGGGGGAGTGCTCGGCCAGCACGGTCTCGTACGCCAGCGCGCCGGGCACGCGGCCGGCATCGCCGTCGTCGACCTCGATGAGCAGCTTCAACTTCGGCAGTCGGGTGCGAATGCGGTCCACGCGGTCGCCGAGCGACGAGTGGAACACCAGTGCCTCGGCGTCGGCGTTGTCGAGCAGGTACACGAGCTCTTCGTCGAGGTAGCGGTAGTTCACATTGATCGGCACGCCGCGCATCTTGAAGGCGCCGTAGTGGGCCTCGAGGTACTCGTTGCCGTTGTAGAGATACAGGCCGATCTTGCTGTCGGTGGTGAGGCCCGCCGCGCTGAAGGCGGCAGCCGCTCGTGCGGCCCGCTCGTCGTACTCGCGCCAGGTGAAGCGGCGGTCGCCGTGTACGACGGCGGTGAGGTCGGCGAGCTCGTCGGCGAGCGATTCCCAGACAGTGGCGAAGTGGAACTCCATGCCCCGACTGTAGGCGGCGCGCCCACGCATCGCTGTCGCGCGCCGATGGCGCATTTCGCGCCCGACCACGGCGGGTCAGCCGACGGGCTTGCCGTACATCTCACCGAGCGGATCGGAGATCAACTCCAGGCGCTCGCCGTCGGGACCGCGGAAGTACAGCGAGGAACCATCCACATGGGCGCACTCGATGCCGGCCGCCTCCAGGCGGGCCTTGGCTGCTTCCCACTCGCCGCGCTCCATCGAGATGGCGAGGTGGTGATGGCCGCCCAGCACTTCCATGTAGGGCGCGACATCGAGACCTGGAAGGTCGAAGTAGGCCAGGCAGTTGCCGTGCCCGATGTCGAAGAAGAAGTGGGTGGAACCCTCGTAGTCGCGGTTCTCGAACATCTCGATGACGGGGAAGCCGAGGATGCCGTCGTAGAACTGCACGGTGCGCTCTACGTCGCTGCTGATGTGCGCGGCATGGTGCACACCGCGAGCGGTGCTCGCCGGGCGTTGATCGCGTGGCTTGATGTACTGCTTGGCCAGTTCGGCGCGTCGAGCGCTCAGTGCATCACGGGTTTCGGCATCGGCTCCATGTCCCATGCCGACAGTTGACCATCTTCTGGCAGTCGGCGAAACCCGGCCGCGCTATTTCTGCTGAGGAGCGGCCACCGCAGTGACCGATTTCCAGATCTCGTCGTTGTCGAAGCCGAGCGCCCAGAACGAGACACCACCGATGCGCTCGGCGCGGGCCAGATCGATGCGCTCGGTCACGCCCTGCTCGTCGATGTAGTGCACCTCGCGGGTCTGGATGCACTTCTGCCCACCGTCGTTGACGGCGAGCTCGTACACGAACACCGCTTCTTTGGTGACGGGGTCGTGGGTGGCACCGCCTGCGCGCTGGATGGCGAGGTCGCCGCCATTCTTCAGCGTGACGGTGGTGTCGCCAGGGGCTGCTGCCGGACACTTTCCGCCGGTACTGACCACCCAGTTGCGACCGTACAGACCGATGCCGAGGATCACTTTCGAATCGTCATCGACGGCGCGTTTCGCGGCCTTCACTGCCACCCTCACCCACTCGTACGGTGCGATCGGGCCCGCCTCATCGACGCTGTAGTCGTAGGCCATCACGCGGATGCGATCGACAACTCGGCCCATTGCTGCGTAGTCGTACACCCAGTAGCCGCTGTCGGCGGTGCGACCGGTGTCGTAGATGGGCGGCACGCTCACGACGAGCAGCTTGTCATCGGCATGCAGGGCGGTGGCGAGCTCGGTGAGGAAGGAGATCCAGTTGGGGCTGGTGGTGTCCCAGCTGCTGCGAGGGTCCTTGAACGCGAAACCTTCGTAGTCGAGGTCGATGCCGTCGTACTCGTTCGCTGCGACCAGATCGACGATGGCCTGCACGTGCTGTGTGCGCGCGGCCGGGTCGGCTAGCAACGCTGCCATCTCGCCGCCCTTCATCCCGTCGCTGATGGAGGGCAGCACCTCGGCGCCTGCGGTGCGGATTGCCGCCACGAGTTGCTGCGCCGCAGCTTCGCCGCTGTTGCCTGTCATTGCGATGGTGGTGGCGTCCTTGGCCTCGTAGATGAACGGCGACACGTCGCGCATCAGTGAGCCATGTGCAGCCACGGAGGCGACGCCGTCGTCGATCGTCCAGTACGGCGCCCAGGCGCTGATCGGAATCGTGGCGAGCGGCGGCAGTGTTTCATTCCGGCGCAGCAGGTAGGTGGCACCGCCGGCCAACGCCGCCAGTACAACGCCGTAGACAGCAAGCTTTCCCCATGACCGTTCGCGTCGCCGAGGGGCTTCCGCAATGCCGAGCCGTTGGAGGTCGAGCTCCAGTAACGAGTTGATTCGGGTGTATTCCCTCGACGTCGGCATGTCGACCACGTTCGGGACCGCGTACGTGCGGCATCCCGCCGCCACGGCGCTGCGGACACCCGTGGGCGAGTCTTCGATGGCGACGCAGTCCTTCGCCTTCACGCCGAGCTTGGCTGCGGCCGCCAGATAGGGCTCTGGGTGCGGCTTGCCGTTGGTGACCTCGTCGCCGGAGATGACGACGTCGAACGTGCCCGGCGGCAGTGCGTCGACCACCGCCATCGCGAACCGGGTCCAGCTCATCGTGACGAGCGCGTTGGGCACTCCGGCGGCGCGCACCGAGGCCAACAGTTCGCGGGCGCCCGGACGCCACGGCACCTTGCGGCGCACCTGTTCGATCACGCCGTCGAGCAAACGGTTCACGATGTCGTCGATGGGCAGGTCGACACCGCCGCGGTCGCGGATGATCGTGGCCGACACGCGTAGGTCGTTGCCCACCAACGAGTGCGCCTTCTCGTCATCCCACTCGCCGCCGAACTCGGCGACGAGCGCGTACTCCGTGTTGATCCAGTACGGCTCGGTGTCGACAATGGTGCCGTCCATGTCCCACAGGACGGCAGCTGGCCGCATTCGGTCAGAGGTCAAGCGCTACTCGCCTGCCTTCCAGTACGGCTTCGAGGATGGTGCGCGGTGCCACGCAATCGCCTGCGGATTGGTGGGCATGTTCCATGCTCGGGGAGGGAACGCGGAAGCCACAGTCGATGACCGCAACGCACTCCACGGGGCGCCGCTCGCCGCTGAAGCGGTCTTCGAGTTCCACGGAACCGGCCGACACCGACCGCAAGAGTGCTCGGCGCTCGATACGCACGCCGCGCTGCGCGAGACGGGTGTTGGCCGGCGCGAGGTCGCCGGTGCGGGAGAGTTCGTTGCCGGCGATCTGATCCTGGGTGACCAGCACCGCACGGTCGCCGATCTGCTCGGCGAGCGCCACGGCAATGGGACCACCGATGGGGTCGAAGAGCACCACGGTGCCCGTTGCGGGGAACGGCTCACCAACGCCGTGGAACACTGCGCGCCAGGCGTCGAGTACATCGACCACCACTGCGTCGGGTGTGGCATGGAACGGGCGTGGGCCTGGGGCGGCGCCGGTGCACTGCACCACCACCTCTCCGTCAGCGCTGTCGGCGCGAGTGGCGTTCAACTGCACCAGCGCGCCTGCGTCTTCCACTTCCTGCATCAGCCAATCCACCAGCGGACGAGCGTGCGGCAGCAGCGCAGCCACGCCGCCGAGGTGATCACTCTGCTCCACGATGCGTACGTGATGCCCGCGTCGCGCTGCAACGCGGGCGGCCTCCAGCCCTGCCACGCCGCCTCCCATCACGACCACATCGCGCGGGTTCGGCGACGCAGCGAGCCAGTTCGGATCGTCGGTCTCGTGGCCACTGGTGGGATCGCCCACGCAGGTGACGATGGGGTTGCGGCCGTCGCGCACTTGGCACGTCTGGTTGCAGCGAATGCACGGACGGATTCGGTGGATGAGTTTGTCGGCGAGCTTTTGCGTGAAGTCGGCATCTGCAATCTGGCCCCGCGTGATTTCCGCTCCATCGGCGTAGTGCTCGGTGAGGGCCCACTCCGCGGTGGGGGCATCGAGCGAACCTTGGGCGAAGACCGGAGTGCCCTGCACTGCGTCGCGGACCGACTGGCACACCGAGAGGTTGAAGCCCGGTGCTTCATGAAAGTCGGGACGCGTCTTTTCTACGGAGAAGATGGATCCGCGCACCACCACGACGTAGTCGATGCCTTCGGCCACGAGTTCGGCCGCGATACCCGGGGCCATCTCCGGTGTGATGCCTGCCCACGGCGCCAGTTCGTCGCACGACAGCCGAAGGCCCACCACGGCGGTGCCGGCTGCCGCGCGCACGGCGCGCACCACCTGCTTCGCAAACAGCAGTCGATCCTGCCCCCACTCGTCGCCTCGGTGGTTGGTGAGACCGCTCATGTATTGGCGCACGAGGCTGTGCTGGCCGGCGTTGATCTCCACCCCGTCGCAGCCAGCTGCGAGGGCGAGCGCGGTGGCATCGCCGAAGCCCTGGACGACGGCTGCGATGTCGTCGGCTTCCATCCACTTGGGCACCTCGCGAGCGTTCACCTCAGGCACGCGGCTCGGCGCCCAGAGTTCGCGCTGGCTGTACGCACTGCTGCCCTGCCCGCCAGCGTGGTCGAGCCCGGCGATCACCGTGGCACCGTGTGCATGGCAGGCGGCGGCAATGGCTGCCCAACCGGCGGCGCATTCCCTGGCCAGTGGAGCCCGCTCGTAGGGCCAGTCGCTGGCGTGCACGCTGGCGCCCTCGGTGACGATGATGCCGCAGCCGCCACTCGCTCGACGCTCGTAGTACGCGGTGTGGCGGGTCGTGAAGCGCCGCAAGTGGTCGCCGAGGTTGGTGACGTGGGGCCCGAACATCACCCGGTTGCGGGCAGTGACCGTGCCGAGCGGCAGGGGTTCCAGCAGGCGCATGTCAGCGGCAGACCAACAGAAGCTGGGCAATCGCCTGCTGGTTGAAGTCGTTCATGTCGGCCACACCGACGACGCTAGTCGGGGATCACTCGGTGTGGGATGTCGACAGTTCGGTGCCCTTCAACAGCCGCTGGATGTTGCTGGCATGGCGCAGCAGAAGCAGGGCGTTGATAGCGATCATGGTGACGATTTCCCACCGGGGAACGTGGAACAGAATGGCCAGCACGGGGAGGCCGATGATCAGTGCGATGGAGGCCACGGAACTCTTCTTGCTGATCTTCAACACCAGGTACCAGATCGCCCCGAGGATGAGACTGATGACGGGCTGCATCACGAACATGGCGCCCGCCATGGTGGCCACCCCCTTGCCGCCCTTGAACCCGCGAGTCACAGGGAACATGTGGCCCAGCACACTCGCAGCGATCATGCCGTAGGCCACCTTGTCGCCCGCCAGCACCATGCCGACTGCTGCGGGAATGATGCCCTTCAGCGCATCGAGCGCGAACACCATCACGCCCCACTTGCGGCCCATGATGCGCGACACGTTGCTGGCACCAGGGTTGCCCGAGCCCACCTTGGTGATGTCGATGCCCTTGGTGCGCGCCAC
>CANHST010000059.1 GCA_947463235.1 Acidimicrobiaceae bacterium
ACGCCTCGACTCGGAGTTGCCACCCCATGTCGGGGGCATCGACGGTGACGATGTAGGACCGTTCGGCCCAACCGCTCACCGACAGGCCCGTTTCCTCGAGCACTTCTCGAGCGAGACCCTCGAGCAACGTCTCCCCCTCGTCGATCACACCACCCGGAGGTGTCCACTCGATCGACTGGTCGCGTCGACGGTTCCCGACCAGTACGAGGCCATCCCCGTGACGGATGAGGGCACCGCCGACGGTCCACTGACGCATCTCCACAGTGTGCCACAGGAACAGATGTTCGTCAGAGGCCCTTCGCTCGACGACGCCGCCGACCGCGGAAATCGCCGATCCACAGCCGGCCCACCAGTACGAACGCCTCGCTGATGATGCTGCCCGACATCTTCGATTCACCAGCCGTGCGGTCGCGGAACGAGATCGGGAACTCCACCACCTTGCCGAGATGGCTCACGAGTCGGTAGGTCATCTCCACCTGAAAGCCGTACCCCTCGGCGCCAACGGTTTCGAACTCCATGCCGATCAGCGCCGACGACCGATACGCGCGATACCCGGCCGTCGCGTCGTTCACCGCCAGCCCGAGCACACCAGCCGCATAACGGTTGCCCCAACGCGAGAGCAGGCGACGCTTCCGCGGCCAATCCACCGTGCGGCCCCCCGGCACGTATCGGCTGCCGATAGCAAGATCGGCACCGTTCTCGACGTTCGCGATCAATGCCGGCAGTACCAAGGGATCATGCGACATGTCCGCGTCCATCTGCACACAGATCTCAGCGCCGTCATCGATAGCCCATCGAAGGCCCGCCCGGTAGGCATGCCCCAACCCGTTCTTCTGCGTGCGCCGCAGCACGTCGATGTTGCCCAGTTCCCGTCCCAATTCTTCGGCGCGGTCGGCGGTGCCGTCGGGGCTGCCATCATCGACGACCAAGATCTTGGCGTCGGGCACCACGTCGCGGACACTGCGCAGCAGCCGTTCGATGTTGCCGATCTCGTTGTAGGTCGGAACGACCACGGTTGCACGCACGGTCACGGAGCCTACGCTGAGAGGGTGACCCAAGAACGACCTCTCTCCGCGCTCCCCTCCCCGGCGGCTCGCGTGGCGGCTTTCGTGGCCATCCTGCTCGGCGGTGTTGCCGGCGGCGTCATCGGCTACACGTTGGTGAAACTCCAGTGCTCCGGCTCATGCGACACGCCGAAGGGAATCGGCCTGTTGCTCGGCGCAACGCTGGCGGCCGGCGGGATGAGCATTGTTGCCGTCCTCGTGCTGCGGGCACTCGGCGAGTGGCGCCAGATCGAGCAGCGGGAACGATCGAGCACATCGTGACCGACCTCGGCGAGGAACTGCTGCAGCTCGCCACCCGGCTGGCAGTGGAGGCCGGCCAGATGGTCCGCGACGGCCGATCCGCGCGCGGCATCAGCGTGCGCGACACCAAGTCGTCCGCCACCGACACAGTGACGGAGTTCGACAGGGCGAGCGAACAACTCATCGTCGGCGGCATCACCGCGGCACGTCCCGACGACGGCATCGTCGGCGAAGAGGGCACATCCACCGATGGCACATCGGGCATCAGTTGGCTGATCGACCCGATCGATGGCACCACGAACTTCCTCTACGGGCTGCCCGGGTACGCGGTCAGCATCGCGGCGCGGTCGGCCGCCGACACGGAGGTGGGTGTGGTGTACGTGCCCGCCACCGACGAACTGTTCTCCGCAGTGCGCGGACACGGGGCAACCTTGAACGGGACCGAGATTCGGTGCAGCACCACCACTGAGCGATCGATGGCGCTCGTTGCCACCGGGTTCAGCTACCTGCCTGAGCGCCGCGCATTGCAAGCCCGCCGCGCAGCGGTGCTCATCCCGCAGGTGCGCGACATCCGCCGCCTTGGCGCAGCGGCGGCAGATCTGTGTTACGTGGCCGCCGGTCGACTCGACGTGTACTTCGAGGAGTTCCTCGGCCCCTGGGACCTCGCCGCTGGCGAACTGATCGCCCGAGAGTCTGGCTGCCGCTCGGGCAGCCTCGATGGAGGGCCCGTGCGCCCCTCGTCGGTACTCGTCGCGAACCCGTGGTTGTTCGATGATGTGCGAGCGTTGATCGCCCGCATCGATGCTGATCTGGCATCATGAGAGGTGTGGGTACCCGCATCCTTTCCGTGGAAGACGACGAACGCATCCGAACTGCGGTGAAGCTCGCGCTCGAGGATGAAGGCTGGACGGTCGACGAGGCGGGAAGTGGCGAGGAAGCCATCGAGTTGTTCCAGCGCGCCACCCCCGACGTGGTGCTGATCGACATCATGCTGCCCGGCATCGACGGGTTCGAGTTGTGCCGCACGTTGCGCCGCACGAGCGACGTCCCGATCGTGATGGTCACGGCCCGCAACGACACCCACGACGTGGTTGCCGGCCTCGAGGCCGGCGCCGACGACTACCTCACCAAGCCGTTCGCCCCCAAGGAACTCTCCGCTCGCATCCGGGCCCTGCTGCGGCGCATCCGCCCGATCAGTCCCGGTCACGCCAAGCTGGTGTTCGGTGATCTCGAGATCATCCCCGATGAGGGCAAGGTGCTCCGCAGCGGCAGTGAACTGCACCTCACCAAGACCGAGTTCCGGTTGCTGTGCGAACTCGCCCAGAACCCCGGCCGGGTGTTCAGCCGCGAGAGTCTGCTCGACAAGGTCTGGGGCTACGACTACTTCGGCGATGGTCGCCTGGTCGACGTGCATGTGCGCCGTTTGCGCACCAAGGTGGAATCCGATCCCGCCAACCCGCGCCACGTGGTCACGGTGCGCGGCCTGGGATACCGCCTGCAGTCCTGACGACGTCGCCTCGTGATCACTACCGACCCCACCACCGAAGTGGCGCTGGCGCCGCAGGGGCGGTGGCAGTCGTTCATCCACCGACTGAACGGCCTTCAGCCACGCCGGGTGGGTCTGCGCACCCGCATCTTCTTCATGTTCGGATTCGGGGCCCTGTTCCTTGCCGGATTCCTTGCTGCGGCGGCCTACAGCTTCACCCGCAGCAGCGTGGTGAACCAGCGTGAACGAACTGCAGTCGACCAGGCGTACCAGCACGCTCAGGTGGCGCAGAGCGAACTCGGCACCGTCAACCCGTCGGTGACCGCAGCCATCAGTCGACTGCAGGCGCAGGGTGTCAGCCAGTTCGCCATCAACAGCGCCGGCACCTGGAGCGCACCATCGGCGCAGTTCGGACCGGCCAACATCCCCACGACGCTGCAGACACGGGTGATCGACGAACGTGTCGATGCCACGATGATCACCCAGGTGAAGAGCCAGCCGGTACTGATCATCGGGATTGCACTCGGCGGGAACAACACCTACTTCGACTTCGTCGAGATGGACGACACTGCCAGCACTCTGAACAGCGTGTTGCTCAGCCTGGTATTCGCCAGCTTCATCACCACCCTTGCCGGAGCGCTGCTGGGCACCCTGGTGGCCAGTCGTGCCGTTCGGCCGCTGGCCGATGCCGCTCAGGCGGCGCAGGCAATCGCTGGTGGCCGCCTCGACACCCGCCTCGAACCCACCGAAGATCCCGACCTTCGTCTACTGGCGAATGCGTTCAACGACATGGCGTCGGCGCTCCAGGCCCGTGTGGAGCGCGACGCTCGTTTCGCCAGCGACGTGAGCCACGAGCTGCGATCCCCGCTGATGACGCTCGCCGCCAGCGTGGAAGTGATGCAGGCCCGCCGCGACGAGATGCCCGAGCGAGCGCAAGCCGCGCTCGACCTGCTGGTCGCCGATGTGATCCGTTTCCAAGGTCTGGTGGAGGACCTACTCGAGATCTCCCGCTTCGATGCCGGGGCAATCCGTCTGAACCTCGAGGATCTACTCGTGGCCGAGTTCGTGCGGCAAGCGGTCGCTGTGAGCAGCGTGCCCACCACCCCGGTGCGCGTGACCGAGCGTGCTGAACGAGTGATCATCAGCGGCGACCGACGCCGCCTTGCCCGCGTGGTCGCGAACCTCATCGACAATGCCCGCCTCCACGGCGGCGGCGACGCGACCATCGACGTCACCGAACCCGAGGGTGAGGGCGAACCGTTGGGCCACGTCTGGATCACCGTCGAGGACCGCGGCGCCGGTGTGCCCCTTGAGGAACGCTCGCTGATCTTCGAACGCTTCGCACGCGGCGCCGTAGCCGGCCGACGCAGTAGCAGCGACGGCGCCGGTCTGGGCCTCGCCCTGGTCGATGAGCACACCCGACTGCACGGCGGGCGGGTGTGGGTGGAGGACCGCGCCGATGGCGAGCCGGGGGCTCGGTTCGTTCTCGAGTTGCCAGCCGAGGAGGTGGGCATTTGAACCGCCGGGCGTTCCTGATCTTCGGCATGTGCGCGGCGCTGTCGGCGATGTCGGCGTGCGGCATCTCCGACGACACCAAGCCGCGCGACATTCCCGAGCCCGAGCAACAGGATCTCGGCGGCGCCGCCACCCCAGGGGGTGGGGTGGCCACCGGCGAGGGTCGCATCTATCTCATCGGGCCCGCTGCGACAGGCCAGACTCCCTTGCTACAGCCGGTCGCCCGCACTGCTGAGACGGCATCGGAACTCCTCAACTCCCTTCTCTCGGGCCCGAACGACGCCGAGGTGGGCCAGCAGTTCCGCACCGCCATTCCAACGGGAACCCGGCTGCACGCCGCGACGGTCCAGGCCGCCACGTTGCGAGTCGACATGACCGAGCAGTTGTTGCAACTGTCGGGCAGCGACCTCGTGGATGCGCTTGCCCAGATCGTGTTCACGTCGTCCGAACTCGATGGAGTGCAGCAGGTGAAGGTGCTGGTGAACGGCGCCGAGCAGCAGTGGCCCACCGGCAACGGCACGCTTCAGAGCGCACCGCTCACCGTGTACGACTTCCCGGGTCGAGTGCCCTCGGCGCAACCTGCTTACCCGGCGGTGCCCACGCCCACCGACGGCGGCTAGGCCACCGCCTGCCAGAATGGCAAGGCGCGCGAACACGCTGACTGTGAAGGAGTCGTTGCTGATGGCCTGGGTTGCATCCCGACCTGTTCCCTGGAAGCGATTGTGCATCGAATGGACGGTGGTTGCCGTCGTCGTCGCTGGGCTGTCGTACTTCGTCACCGACAACCGTCAGCTGTCGAGCTACGTCACCATCGTGTTCGCCGGGGTGGTGTACGTGGGCTTCGGCGCCATCCTCGCCAAGCTCGGCTACGCCCGCAAGACCCTCGCGCAACTGCGTGCCGAGACCGCTGCAACGCAGGCGAAACCAACAGCCACGGTTGGGACCCGACCGAAGCCCGCACCGACCAGCCGCACCTCGACAGGACCGAACCAGCGGGCCAACAGGAAGAAGCGCTGAGTCGTAGCGAACTAGGTTGCAGATCGTGACGACGAACCAGCAACCGTGCGTGATCGCCATCGATGCCGGAACCACCGGGGTTCGCAGCCGAGCGGTGTTCCCTGGCTCCACCGGCCGCACCATCTCCAGCTACCGGGAATTCACCCAGCACTTCCCCGAGCCGGGATGGGTGGAGCACGACGCGCTCGAGATCTGGGAGGCCGTCCGCGCCACGCTGCACGACGTGATCGATCAGGTGGGTACGCCGGCAGCCATCGGCATCACCAACCAACGCGAGACCGTGCTGGCGTGGAACCGTCGCACGGGGCAGCCCTACGGCAACGCGATCGTGTGGCAGGATCGGCGAACCGCCGGGCGCTGCGATCAACTTGCCGCAGAAGGCCATCTGCCGCAGGTGCGGGCCGTCACCGGGCTCGTGCTCGACCCGTACTTCAGCGGCACCAAGGCTGCCTGGTTGCTGCAACACCGCGACATCCCCATCGACGACGACCTGGCGATCGGCACCATCGACGCCTGGCTGCTCTGGAACCTCACCGGCGGGGAGGTGTTCGCCACCGACCCCAGCAACGCAAGTCGCACGATGCTGTTCGACATCCGATCGCTCGAGTGGAGTCCGCAGATGTGCGACCTGCTCGGCGTGCCCATGGCGGCGCTCCCCCAGGTGTTGCCGTCCAGTGGCCGATTCGGCCGCACATCCGAACGTTGCGGCGTTCCCGCTGGCATTCCCATCTCCGGCATCGCCGGCGACCAGCAGGCAGCGCTGTTCGGTCAGGCATGTGTGCACCCGGGCATGGCCAAGAACACCTACGGCACCGGCAGTTTCGTGCTGATGAACGTCGGCGGCACATGCCCCTCACCGACCGATGGCATGCTCACCACGGTGGCCTGGACACTGGCCGATGGCACGGTGGCCTACGCACTCGAAGGGGCCATCTTCGTCACGGGGGCAGCCGTGCAGTGGTTACGCGATGGCCTAGGTGTCATCCAGTCCGCTGCAGAGATCGAGCCATTGGCGTTCAGCGTTCCCGACAACGGCGGCGTGTACCTGGTGCCTGCCTTCACCGGGCTCGGTAGCCCGTGGTGGGACCCCTACGCACGCGGCACGATCGTGGGCATCACCCGCGGGTCCACCAAGGCGCACCTGGCCCGAGCCGTGGTGGAGGCCATGGCGTACCAGACGCGAGACGCCGTGCATGCAATGACGTCGGCCGCCGGTGTGGAGGTGAAGGACCTCCGCGTCGATGGCGGCGCGTCGGTGATGGACGAGATGTTGCAGCTACAGGCAGACCAACTCGGAGTCACCGTTCGTCGGCCGATGGATCAGGAGACCACGGCGCTGGGCGCGGCCTTCCTGGCTGGCTTGGCCGAGGGTGTGTGGCCGTCGCTCGAGGCCCTGGAAGCCGAGTGGGACCTCGATGCGGTCTTCGAGCCGAACCCCGACCGCACGTTCATCGACATCGCTCACGGCACCTGGTTGCGCGCCGTGGAGCGTTCACGCACCTGGGCCGACGAATGAATCGGCCAGCCGTTTCAGGCTCTGCCGATGCGGTGCTCGCGCACGTTCGCCCCAACGGACACATCATCGTGCCCTTGGCCAACGGAGAGCCCTCGGCGCTACTCGATGCCATCGAGGCGGCCGCTGCTGCGGGCGACATCGAGAACGTATCGGTGCACCAGATGCATGCCCTGCGCGACCGCCCGTACCTCCACGGCCAGTACGGCGACCGCTTGCGCCACGTGAGCTACTTCCTGTCGCCCATCACGCGACCCTGCTATCAAGCGGGCACCGTCGACCTGGTCCCCAACCACTTCAGCGAAGTGTTCAGCCACATGCAGCGCCGAACCAACGACCCGCTGGTGATCGCCGCTGCGGCGCCGCCCGACCAGCACGGCTACTTCAGTCTCGGCGTGAGCGCCGATTACACGAGCAGCTTCATCGGTCGAGCGCGGTTCTTCCTCGAGGTCAACGACAGCATGCCGCGCACATTCGGGCGCAACCAGATCCACATCAGCCAGGTGGAAGGGTGGGTGCGCAACGATCACCCACTCCAGGAAGTGCCGCCCCCCACGCAGGACGAGCACGACCACACCATTGCAGCGTTGGTCGCCGACCGAATTCCCGACGGCGCATGCCTGCAGACCGGCATCGGGGCCATCCCCAATGCCATCATGAGCGCGCTCGCCCACCATCGCGACCTCGGCGTCCACACCGAACTCCTCAGCGACGGTCTGGTGGATCTCGTCGAGACCGGTGTGGTGAACGGAATTCGCAAGCTCCACAACCGCACCAAGGTGGTGGGCACGTTCGCTCTCGGCACGAAGCGTCTCTACGACTTCCTCCACGAGAACACGGCAGTCGAACTTTGGAGCGCTCGCTACGTGAACGATCCTCGGTTGCTGAGCCGCGAGCACAACTTCGTCTCGATCAACGCCACGCTGTCCGTGGACTTTCTTGGGCAATGCGCCTCGGAGACGCTGGGCGGGCACTACTACTCGTCCTCCGGCGGTCAGGTTGACTTCGCCCGTGGGGCGATGTACTCCGAAGGCGGCCAAGGCTTCATCGTGTTGCACTCCACGGCGTCGCATGGCGCGGTCAGCCGCATCGTGCCGCAACTCGGCGCCGGCGAGGTGGTGACGAACTCCAAGAACACGGTCGACAAGGTCGTCACGGAGTACGGGGTGGCCGAACTGCGGTCCAAGACCATCCGCGAACGAACCGCGGCGCTGATCTCCATCGCCCATCCTGAGCATCGGGCGCACCTCACCGACGAGGCCCTGGCGCTCGGATATCTCTAGGTCAGCGGCACTTCCAAGCGGACTCGGGTGCCCCCCGAGTCCTGGCCGGCCAACTCGAAGCTGCCTCCGTGACCAATGACCGCTTCGCGCATGGTGGAGACGCCGAGATGCCCCGCTTTGGCTGCCGCAGCCAGCACACCGGCACCCACACCGACACCGTCGTCGCTGACGGTGAGCGTCACGCGCTTGGGCTGCACCTCGATGGTCATCGTGGCGGCGGAGGCGCGGGCGTGTTGGTCGACATTGCGCAACGCTTCTCTCGCCGACCGAAACAGCGTCTCGGCCACCTCCGCGGGAAGGGCATCGAGCGACGACGGCCATTCTTCGGTGACAGGGGTCGACGTCTGATCGATCAGGTGCTGCAGCGCTCGTTCCAAACCGAACCGCGCCACCGCGGAGTGCAAGTTCGCCAACTGGCCACGGAACGCAGCGTCGATCACGTCCAACTGCTCGAGGACCGCCGGGTCGGTCTCCTGGCCCGCCAGCATCCAGCGCAGTCCCGACAGTTGTTGCAGCGCGTCGTCATGAAGGTCGCGAGCGATGCGCTCGCGCTCTGCCAGTTGCGCATCCATGAGACCGCGGTCGATGTTCCCAACGTCGTCGGTGATGTCGAGCGACAAGACCGCCGCCAGCTTCGGACCGTTCGCCACGAACGGCAGCGGACTCAGCCAGCAAGCAAATCGTCTCCAACCGCGCGATGAGTGGCGATAGCGAAAGTTGAGGCGGCTCGACCGGCCATCGAACGCCTCCACCAATGCCGCGGCAGCGGCGTCGCGGTCGTCGGCATGTACCGCAGCAAGCATGTACGCGATGTCGATGTCGGCAGATTCGTCGAACAACGATCGCCGCATCTCTGCCGACATCCGAATCGAGCCGGTGGACGACAGCACGGCCACCGCGTCACTCAGGGCATCGGCGAGAGCGACACGAACGTCGTCGGGCAGCGCAACGTCGGGCGAGGCCTGGGCAGAACTCAACCACCAATGTGCACCGCCCGATCGCCGACTGGTCGGCTCCTCGGGAGCGATCGGCGGTGGATCCAGCGTGTCCATGCACGCTCGCACCGCAGCCAGCGCATCATCCACCAGCGAACGAGCGGCGTCTGCGTCGCGCATGCCCAGCGCCCACCGCGCAGCGACCAGCTGTTGTACTGCTCCGTTGTGCAGGCGCTCCACCACTTCCTGTCGGCCTTCAGAACGCGCCTGCACCACCGTGTCGAGCAGGGAGGACAGCGCGTCGCGCGCATCATGCAACTCCGTCACGTCAACCGCCGTCGACCGCACCCCGATCAGTTCGCCAGCAGCATCTCGGACCGCCCATTCGGTCCAGCGAAACCAGCGAAACTCGCCAGCGGAGATGGTGGGCGAATCGACCACCATCAACGGGGCCGTGCGCAGGGTCTCGACCACGAGCCGGTACTGCTGCCAGGCAAACTCCTCGTGGCCGGGTACGAGGTCTGGCCACCGCTGGCCCACCACGTCGTCGACCGAACGCCCGATGAGCGCTGCATTGGATGGGCTCACTTCGCGCAGGGTGCCGTCCACGTCCCACACCGAGTAGATCGGCGAGAGTTGCCACCCCACCGGCGCTGCCGACAGGGACGGTTCCGGAAGTTCGACGTTCGGCGAAACCTTGGCTGTCGTCACAGGTCAGTACAGTACGCGACATGACGCTGCGGGTACTCGTGATCGACGATCATCCGATGATTCTGCGTCACGTCGACACCTGGGTGAACGCAAGCGACGTCGCGATCGTCGCAGGCATGGCCTCGAACGCCGCTGATGCGCTGGCGCTCTGGCAACAACTCGAACCCGATGTCACGTTGTGCGACGTGCACATGCCGAACGTCGACGGATTCGAGTTCTGCCGTACGCTTCGGGAGCGCCATCCCAACGCGGCCGTCGTGCTGTTCTCCGCCCGAGACGACGTCACCGTGCGCGATGCCGCCAAGGCTGCGGGCGCTCTCGGACTCGTGTCGAAGACAGCGTCAGCCCAAGAGTTGGCAGCGGCACTGTTGGCCGCAACTCAGGATGCGTGACGCTTGCGGTAGCCACCGAGGAATCGCTCGATGCGCTCCAGCGCCTCGTGGAGATCGTCGGTGTTGGGCAGGAACACCAGGCGGAAGTGGTCGGGTGTCGGCCAGTTGAAGCCGGTGCCCTGGACGATCAGCAACTTCTCTTCCTCGAGCAGGTCGTACGCAAACTGCTGGTCGTCGACGATGGGATACACCTTCGGATCGAGCCGCGGAAACATGTACAGCGCCGCCTTCGGCTTCACCACCGACACACCGGGAATCTGCGAGAGCGCGTCGTAGGCGATGTCGCGCTGACGGCACAACCGCCCGCCCGGGGCGACAAGGTCGTCGATGCTCTGATAGCCGCCCAGCGCCGTCTGGATCGCCAACTGCCCCGGCGTGTTCGAGCACAGCCGCATCGAGGCCAACATGTTCAGACCCTCGATGTAGTCCTGTGCATGGCGCTTCTCGCCGGACACGATCATCCAGCCGGCCCGATACCCACACGACCGGTAGTTCTTGGACAGCCCGTTGAAGGTGACGAACAAGACGTCGTCGGCCAACGAGGCGATGCTGGTGTGCGTGTTGCCGTCGTACAGCGTCTTGTCGTAGATCTCGTCGGCCATCACGATGAGCTGGTGTTCGCGGGCTACCTGCACGATCTGTTCCAGCAGTTCCGTGGGGTACAACGCACCGGTGGGGTTGTTGGGGTTGATCACCACGATGGCCTTCGTGTTCGGCGTCACCTTGGCACGAATGTCGGCGATGTCGGGGCACCAGTCGCTCTGCTCGTCGCAGAGGTAATGCACTGGCCGACCGCCGCTGAGCGACACCGATGCCGTCCACAGCGGGTAGTCAGGCGCCGGCACCAAGACCTCGTCGCCGTCGTCGAGCAGGGCGTTGAGGCTCATCGTGATGAGCTCGGAGGCGCCGTTGCCGAGATAGACGTCGTCGACCGTCACGCCAGCGATCTGCTTCTCCTGCGTGTAGTGCACGATGCTCTTACGCGGCGCGAACAGGCCCTTGCTGTCGGTGTAACCCGCCGCGTTGGCGAGGTTGCGGATCATGTCCTGCACGATCTCGTCGGGCGGCTCCAGACCGAACACGGCCAGGTTGCCGATGTTCAGCTTGATGATCTTCTGGCCCTCTTCCTCCATCTCGCGCGCTCGGTCGAGTACGGGGCCTCTGATGTCGTAACAGACGTTCGCGAGCTTGGTGGACTTGGAAATGGGCTTCACAGAGGGGTCATGCTACGCAGGTCGTCACTCCAGCGCGTCGAGAATTCGACCGAGCACGTGTACCTCTTGCCGCTCGCGAGCGTGAAACACCCTCCCGCCTCGACCACTTGCGAACGCCACGCCGTGACGCGGCAGCCTTGTCCACACCAGGTCGCCGGGCGTGTGCTCATGCCCGTTGCCAAGATGCTCCGACCCGTTCAGGAACGCCGTCAGCCACTCCGAATCAATCGTGTCGCCGCAACGCGCCACCAGTTCGCCGTGCGGCAAGCGCATCAACACCGACCAGTCGCCGTCCACCAGGGTACGGAGTGCGCAACACGCTGCCTGCGCCCGTTCCGATGCGGGGGCAGCGACCATCGATTCGGCGACGGCCAGGGCTGCCATCGAACCTTCCGGCCTCCCCGGCGACAGCGGCCGCACGTCTTCCACGGCCACCCCGTCGACCTGACGAATCTCTGCAACGAGCAGGTCGACCAGGTCGGCGGATGGCAGCGACACGGTGAGTTCGTCGATGGCGCTGCCTCCCCCGCGCTCGAGAATCTCGATGCCCTGCACGTCGCCATGCACTGCGCCGATTCGACTGGCGACCTGACCCAACGCACCCGGACGATCGGGCAGCCAGACACGGACGACGAAGCTCTCCACGGAGTCGAAGGTAGCGATCGCAGTCGTGTGGAACGTCACGATTTCATGACGGCTGTGTGAACGGCGCCTGCCTGCGGGCCGAGCGGGGTCCGAACGTGGTGTGGACACCCTCGGAGAACAGCACGCTGTCGGGGGCTCGATCCGTGACCCCGGGAAAGCCCGCTGCATCCACCAGTTCATCGTCGAGTCGCACGAGCTCGGCGCGTTGCAGCGGCCATGATGGATGCTCGTTCGGCCAGTACCTGGTGGCGCCTCGCCGGTCGGGCAGGAAGAGGCCCCAGCGAGCGGTGAGCCACTGCTCCAACGCGCTCGGCTCGATGGCCTCGCCCGTCCCGATTTCGATAGTCGTGCTGGCACCTTTCGGTCCCGGCCAGCGGCGAGTGGACTCGTAGCGGATGCGATCTCCGTCTCGCTGCAATGACATGCGCGACCACACGTAGGGCAACCCGACGGTCCAGCGGGTGAGTGCCACCGTCGCCAACCTGGCGGCCTCCAGCGAACTGAACACGACACCGCGGCGGCCCTGCTCGTCCACCCCGTAGAGGCGCACATTGGTCTCCAGAAATGAGCCGAAGTACGGCACCGGGGGTCCGCCGAGCAACCCGATCCGGCGCATCGAAAATGGAATCAGCCCAATGTAGGTGGCCCCATCGAATTCGTCGGGCACCACTCCTGCGGGGAGATGAGGCGCCACCAGCGAAGGTTCCACAGCCCAATGCAGGAACGCGATCTCCATCCAGTCCTGGGTGAACACTGTGCGGCCAGCGGCCCGAGGTGCGAGCGGCGTGATGGGTTCCGGTGGCACGGTCATGCGTCAACCTTTGCATTCGACGGCACATCGAGCGGTGCCGTATAGCCGGGGCGCAGGATCCGCACGGTCAGCATCACGAGCACCATCACTACTCCGCTGCCCACGGTGACCCATCGCAGCCCCACCCGGTCGGCCAGCGCTCCCTGCACGATCGCCCCAATCGGGTAGAGCACACCCAGGGTGGCGTTGTTGATGGCCATCACACGACCACGGGCATCAGGCGGCGACATGGTCTGACCGATGGTGGAGAACGTCGACATCGAACCCATGTAGCACGCGCCCACCAACGCAAGCGCCGGCACCATGCACCACAGATTGGGCGAGAGGCCGTAGACCATCAGCGCAGGTGCCAGCGTGGCCACCAACCGCACCAACGTGCGCCGCACGCCCCACCGCGCAACGAAGCCACCGAGCAGCACACCGGCAACGACCGCACCGACACCTTGTGCGGTGACCAGCGCCGAGTTGGCGCCCCTGCCAGCGTGCAGCACTTGCTCCACCATTGCGGGAATCAAGGCGATGAAGGGCGCGGCAACCAGGAAGTTCAAGGTCATGGCCCCGCTCATCACCCGCAGGGCCGGCACGGTGCGAACCGTGCGCCACCCATCCGCCACCGTGCGCAGGATCGGTTCCTTGGCCCTCGCCACTCGCGGCGGGATGTGCACCACCGAGGCGGCGAACGTGACGGCGAAGAAGCTGACGACGTTGCACATCAGGGCCACGGTGATGCCCCAGAACGACATCACCAGGCCGGCGATCACCGGCCCGAGTACACGACCCAGATTCCATTGCACCGAACTGAGGCCGATAGCCGACGGCACTTCCTCGGGCGGCACCATGTCGGGCACGGCCGTTTGCCACGCGGGAAAGCCGATGGCCCCGCCGCAACCACTGAGCAGCGCGAGCAGTGCAATCCAGCCCGGTGTCGCTCGACCCGAGGCCACCATCCACGTGAGGACGGCAGCGATGAGCGCCTGTACCAACGAGGCGCTGATGATCAGCCGTTGGCGTCGCACCCGGTCGGCCAGGGCGCCACCGAGCAGACCCACGATCGCGGTGGGCAGGAAGCCCGCAGCGGCGACGAGCCCCGCCCACTTCGCTTCACCGGTCTGCTCCTGCACGTAGCGGCCGAGCGCCACGGTCTCCATCCACGTGCCGACGTTCGACACCAATGAGCCCGACCAGAGAATGGCGAACTGACCGTGCCGGAACACTCGGAAGGACTGGGGAACCCGCACCGCTCTGTTCTACCTGTGCTGCGGCAAGACCGTCGATGTGCGAGCATCTCACCATGTCGAAGGCCCTTCCCCCGGACTGCATCCACGTCGTCATCGAGATCCCGCGAGGAAGCCGCAACAAGTACGAGATCGACCACGACACGGGTCGGGTCTTCCTCGACCGTCGCCTGTTCACCGCCACCACCTATCCCGCCGACTACGGCTTCGTGCCCAACACGCTGGGGGGCGACGGCGATCCGCTCGACGCCCTCGTGCTGTTGGAAGACCCCGTGTACCCGGGTGTGTGGGTGGAGGCTCGGCCCGTGGGAGTGCTGTACATGCACGACGAGGCCGGCGAGGACGCCAAGTTGATCTGCGTGCCACCGAACGAACCCCGCTGGGAACACGTGCACGACCTCGACGATCTCACTCCGCAGTTGGTGAATGAGATCCAGCACTTCTTCGAGGTCTACAAGGCCCTCGAACCCGGCAAGACCTCCTCCACCGCCGGCCTGGCGGGTCGCGACGCGGCGTGGCAGGAGATTCGCGACGCCCAGGCCAACTACGTCCCGCATCACTGACATCAGCGGTGTGATGCTCACCCGAAGCGCCCATCTACTGCTCGTCGCCGTCCTCGGCGCCGCGCTCGTGACCGGTTGCGGTGGCGACGACCAACGATCGAACAGCCAGGTTGCCATGGATGCGTCGGTACGCGTGGAGGCCGAAGGGTGCGGCTCGCAGCCCGTGGCCGGTGGTGGCGCGTTCGTGGCTGCACACCGAGTGATCACCGTGGCGCACGTGGTGGCCGGGGCCACCGAGGTCGAGGTGGTGCTCCCCGATCGCAGCGAGCACAAGGCACTGGTGGTGGCCATCGATCGCGAGAAAGACCTGGCCGTGCTCGATGTGAACGTCGATACTGCACCGCTGCGACGAGGGTCCATGCGCGTCGGCGCGAAGGGCGAATTCATCACCTGGCGAACCGGCCTGCCGGAGACTCGCGCCTTCACTTCGCTGGCGTTTGTCGACATCCGCGCCGCCGACATCGACGACACCGAGATGGTGCCGCGCAGGGGCTACGAGGTGCGGGCGGCAGTGGAACCCGGTGATTCCGGCAGCGTGCTCGTGGCAGATGGCGCCGCCGTTGCCGTGATGTTCGCGCGCAGCACCCAACACCCCGACCGCGGTTGGGCCACCGACATCTCTGAGGCGGACTCGCTGATACGAACCGAGGGCGTCACGCCCGTCGACGTGGGCAGTTGCCCCACGGCCGACGAAGACTGAAGCGATGTCAGTGCACGTCGTGCAGCAGCGCTGCGCCGACCGCGCCCGCATGTGAGCCCAGGCGAGCGAACGTGAGCGACGGATGCGGCCGCAGGTGCGGTGAGTACAACGACTCACCGAACCACCGCTGGATGGGCGCCAGGTACAGATCGGCCGACGATGCCAACCCGCCGCCGAGCACGAAGCCGGCGGGATCCATCAGGTTCGTGAGGTTCGCCAGACCCAGCGCCACCCAGCGACCGAACGTGTCGATCACCTCGAGCGCGTCGGAGTCGCCCTCTCGAGCGGCCGACTGCACGTCCTCGCCACGAACCCGTTCGGGGTCGCCACCCGCCAGTTCCACCACTCGA
>CANHST010000060.1 GCA_947463235.1 Acidimicrobiaceae bacterium
CCGATGGACGCCACCAGCGACGCGTCAGCCGGCGAACATCACCGCAACGTCGTAGCTCCGGAAGGCTTCGTCGGCCGTGACCACAGTGACGTGCTCCACCTGCGCCTGACCGATGAGCATCCGATCGAACGGATCGGCGTGGTGCGCCGGCAGGGCACCGGCCGCCATCGCATGCTCGAAGGTGATGTCGAGCGCATCGAACCCTCGTTGGCGACACAGTTCGCCGAACCCTTCCGGCGCTCGCAGTTTCCCGATCGCCCGCTTGATCTCCACCTCCCACACCGACGCAGCCGATACGAACACTGCGTTGCGCGGATCGACGATCTCGCGACGAACTGCTGGCCGCAGTCGTTCAGGAGTAGCGAACGCCCACAGCACGACATGGGTGTCGAGCAGCAAGGCGCTCACGGATGCTCGCCCGCAAACGCTGCGCCAAGTTCGACAGGCAGCAGGTCGAAGTCGGCTGCGAACTCCACTTCGCCCTCCCACCCGCCGAGTTGGCGCTGCTGGATGACGGGCCGGAACGGGACAAGTTTGGCCACCGGCACGTTGTGGCGACGGATGACCACCTCCTCGCCGGTGCGCTCCACCTGCGCAATCAGTTGCGACAGATGCGACTTGGCCTCGTAGATGCTGACGGCGCTCATGAGGCGAATCTAGTCAGATCTGACCAATTTCGCGCTCACCCCGCACGAGTTCAGTTCTTGAAGAGAAACGCCTCGTCGTCGTCGGTGAACAGCAGGCGCACATCGTCGAGCATCAGCGGGTGGCGTTCCAGCAACGGGTCGGCATCGATGATCTCGAAGGCCACTCCCCTGGCGAGCTCGACGAGTTCGCGATCCTTTCGCAACGAGGCGATCTTCAGGTCACTGCGGCCCTTCTGCGCGGTGTTCATCAATGTGCCTTCGCCGCGAAGTTCAAGGTCGGCCTCGGCCAGCACGAAGCCATCGGTGCTGTCGACCAAAGCCTGCACGCGCGGGTTGTGGTCCTCCACCTCCTGGGTGACCAGCCAGCACGTGCTCTCGTGCGCGCCACGACCGACGCGACCGCGCAACTGGTGCAACTGGGCGATCCCGAACCGATCGGCATCGAGAATCACCATCACGGTGGCATTGGGCACGTCGACCCCTACCTCGATCACCGTGGTGGCCACGAGCACATCGAACTCGCCGCGACGGAACGCATCCATCACGGCTTCCTTCTCGGCCGACGGCATTCGTCCGTGCAGCAACGCAATGCGCAGGCCCTGCAACTCCAGGTGCACGAGGCGTTCGAAGGTCTCCTCGGCGCTCGCCACTTCGAGTTTCTCGCTCTCCTCGATGAGCGGGCACACGACGTACGCCTGACGACCCTCGGCCACCTGCTCGCGCACGGTGGCCCACGCACCCTGCTCCATCAGCGCACCGTTTGCCCACTTCGTGCGAATGGGTGTGCGGCCCGGTGGCAGTTCGTCGAGGACACTGACGTCGAGGTCGCCGTACACGGTCATGGCTGCGGTGCGCGGAATGGGTGTGGCGGTCATCACCAACACGTCGGGCACCAGTTCACCGTCGCCCTTGTCGCGCAGTGCTGCACGTTGCTCCACCCCGAAGCGGTGCTGCTCGTCGACCACCACCACGCCCAGACTGTGGAACTGCACTGCGTCTTGGATGAGGGCGTGGGTACCGATGGCGATGTCGACCGTGCCATCCGCAAGGCCTGCCATCACCGCTTTGCGATCGGCGCCCGTGATGCGATTGGTGAGCAACTCCACCCGCAGCGCACGGTCGCCGAACAGGTTGCCGGGGTCGGGCACGGTGACACCCTGCAGCAACCGTCGCACCCCTGCAGCATGCTGCTCGGCCAGCACTTCGGTGGGCGCCATCAGCGCAGCCTGGTGTCCGCCCTGCACTGCAGTGAGCATGGCGCTGACCGCCACGAGCGTCTTGCCGGCACCCACGTCGCCCTGGAGCAACCGATGCATCGGGTGCGGGCCAGCGAGGTCGGTTTCGATCTCGGCGATGGCTCGTTGCTGCGCGCCGGTGAGCTCGTACGGCAGCGCAGCACGCAAGCGCCCGGTGAGTTCACCGTCGATGGTGTGGCGAATGCCTTTGCTCTCGCGCTCGAGGGCGCGTTTGCGCATGACGAGCACGGTTTGCACCCGCAACAGCTCGTCGAACGCCAGTCGGCGGCGGGCAACTTCCTTCTCGGCGTAGGTCTCGGGCAGATGGATGCTCGCGAGTGCCTGATGCCGCGCCACCATGCCCAGGCGACGCACCACCGCAGCCGGCACCGGGTCGGCAATACCGCGAGGCTCGCAGCGCTTCAGTGCGTCCTCCACCCACCCGGCGATCTCCCAGGTGGTGAGGGCGGCCTTCTCGCTCTGCGGGTAGATGGGCACGATCTTCCCAGTGCGGTCGCCGATGAGGTCGACGATGGGGTTCGCCATCTGCAGCCCGCCGTACTTCACCTCCGGCTTCCCGAACAACGCCACCTGCAGCCCTTCGCGAAGTTGCTTCTCTCGCCAGGGTTGGTTGAAGAACACGATGTGGAACCGGCCGCTGCCGTCGCCCACCACGGCCTCCACGATCGTGCGCCGATTCTTGGTGGGCCGCTTGCTGACGCTGCGCACCGTGACCAGCACCAGCGCCTCCTGCCCCGGCACCAGGTCGCTGACCCGGCACTCATTGGTGCGGTCCACCCAGCGGCGCGGATAGGTGGTGAGCAGGTCGAGCACGGTCTCCACGCCCACCTCACGCAGCGAGGCAAGCTTGCGTTCGCCGACCCCTTTCAGGCGATCGACGCCGATCTGCGACAGGTCGCGCAGGGTGAGCGGCGATTGGTCGCTCACGCCGTCCGTCACTCCACGCCGAACAGGTACGGGTACAACGGCTGGGCGCCGCGATGCACCTCCACCTGCACACCGGGGCGGTGTTCGTTGAGCCAGGCATGGATGACATCGGTGTGGCCGGGGGTGGCGTCGGCGCCCTCCACCACGGTGACGATCTCGGCGCCGGGCTGCACGAGTTGTTCGAGCAGCGCCACGGTGGCGCCGTCGAGCGAGCCGCTCACGGCCACGATGCCCTTCACGGCAGCGTTGGCGCCGGCGACGATGCCGATCCAGTCGCCTTCGCCGATAGCACCGGCATCGCTGTTCGTGGAACGAACCGCCTGAGTGACTTCGCCGGTCATCACGGATTCCGCAGCCTCGGCCATCTCGGAACGGTTCTCGTCGGCATCAGCCTCGGGGTCGTACACCACCAGCGCTGCCAGCGCCTCAGGCATGGAACGAGTGGGAACCACGACCACCTGCTTGGAGGTGAGCGCCGCCAACTGCTCTGCCACGGGGATGATGTTCTTGTTGTTCGGCAGCACGATCACCTGCTGGGCGTTCACGGCTTCCACCGCAGCGAGCAGCTCCGCCGTGGACGGATTCAGCGTCTGTCCGCCGGTGATGACGCCCTGCACTCCGAGCTGGCCGAACAACTCCGACAGCCCGTCGCCACTGGACACCGCGACCACGGCGCACGTGACCGGCGGCAGACCTGCACCCGCCCGAGGGTGATGTACCCCGAGTTGCTGTTCGCGGTGGGCATGCTCTTCGGCCATCTCCTCGAACAGGTCAGTGACGCGGATCTGCTTCGGGCGCCCACCGAGATCCAGCGCCACCTCGACCGCAGCGCCGATGTCGTTGGTATGAACATGACAGTTCCAGATGCCATCGCCGCCAACGACCACGATGGAGCCGCCGATCTCGCCCCAGCCTTCCTTGAAGGCCTGGATGTGCTCGTCGGCCAGGTCGAGGAAGTACATCACCTCGTAGCGAAGTTCGCTCACGTCGACCTCACCGTCGGTGTGGCGATGCGCCACGGCATCGAGCTGCTCGGCGGAAGGACCGTCGAAGTCTTCCGGCTCGGGCAGCGGCACACCATCGACCACGTGCAGTGCGGCGTCGAGCAGCAACATGAATCCGGCGCCGCCGGCATCGACCACGCCGGCGTCCTTCAGCACGGGCAGCATCTCGGGTGTGCGGTCGAGTGCCGCCTTGCCCGAGGCGCGGGCAGCGTGCAGGACACCGGCAAGTGACTCGCCCCGCTCGGCTGCGGCGTGTGCCCCATCAGCAGATTCCCGCACCACGGTGAGGATCGTGCCTTCGATCGGCTTCAGCACCGCCTGGTACGCAGACGCACTGGCGGCCTTCAGTGCTTCAGCCACCTTTGCTCCTGTGGCCTCGGCGCCACCTTTGAGAGTGGAGGCCAAGCCGCGAAGGATCTGACT
Organism: Acidimicrobiaceae bacterium; assembly: GCA_947463235.1. Classification (GTDB taxonomy): domain Bacteria; phylum Actinomycetota; class Acidimicrobiia; order Acidimicrobiales; family Ilumatobacteraceae; genus UBA668. The sequence continues at coordinate 4,258 of CANHST010000060.1, forward strand.
GAGAATGACACCGCTGTTGCCTCGGGCACCCATGAGGCTGCCGTGAGAAATGGCATCGCACGTGGTGTCCATACCCTCCGGCGCACCGTCGAGCTCGGCGACCACGGCATCCAGCGTGCGGGCCATGTTCGTGCCGGTGTCGCCGTCGGGCACCGGGTACACGTTCAGCTTGTTGATGCCGGGAGCGTGGGCCTTCATCGTGTCGCGGAATGCAACGACGGTGTGGCGTAGCGCCTCATGGCTGAAACGTTCGAGGGTGGGCACAGCCGCGACTCTACTGCCGACGTGGTGTTCCGGGCAGTCCGGCTGGTAGCCTCCTTCCGCTCGAATCGATCTGTACGGAAGAAGAAGTCTGATGGCAGCAGTGTGTGAAGTCTGTGGCAAGGGCCCGAGCTGGGGCATGAACGTGTCGCACTCCCACCGTCGTACCAAGCGACGCTGGAACCCGAACATCCAGCGCGTCCGCGCCCTCGTGAGTGGCTCGCCCAAGCGCCTCAACGTGTGCACGGGCTGCATCAAGAGCGGCAAGATCGTCAAGGCCGGCTGAGGCCCGCCGTGCAGGGCGTCGTCAAGAGCTACGACCCGACGTCGGGCGACGGCAGCGTCGTCGCCGACACCGGCGATCTCCCCGAATTCGACCTGGCGAGCGATGCGCTCGAGGGGTCGATTTTCCGCACCCTGCGACAGGGCCAGCGGGTGGTGTTCGATCTCGACGATGCGGGCTGCGCCACACGGCTGCGCCTCGGCAGCGAGGTCGACATGGAGACCCCCGGGGCCTGAGGCCTCCCTCCCCTATCACAGGGGCCGATCAGTACGATCGGAAGAACTGATGGAATCAGCCCGGTCAGATTGGCCGGGCGTTTCCGCTTTTGGCGTGTCGTTTGACACAATGGGGAGAACGCACAACGGCGTGCCCGGTTTTCCCTGAAAGTGAGTCCCGTCATGAGCGGTACTACCACCAACCAGCGCCTCCAGCAGTGGGTCGCCGAATGGGCAGCGATCATGCAGCCCAACGACATCTACTGGTGCGACGGATCGGCCGAAGAGTACGACCGTCTGTGCCAGGTGCTCGTCGACGCCGGCGTATTCACCAAGCTCGACGACGCCAAGCGGCCCAACAGTTACTGGGCGCACAGCGACCCGGGCGATGTGGCCCGCGTGGAGGACCGCACGTTCATCTGCTCCGAGCGTCCCGAGGACGCCGGCCCGAACAACAACTGGCGCCTGCCGTCGGAGATGCGCACCGAGATGACCTCGCTGTACGCAGGCTGCATGCAGGGACGCACCATGTACGTGGTGCCCTTCAGCATGGGTCCGCTCGGCTCGCCCATCGCCCACATCGGCGTGCAGCTCACCGACTCTGCCTACGTGGCCACGAACATGCGCATCATGACCCGCATGGGCCAGGGCGCTCTCGACGTGCTGGGCGACAACCAGTGGGTGCCGTGCCTGCATTCGGTGGGCGCCCCGCTGCAGCCTGGCCAGGCCGATTCGGCGTGGCCGTGCAACCCCGACAACAAGTACATCGTGCACTTCCCCGAGACGCGCGAGATCTGGAGCTTCGGGTCGGGCTACGGCGGCAACGCTCTGCTCGGCAAAAAGTGCTTCGCGCTGCGTATCGCCTCGGTGATGGCCCGCGACGATGGCTGGCTGGCTGAGCACATGCTCATCCTCAAGCTCACCAACCCGCAGGGCGAGAGCAAGTACATCGCCGCTGCGTTCCCCAGTGCATGCGGCAAGACCAACCTCGCCATGCTCGTGCCCACCATTCCGGGCTGGAAGGCCGAGACCATCGGCGACGACATCTGCTGGATGAAGTTCGGTGCCGACGGTCGCCTGTACGCCATCAACCCCGAGGCCGGCTTCTTCGGTGTGGCCCCCGGCACCGGCTGGGATACCAACGCCAACGCGATGCACAGCCTGTGGGGCAACAGCATCTTCACGAACACCGCGCTCACCAGCGAGGGCGATGTGTGGTGGGAAGGCATGAGCGACGACAAGCCCGCTCGCGCCACCGACTGGAAGGGCAACGCCTGGACGCCCGAGACCGACACTCCGGCGGCGCACCCGAACGCTCGCTTCACGGCACCCGCCAACCAGTGCCCGGCCATCGCCGCCGAGTGGGAAGACCCCGCCGGTGTGCCCATCAGCGCCATCCTGTTCGGTGGCCGTCGCCGCACCACGGTGCCGCTGGTCACCCAGGCATTCGACTGGGAGCACGGCACGTTCCTCGGCAGCATCATGGCCAGCGAGACCACGGCTGCCCAGCAGGGCGCCGCCGGTGTGCTGCGCTTCGACCCGATGGCCATGCTCCCGTTCTGCGGCTACAACATGGCCGACTACTTCGCCCACTGGCTGAAGGTGGGCAAGGCCAGCACGGAAGAGAACCTGCCGAAGATCTTCTTCGTGAACTGGTTCCGCCGCGACGAGGACGGCCGCTTCCTGTGGCCTGGCTATGGCGAGAACAGCCGCGTGCTGAAGTGGGTGTTCGAGCGTGTGGCCGGCACGGCGGCTGCCACCCGCACTGCGATCGGCGACCTGCCGCTGGCGAGCGATCTCGACCTCACCGGGCTCGACGTGAGCGACGATGATCTCGCCACGCTGCTCGAGGTGGACGCCGACGGTTGGAAGAGCGCCATCCCGCAGATCGAGGAGCACTTCGCCAAGTTCGGCGAGACGCTGCCTGCTGAACTGCACGCTCAGCTGCAGCAGCTCGCCAGCAGCCTCTGACCGATTCCAGTTGGCATGTTCCGCGCCCACGGGCGCGGAACATGCCATTTTTGGCACTCTTCACGCCCGTGGGTGCGTGGTGAGCCGTGGGTGGCAGGTTTCGCGCCCAACCCGGGGTGAGCGCGGCGAGGCCTAGCGCGGGCGGGTCAGCCAGTGGTGGCGATGAGCATGGCGCGGATGCCGAGGCCCATCACGAACAGGCTGCCGAAGCCATAGAGGAAGTACAGGCGGTGCTGCATCTGGAAGCGGTAGCTGTAGATGATGGCGATCGCGATGATGGCCACGAACCCGTAGAACGCGTGGAACTGCGGCAGCGGCACCTTGTACTTGCCCACCATGATGGCGCCCAGGATGACCTGCACGAAGACGGTGCTCTGGGCGATACCGATGAACCACCACAGGGCCCGGGTGCGCAACTGCGGCAGCCAATTCGCGCTCAGCGCCCACAGCCCAGCCAGGCCGTTGCCGATGATGACGACCCAGGCCCAACCGTGATGGATGTCCTTGACGGTCTGCAGGCCTGATCCGAGCATCAGATGGAGGCTACTCGCCGCACCCGTAACCACCCACGAACGAGATGATCACATCGGCGTTCGAGGTGCCACTGAGGAAACCGCTGAGGCCCTCGGAGATGAAGAATGAAGGCCCACCGATGTCGTCGCCGGGGCTGATCTGCACCTGCGGGAACGAGGCCCGGAGGAACTCCACCGTGGCCCCGACGCCCACACCGTTGTCGGTGACGAGCCCGTTCGGCCGAAGCACCGCCCCATCGACGGCAGGCCCGTAGTTGTAGGCAGCGAAGTGTCGGAGGCCGTCGGCCATCGGCGACTGATCGGTGAAGAACAATTGCAGGTCGTTCCACTCCACGAACCGCACGGTGGTGCCGGTGCAGGCAGCCCCGATGGCGAGTGGATCCACCCATCCGCTGTCGTTGGTGGCATCGCCGAGAATGCTGGCGACGTACTCCACCACGCCATCGGCTTCGGCGCCGAACAGGGCGCCGCCAAGGCCGTCACCCGAGATCTCGAGTCCCTTCACCGGTGCGATGGTGGAGGTGGTGGGCGCAGTCGTGGAGGACGTGCTGGTGCTGGTGGACGACGACGTGGTGGGCGCGGCGGTCGTGGTGGTGGCGGCCTCGGTGGTGGTGGGGCTGACCGACGACGTCGTGGACGACGTGCTGTCGGCGCTGCTCTGCTCGTCGGAGCACGCACCTACCGTGAATGCGAGCGCACCAAGAGTGAGACAGGCCAGGACGCGGCGGGAAGTCATGGCGCCAGTCTGCCAGCCGAAACAGCGAATGAACGTGCGCCTCAGCGGATGAGGGTGTCGGCCTCGTGGCCGCCCTCCACCAGCACCGGGAGCCCATCCACCACGTCGATCACGGTGACAGAGCAGTTATCGAGGCTGCGGATCACCAGTCGGTCGTCGCCGAGTGCCACGCCGATGACCGTGTTGATGGCAACGAAGTGGCTGAACACCACTGCATCGGAGGTCAGCGAGGTGATGGCGGCCACCACGCCGTCGCGGAACGCCGTGTAGCGCGGGCCCAGGTCGGCCCAGGTGCCAGCCATGCTGGCGCGCAGCCACTCCACCCGATCGGCCATGGCCACACCCTCCGGCGACGGGATCTCGGCTACATCCGGCTCGATGCGCACCGTTGCACCCCACGCTGCCGCCAACGGGAATGCCGTCTGCTGACAGCGCAACAATGGGCTGCTCGCCACCGCCAACGGCCCGAGTGGGGCCAGCTGACGGGCCACGGCGAGCGACTGCGAACGGCCGAGGTCGTCGAGCCCGGGATCAGGGTCGGAGTCCCATCCGGCAGCCGCTCGCCCGTGGCGCACCAGATACACACGGGTCATTCGAACAGCCAACCGTCGCGCAACGGTTCGGTGGAGCCGGCCTTGATGAACCACTCGTGACCGAAGGCGAACGCGAACTGCTCGTCGGGCATCTGGCTGAAGAATCCGGCGTCGGTGATCTGGCTCTTGTGACAGCGGATGGATGCCCGCTTCTGCAGCACATAGGGCATCACGTCGATGCGATGCGTGATCTCGCTCTCGGGGGTGCCCATCGGGTTGCCGTCGTCGGCCGGGCCGTTGGGGTCCCAGTCTTCGCCCTCGGGCCCGCCGTTGTCGCCAGCAGCCTTGGCCATCTCGAAGAAGCGGGTCATCTCGGTGCGGTTCATGGTGGCCTCGAACACCGCCGACGTACCGGCGAGCGCCGCAGCGCGATGGCCGACCTGGTGCACCTTGATGTGGTCGGGGTGGCCGTAGTTGCCGTGCCAGTCGTACGTGGTGAGCACGTCGGCCGACTCCGATCGCAGGATGGCGGCCAGGCGTTCGGCAGCTTCCTCCAGCGGTGCCTGGAAGAACGAGTTCGGTTCCTCGTTCTGCGGCCAACCGGTCATGCCGCTATCGGCATACCCGAGCCAGTCGAGACGGTGCACGCCGAGCACCTCGCACGACGCCGCGGTCTCCTGCATCCGGCGGTCGACCAGCGTCTCGCCATCGGCAAGATCGTCGGGCACTTCACCGTGGTCGCCGTAGGTGGCAACGACGAGCACTACACGGTGCCCCTCGGCGACGGCGCGCGCGATGGTTCCACCGGTAGAGATGCTCTCGTCGTCGGGGTGGGCGTGAAAGCAGACGAGTGTTCCCATGGAGGATCGTGTCTATCAGGCGTTGGTGCCGCTTGCGTCGGCAACGGCACCATTGGCCAGCAATGCCTCGATGCGTTCGGCCGACAGACCCCAGTCGGCGAGCACGGCGCGGGAGTGCTGACCCGGGTGCGCCGGGGCCGACTTCACCTCGGGCACGGTGCGCGAGAAACGCGGCGCGGGACGCGGTTGGGTGACACCAGCGACCTCGATGAAGGTGCCGCGTTCCACGTTGTGAGGATGCTCGGCAGCCTCGCCCATGGTGAGCACCGGGGCGAAGCACACGTCGGTGTGTTCCATGATGGCGCACCATTCGTCGCGGGTCTTGGTGAGCATGACGCCGCGCAGACGCTCCTTCAGATGCGGCCACTGGGCCTTGTTCATCTGCTGGGCGAACTCCGGGTCGCCCTCAAGGCCGGTGAGGCGCATGAGTTCGGCGTAGAACTGCGGCTCGATGGAACCCAGCGACACGTAGGTGCCGTCGGCGCACTCGAACACGTCGTAGAAGTGAGCGCCGGTGTCGAGCAGGTTGGTACCCGGCGCATTCTCGTCGAACATGCCGATGGTGCGGAAGGCCCAGAACATGCTCATCAGCACTGCGGCGCCGTCGACCATTGCGGTGTCGACCACCTGGCCCTTGCCGCTGCGCTGAGCCTCCAGCAGTGCGCACACCACGCCATAGGCGAGGAACATGCCGCCACCACCGAAGTCGCCCACCATGTTCAGCGGCGGCAGCGGCGCTTCGCCTGCGCGACGGAAGTGCGCCAGCGAGCCGGCGAGAGCGATGTAGTTGATGTCGTGGCCCGCAGCCTGCGCGTACGGACCCTCTTGACCCCAGCCGGTCATCCGGCCGAAGACGAGCTTGGGGTTGCGAGCATGGCATTGCTCCGGCCCGATGCCGAGGCGCTCCATCACGCCGGGACGGAAACCCTCGATGAGGGCGTCGGCACCCTCCACGAGGTCCAGCAAGGTGGCCACGCCATCGGGGTGCTTCAGATCCAGCGCCACGTTGCGGCGGTTGCGCAACATCACGTCGTAGTGCGGCGTTTCGGGCGCGGGGCCGCGCACGCTCTGCGCACGCTCCACGCGAATGACCTCGGCACCCATGTCCGACAGCAGCATTGCTGCGAACGGGCCGGGGCCGATGCCGGCGATCTCGATGATGCGGTAACCGGAAAGGGGTCCTGACATGACCGTCGTTTTAGTGGACGGACCCCGTCAGGTTGTCACCCGGCGTGGTGAACGTGGCTGTGGACCGCATCCACGAGCATCGGCCACAGCGGCTCGGGCATGTCGTGACCCATGTCGGCGACGAACAGCAGGTGCGCCCCGGGAATGAGCTCGGCGGTACGAAAGCCACCATCGGGGCTGATGAGTTCGTCATCGCGACCATGGATCACCAGGGTGGGCACGTCGAGCTGCTGCAGACCCGCGGTGCGACGACCGCTTGCGTAGATGGCAGCCAATTGGCGAGGCGAGCCTTCGGGATAGAACGACCGATCGAAGTCGCGGGCGGCATTGGCCTTCACCTTCGCCTCGTCGCGGTACTTCTTCGACTGCCACACCATCCACATCGGTGCGCTGTCGATGTACTCCTGGCGAGTGGTGGGAGCCGGCGCGAAAATCGCCTCGGCGGCGGCCGGGCTGGGTTGACCGACCTCCACCTCACCCGGCTGGCTCATCACCGAGATCAGACTGCGCACCCGATGCGGGTGCTCGATGGCCACGGTTTGGGCGATCATGCCGCCCATCGAGGCGCCCATCACATGAGCCCGCTCGATGCCGAGGTGGTCGAGCAGACCCATCGAGTCGGCAGCCATGTCGCTGAGCGTGTAGGGAACGGGCGGCGGCGGCACGTCGGCGAAGGCGGCTGCCATCACGGCCGGCACATCGGCCTCCTGGCCGTCGAGCTTCGTGGACAGGCCGCAGTCGCGATTGTCGAAACGAATCACGTGCAGCCCACCGTCGGCGAGCATCCGACAGAACTGGTCGTCCCAGGCCGTGAGCTGTGCCGTGAAGCCCATGATGAGCAGCAGAGCCGGGTCGGCGGGCGAACCGATGGTGTCGTATTCGAGTTCGATACCGGTGTTGACAAGGGCGCGGGGCATGTCGGGAGACTACCGTGCCAAGCGTGACGGTCTTTGGAGTTCATGTCGGTCTGCAGCACACCACCGCTCCCGAGTTGATCTCGGTATGGCAACGCATCGAAGCACTCGGCTTCGGTTGGATCAGCGTGTGGGATCACTTCTATGGCGCAACGGGCAAACCCGACGATGCCGCTTGCCTGGAAGCCGTGGCGATGCATGCCGCATTGGCGTGCAGTACCTCGAAGGTGCGTTGCGGCTCGTTGGTGTACAGCGTGGGCTACCGGCACCCGGCGGTGTTGGCGAAGGCCATCACCGCCATCGATCAACTCAGCGGTGGTCGCGCCGACATGGGCATCGGCGCTGGGTGGGCCGAGGTGGAGTATCAGGCGTACGGCATCCCATTCCCATCGCTCGGCACCCGCATGGACCAACTCGAGGAAGGCATCCAGTGCCTTCGTGGTCTGCTCCATGAGGAGACCACCGACTTCGATGGCAAGTGGTTCTCCCTCACCCAGGCCCGCAACGAGCCTCGGCCAGTGCAGGCCAAGCTGCCGATCTGGGTGGGCGGCGGCGGCGAGAAGCGCACGTTGAACATCGTCGCCAAGTACGCCGACGGATGGAACGTGCCGTTCATCGCGCCCGACACGTTCGCTCACAAGAGCGCAGTGCTGGATCAGCACTGCGACACCGTGGGCCGCGATCCCAAGGAGATCAAGCGTGCCGTGAACGTGGGGCTCGCCTTCACCGAGGACAGCCTCGTGCACCAGTTCGGCGCCATCGCCAACCGCGTGCGGCCCGGTGTGCTCACCGGCAGCAACGAGGAGATCCTCGACCGCATCGGCCAGTACGTGGAAGCCGGCGCCGACCAGGTGAACCTGGCGCTGCGGGCACCCTTCGACCTCGAGTCGCTCGAACACTTCTCGGCAGCGCTGCACCTGGCATGAGCGTGCATGTCGTCGCTCCGGGACGCGTGAACCTCATCGGCGAGCACACCGACTACACGGGCGGTTTGGTGATGCCGATGGCCATCGATCGCTACACGGAGATCAAGGGCGACCGAGGCGGCGAGCGCGTGCAACTGCGATCGTTCGACGAACCCGATCCGGTGGACCTGGCGTTGCACATCGAACACCCGGAAGTCGCCGAACCAGCGTGGGCGCGGTATGTGGCAGGCGTCGTGGCGGAGATGGACCTCGAAGAGGGTTTCGTCGGGCACGTCAGCACCGACATCCCGATCGGTGCCGGCCTCTCCAGCAGCCACGCCCTGCAGGTGGGGGTCGCGCTGGCACTCGGGTACCGAGGATCCATCATCGAACTTGCTCGGCTCACCCAGCGTGCGGAGAATCGATCCTCCGGTGTCCCTACCGGCATCATGGATCAACTGGCGATCGCGGCAGGCGTGCGCGGCCACGCCCTGCTGATCGACTGCGATGCTCTGTCGGTGGAACCCGTCCCGGTGCCCGACAACTTGGAGGTGGTGGTGCAGTTCATCGCGCACCGCACCCTGGTGGGCAGCGAGTATGCCGATCGAGTGGCGGAGTGCCGAGCGGTGGAGGCGATCATCGGTCCACTCCGCGATGCCACCGAGGCCGATGCTCGCGGTGTCACCGACCCGGTGTTGCGGATGCGGGCGCTCCACGTGACTGCGGAGAACCAGCGCGTCCGAGCGTTCGCCGAGGCGTTGCGCAGCGGCGATCTCGTGGATGCCGGTCGTCTGATCACCGAGGGCCACGAGAGTCTTCGCCTGCTCTATGAGACCTCCACACCCGAGATGGACGACGCCGTGCAACGCCTTTGCGCCACGCCCGGCGTGTACGGCGCCCGCATGACCGGCGGCGGATTCGGCGGCTGCGTCGTGGCGCTGACCGAGCCCGGAGCGCTCTCCCACGGCTGGGTGGTGCAGGCCGTCGACGGCGCACACGTCGTCGGCGACTGACGATCGCCGCCTTGTAGGGTCGACCCGATTGCGAAAGGGACGCCATGACATCTCAGGTCCTTGCTGACGGGTTGTACTTTGCCGAGGCGCCGCGCTGGCACGACGGCGCCCTGTGGTTCAGCGACTTCTACGACCACGCCGTGAAGTCCGTGGACCTCGATGGACATGTGGCGACCAAGGTGGTGCTCGACGACCAACCGAGTGGGCTCGGATGGCTGCCCGATGGGCGTCTCCTGATCGTGGCCATGCAGCAGCGCGCCGTGCTGCGCCTCGAGCACGATGCCCTTGTGGTGCACGCCGACCTTTCACACATCGCCACGTTCCACTGCAACGACATGGTGGTCGACACGCTCGGCCGCGCGTATGTGGGCAACTTCGGGTTCGACCTCGATGCTGCCGAACTCTCCGGCACGCTGCCAGAGGTGCTGGCAACACACCAGGGTGCGGCGCTCGCCCTCGTGGAGCCGAACGGCGCCACGCGCGCGGTGGCCACCGGAATGATGTTCCCCAACGGGATGGCGCTCACTCCCGATGGCCGCACCTTGATCGTGGCCGAGACGATGGCCCGTCGACTGTCGGCCTTCGATGTTGCGCTCGATGGCAGCCTCGCCAACCGACGCATCTGGGCCGACGTTGACGGTTTCCCCGATGGCATCTGCCTCGACGCCGACGGTGCGGTGTGGTTCGCCGACGCTGCTCGTGCGCGGTGTGTGCGAGTGACCGAGGGTGGTGCGGTGCTCGACGAGGTTGTCACCAGTCGCCGAGCGTTCGCATGCATGCTCGGCGGACCCGATGGCCGAACGCTGTTCATAGCCACGGCGAACGAATCGTTGGCCGAGCGCGCCAGCCAGCAGCGCACGGCGTGCATCGAAGTGGCCTCGGTTGGTGCAGCGGGGGCAGGTATGCCCTGACCCGTAGCGGGCTCAGCCGAGCAGCTTTGCCTTCTGCGAGTCGAACTCTTCCTGGGTGATCGAGCCACGCTCCAACAGACCCTCGAGTCGCTCGAGTTGCTCAGGCACCGACATTGCGGCGGCAGGAGCGGCAAAGCCACCACCCTTGCGGTTCCGCAGCTTCTCCACCTCGCTGTGCAACAGGTTCTGCACGCCGGCCGGATCCTTGATGTCGGTGAAGCGCTGCTGACCATCCTCGCCGCCGGATTCGATGAGCAGATCGCCGGCGCCGAGCATGCGCTCGAAGACGCCCTGGTTGAAGTTCACGTTGTTCAGGCGATCGAGCGGAATCTCCATGCC
>CANHST010000061.1 GCA_947463235.1 Acidimicrobiaceae bacterium
CTGCTGGGCGTCGGCACGCTCGCGCTCAACACATTGGTGCTGGCGTCCGTCTACCGATGGTTGTGCTCCAGTCGGCCGCCGTGGTCTGCCGTGTGGCCGGGCGCCATCTTCGGTGGGATCGGTTTCACCATGTTGCAGGTGGCTGGCTCCACCTTGATGACCCGAGCCATCGCCCACGCCTCACCGATCTACGGCACGTTCGCCACCGTGATCGGCCTGCTGTTCTGGTTGGGCCTGCACGCGATGATCTCGCTCCTCGGAGCGGAGATGAACGGCGTGCTGGTCGTGCGTCGGGTTAGGACTCGGTGACGAGTTGCTCGATGCGCTCCAACGTCTTCGTCATCGAATCGATGGCCTTCGACCGCATCGGTCGGACCATGCGCTTCACCTTCTCCTGCGAGATGTCCCAACTCTCTCGCACCAGCGTGCCGCCGTCCTTCGACTCGAGCTCGTAGCGCCAGATGCGACCACCGATGAACGACCGGAGGAACGCCTTGTCGGGCCGCGGCTGCCAGGCGATGCGGCGGTCGGGCTCGAACTCCACGACCGTGTTGACCATCGTGTAGCCAATGCCCGCTTTCATGTCCATCCCGAACGTGGCACCGAGTTCGAGGCGCTGCGAACCCGACGGTGGACCCTGCACCGTGCCGGAACCGTCGATCTCCTTGTGTCGAGCAGGATCGGCCAGCAGGTCGAAGATCGCTGCGGGGGGTGCGGCGATGAAACGTTCGACGGAAGCGACATCGGGAGAATCAGTGGAGGTGGTCACACCGCCTGCAACCACCGTTCACCTGGCCTCATTCCGGAAATCGTCAAGAAACCGGCATCCAGGGCCGATACCAAGGTGATGTTCCGGGTTCCTCGTCAACTCCTCGCGCTCGCGATGCTGGCTGGATCGTGGACCGTCGGCACGGTGGCCGGCGGCGCCACGACCGCTACCGCCATCGCGGCTGACGCCCCCTGGACCCTGCCCACCGCACCGCCGTACTGCACGACGGCCCAGGCCGACTCCGGCGAAGTGGCCAACTGCGTCATCCGAGCCGGCCAGGGCTTGCCCGAAAGCCGAGGCTGGCCGCAACCCCCGTTCCCCGAGCCGAGCGGCCAGACCGTGGCGGACTGGGTGAACTTGGCCATCGGCAGTACCGGCCCCACCGTGTCGAAGGTGCAGGCGGCACTGAACAACAACGGGGCGAGCCTCTTCGCCGATGGAAAGTTCGGCGCCCAGACCTTTGGTGCGGTGAAGGTGTTCCAGGCCGCGAAGGGGTTGCCCGTCACCGGCGTGGTCGACCAGGCAACGGCCGATGCGTTGAAGGTGAAGCGCATGACCGGCGGCACGTTCCCTCCGGCCGGATGGGTGTGGCAGGGCTGGGGCTACAACGGTTCACCCGCACTGGCCGCCTGGGAAAAGTTGTTGGTGGGCAACCCCACCCAGATCGGCTACCTGAAGCCGAACCAACTGAAGGCGCTGCCCGACGCACTGCCGCTGTTCACGGGTTTCTACAACGAGATCCAGGCGCGGGGGTACGTGGTGAAGAACGGCGGGCCCTACGTGTTCCGCTGCACCGCCAGCACGAGCAAGGACTGCAAAGGCCTCACCCGCTACGCCTTGTCGAACCACGCCTACGGTCTCGCCCAAGACATCAACACCAACGACAACCCGATGGTGGCGTACTACGCGTCGGGTACCACCTCGGCGTGCGCGGTGCCGATGCGCACCGACATGCCGCGCTGGGTGGTGCAGGTGGCCGAGAAGTGGGGCCTCTACTGGGGCGGCTACGCGTGGAGTTCGGGCTGCGCGTCGCCATCCACCTGGCGCACCAAGGTGACCCGCGACCCCATGCACTTCGAGTTCAACGGCACCCCCGCCCAGGCGCGAGCCATTCTGAAGAAGGCGTCGTCGCTGCCGTGCCTCGATGTGGTGAACCCTGCTGGCACACTGTCAGTGCACTGCCTTGAGAAGGGTGAGCTGCCGGCGGCGAACACGCGCATCGCGGTCACCACCACACCGCCCACCGGTGCAACCGCAGCGCTCGTACAGCTCTACACCGTCGGAGCCACGCAACCTGGCTCGCTGACCACTGAAGACTGCGCAGCCCGACCCAACGGCCCGCGCACCACGACAACCATGTCGGTGCGAGCAGGCCAGGCAACGATGTCGCTCACCACCGTGCCGCTCGACAGCGCGCACCGGTTCTGCCTCTATCAGACCGCCGCGTTCAACACCGTGGTCACCGTGCAGGGGTGGTTCGCACCGTCGGCATCGGCACCCAACGGGCTGCTGTACACGCCCATCACACCGGCACCGGAACGCACCGTCGACACCGCCACGCGCACGACGTGCTCCCCCACCAGCGTCTGCTTGCCCGCCGGGCCGGTGCCGGCCGGCACCGAGGTGATGTCCACCTTCGCCTCCCACCTCAACCCGGCAGCCGCGTTCGCCACCTTCACGATCAGCGATCCAACCGCTTCGGGCACGCTCACCAGTGGATCGTGTTCGAATCAGACCACCGGCACGATCGTGCGTTCCGCCACTACGTTCTCAGCGAACGACGACGCCACCACCAGCATGAGCCTGGTACACACCTTCGCCACCGAACTCGGTCAGCAGTTCTGTTCCAAGCTCAGTCAGGCGGCGAACGAGACCATCGACGTCACCGGCATCTTCACCCCGGCAACCGATGGCGGCACGGCGTTCGCTCCATCCACGCCCGCCAGGGTGCTCGATACTCAACGGTGCTGGACCGACCCCGTCACTGCGATCGAGAAGTGCAACACCACAGTTCGAAAGGGTGCCCTCGTGCGGGCCGCAGCACCCGCAGGTGCGCGAGCGGTGGTGCTGCACGTCACCGGGGTGGGCGCTGCTACGTCGGCAGGCCAGTTGCAAGCGGCCGCCTGTGAGGTCTTCTTCGCCAAACCCACCACGCCGCCAACACCTGCCCCGCCGGCAGCGGTGCAGATCGCCCCGAACGTGACGAACACCAACTTCGTGGTGGTGCCGGTTTCCGCCAGTGGCCGTTACTGCGTGAAGACGACCACGCCGGCGCACATCGCCATCGACCTGATCGGCACGTTCTCGGCGAGCGCCGACCTGCGCTTGCTGGCCGTCAAGCCCCTGAAGATCCTGGACACACGCCCGCGAGCGTGAGGTCCGCCGACGACCATCCCACCAGGATCCGCCGGTCACCGGCATCGGTGATCCATGACCGCAGGTCGGTGTCCCAGCGACGGAACGCGCTGGGCGGCAACTCGATGACCGCCTCGACGGTGTCGCCCGGCCCGGCCACGACCTTGGCGAAGCCTTGCAGCGTGCGCAGTGGCCTCCCGTCGCGACGGTCCACCGGCTCGACATACACCTGCACCACTGTGCTGCCCGTTCGAACGCCGGTGTTCACGACACTGGCAGTGATGCGGGCTCCCTTGCGAGCGTCGCCCTCGAACGCCATCTCACCGAACTCCCACGTCGTGTAGCCAAGCCCGTGCCCGAAGGGGAAGACCGGGGCGATCCCTTTCGCGTCGTACCAGCGGTGGCCGATCAGCAGTCCCTCGCCGTAGGCCATGTGGTCGTGAGCACCCGGATAGAACGGGAACGCCGGCGTGTCCTCCAGACGGGCCGGAATGGTGATCGGCAGGCGACCGCCCGGCTCGGAGGTTCCGAACAGCATGTCGGCGAGCGCTTCACCGAACTCCTCGCCGGGGAACCACACCTGCAGCACCGCAGCAACATCGTCCAGCCACGGCATGGTGACCGGTGAGCCTGCGTTGATCACCACCACCGTGCGCGGGTTGGCTGCAGCCACCCGGCGAACGAGTTCGTCCTGCTCGCCCGGCAGGTCCATCGTGGTGCGATCCTCACCCTCGGTCTCCCAGTCGGCGTTGGTCCCCACCATCACCACCGCCACTTCCGCATCAGCGGCCGCGGCGACGGCGCGGCCCATCAGATCGTCGCCCGAGACCGGTTCGGCGCCCACTGCCAGTCCGCGCAGCTGTGCCCGCTCGGTCTGACCCATCTCCACTTCGACATGGCGAGACACGCCAGCGCGACATTCCACGCTGACACGAATTTCCTGGCTACCGAGGCCGAAGAAGGCCCCGCCCGTCTGGGGAACGGTGAGGTCGACCATCACCTCGCCGTCGATGCGCAGCACCGTGGGACCGACGGCGGTGATGCCCACGGTCCAGTCGCCGTCGGCATGGGGAGTGAAGGTGCCGCCGATGTGCACCGTGAAGGTCTCGCGGTCGATGCCCGGAGCGGGTGTGGCCGGCCAGACATGGCTGAGGCGGCTCCAGTTCTCGGTGGCCGTGGCGCCGAACGCGTCGTGATACCGCACCTCGAAGGCTCCCTCCATGGGGCGCAGGCGCTTCTCGATTCGGCAACCGACCTCATGTGCGAACGAGACCCCTCGGGCCGTCAGCACCGCCAACGGCCGCGACGGACGGCTGGCCCGGACCTGGGCACTACCCCCGCCCTGCGGCTGGGCACGCTCGGAGCTCGGTCCAACGACGGCGAGTCGATCGGTGGGGGCCAGCGGCAGCAGCGCACCGTCGTTCTTCAAGAGCACGCTGCCGGCGATCGAGGCACGACGGATCACTGCCCGCGTCTCGTCGCTGTCGTCGGTGACTTCGGTGGTGTCGGAGCCGAACACTCCCGACCACGCGAACAGCCGCAGCAGACGACGAACCGATTCGTCGATGCGCGCTTCGGTGGTGTGGCCTTCGGCCAGTTCGCGCAGCAGCGCCTTGCCGCGCTCGCGCGGCGGCCCAGGCATCTCCAGGTCCAGCCCGGCCTCCAACGAATTGGCAGCACTGTGGGTGCCGTACCAGTCGCTGAACACCACACCGTCGAAGCCCCACTCGTCGCGCAGCACACCGCGCAGCAACTCGTGGTGCTCGCTCGCATGCACACCATTGATGCGGTTGTAGGAACTCATCATCGCCCGCACGCCGGCTCCGCCTTGCTCCACGGGAAGAACCGCTCGCTCGAACGGCACCAGGTAGGCCTCCCGCAGCGTCACGTCGTCGACATCGCTGGAGATGGTGTGACGCTCGTGCTCGGTGTCGTTCGCCACGAAGTGCTTGATGCAACACGCCACACCCTGCGATTGCACGCCCTTCACGTACTCCGTGCTGAGCGTGGCGGTGAGTACCGGGTCTTCGCTCATGCATTCGAAGTTGCGACCACCGATGGGAGTGCGCTGCAGGTTCACCGTGGGGGCGAGCAGCACGTGCGCACTCTTCGACTTTGCTTCACGCCCGAGGGCCTCGCCGATGGCATGCACCAGGCTGGGGTCGAACGTGGCACCCAGCGACACCGCGCACGGGAACGATGCCGATGCCGGACCCGTCCACTCCGTGCCACGGACCCCCGCCGGCCCATCGGAGCACCGCATGGGCGGCACGCCCGTGACCGCAGGCGTGTGCCAACCGTCGGCACCGGCCAGCAGTGCGACCTTCTCTTCAAGGCTGAGAGCGGCCAGGATGGCCTCCACGTCGATCGTCATGGACGACAGATTGCCAGATGACGTCGGCCCAGCGGCACTGATCAGTCGTTCGAAGCGATGGGCACCACGAAGCCGATGGATGCACCACCGCCGTTCGCGTTGTGCGCGAACACCTCGCCGCCATGCGAGGCCACGATCGACTTCACGATGGAGAGCCCAAGGCCCGAGCCGGGCTTGCTGCGCATGTCGACCGATCGATAGAAGCGGTCGAACAGATGCGGAATGTCGGTCTCGGCGAGGCCTGGGCCGTGGTCGCGCACGGCGAACCGACCGTTCTCGACCGTCACCTCCACCGGGCCGTCCGAAGAAAACTTGCACGCATTGTCCACCAGGTTCTGCATCGCCCGCTCGAGCGCATTCGGACGGCCATCGAGCAGCGAGCCGTCAGCATCCACGACGACGTCGCGAGAGAACCGACGCCGGGCGCGGGCAGCAGCGCGCTCCGCGACGTCGCCCAGGCGCACCGACTGCACTGCTTCGTCGTCGCGCGCATCAGTGGCCAACTCCACGAGTTCGTTCACCAGGTCGGTGAGCTCGCGGGTTTCGCTGTCGAGATCGCTCAACAACTGCTCGCGCTGCTCGGGTGTGAGGTGGTCGTTGCTACGGCGAAGCACCGACACATTGGTGCGCAGGCTGGTGAGCGGTGTACGCAGCTCGTGGCCGGCATCCTGCACCAACTGGTGCTGCTCCTGCCGGCTGCGTTGCAGGGCATCGAGCATCCCGCTGAATGCACGACCGAGTTGCCCGGTCTCGTCGGAGCCATCGACCGGCACATCCACATCGAGGCGGCCGGTGACGGCCACTTCACCGGCCACATCGGTGAGCCGCTCCAGTCGGCGAGTGACCTGCCGGGCGATGAGCCACCCGAGCAACAGCGACAATCCGGTGACCACGAGGACCGCAAAGATCATGCTGCGCAGGATGCGCTCCAACGATGCCCTGCCCTCGGCGAGCGAACGAGCGAGTTGCGCCGCACCCCTGCCCTGTTTGATCGTGAGCATGCGGAACGGCTCGCCATCGATGGCGACATCTTGGCTGGCTTGCGCCAGCGGGTTGGGCGACGCTGCCACCGCGAGGTCTGCTGCGGAGATGGGCAATTCCCCCGACGACGGCGAGAATCGGATGCCGCCGTCGCGCGCCAACAACTGCACCAACACCTGCTCGAAACTCCGCGGTCGGTCGCGTCCGGGCCGACCGCCACCGGCGAAGCCTTCGTCGCCGTCGCCGTCGGGCTCCCCAATGCCAGGGCGATTCCGAATCTGCGCTGCCGCAGCGTCGAGCGACCGCGCCACGGTCTCGTCGAGTTCGTGTTGGGTGGTGCGGTACGACACCACACCGATCGCTGCCGTGGCAGTGGCAGCAAGCACTGCGAGGAGCAGCACGATCTTGAGACGCAAACTCACGCGGCACGCACCGTGTAGCCCACCCCTCGGACGGTGTGGATGAGCTTGCTGTCGCCCTGGCCTTCGAGCTTGCGGCGCAGGTACGAGATGTAGACCGCCAGGTTCTTGGAATCAGGCCCGAAGTCGTAGCCCCAGATGCGGTCGTAGATGGTGCTGTGCTCGAGCACGATGCCCTGATTGCGCACCAGGAGCTCCAGCAGATCGAACTCGGTCTTGGAGAGTTCTACCTCGCGCTGCCCGCGCCAGACTCTCCGCGAGGTGGGGTCGATGCGCAGGTCGGAGATCTGCAGCGGCTCACCACTCTGCTCGGCGGTATCGGGCTTGGCGCGGCGCAACAGCGCCCGGAGACGAGCGAGCAACTCGTCGAGGTCGAACGGCTTGGGCAGATAATCGTCGGCGCCGGCGTCGAGGCCCGCCACCCGATCCGGGGTCTCGGTGCGAGCCGTGAGCATCAGTACCGGCAGACGGTTCCGTTCCGCTCTGAGCACCCGACAGACGGTGAGGCCATCGACGCTCGGCATCATCACGTCGAGCACCGCAACATCGGGCTGAGCGCTCTCGATCAGTTGCAGGGCTGCCGCACCGTCGGGTGCCTGGACCACGTCGTAGCCCTCCAGCGTGAGTGCACGGCTGAGCGACTCGCGAATGGCCCTGTCGTCGTCGGCGATGAGAATGCGTGCGCTCATGGTGTTGCCCTTCGAGAGTCCCGATCGGCCTGGCCCCTCAGCGAGGAGGGACGCTGGGGGCCACAGCCGATCGTAGAAGGTGAGGTCAGGCGCCGCTGCCTGCAGCGGCGTCGGTGTCGTGGCCGTGGCCGTGGCCGTGGCCGTCCATACCAGGACCGTCCATACCAGGACCGTCCATACCAGGACCGGCGAGCGGCGCGTTCTGGGTGTCGTTCACCATCGTGGTGATCCGCTCGGTGACGTCGGCGATGCGCTGGTCGGCCTCGGCCTGCGTGTGCTCGCCCGACTTCACTTCGGCATCGAAGTGCGCCGTCACGTCCGCCACCAGGGCGTCGATCACCTTCTGGGCACTCGAGCCGTTTGCGTCGGCGATCTCGGCGATGGTCTTGCCGGCCTCGACGCCGGCCTTCAGGTCGCTGGCGCTGATGCCAATCGTCTCGGCAATGGTGCCGACGACCTTCCCACGCATGCCGGGACGGCCCTGGCCGCCATCATGGCCGTTGTGCTTGCCACCTTCCGGCCGCGCTGCCTCGAGTGCAGCGATCACCTTGTCGGCCTGAGCCTGGGTGATCGTGCCGTCGGCCACCAGTGGCTGCAACACGTCGTTCAGGCGGTTCGGCTGGTCGGCAGGCTGGTCGGCAGGCTGGTCGGCAGGCTGGTCGGGCGTCGCAACGGTGACCACCGTTGCTGCGGTGTTTGCCGCACCTGCGTTGCCGGAATTCTGAAGGATGAAACCGGCGCCGGTGCCGGCGAGAAGGCCGGCGGAGAGACCGATTGCTGTGAGCTTCTTGTTCATCGGGTGATGACCTTTCGGACCATGGGGTGGCACCACACATGCTGCAACTCGTGGGTAAGGCCCCTTCGCACGATGCGTAAGAAGACGGTGAGAACGTTCAGCGACCCGCGTCGTGTGCGTCGAAGGCGTCCATCAGCTTCAGCAACGCCTGCTCGACGACCTCGCTCAGGGCCGGATGGATCCAGATCTGCCCCACCGCCATCTCGTCGGCGGTGTTGCCGAG
This sequence comes from Acidimicrobiaceae bacterium, assembly GCA_947463235.1. Lineage (GTDB taxonomy): Bacteria > Actinomycetota > Acidimicrobiia > Acidimicrobiales > Ilumatobacteraceae > UBA668. Next base: position 8,607 of record CANHST010000061.1, read on the forward strand.
GTGCATGCCCTGCACCAACAACTGCACGATCACGCTGGCCTGGTACCCCACCACGTGGGCACCGGTGACGAGACGCGTGCGCGGGTCGCCGATGAGCTTGCAGAACCCGACGTTGTCTTCCATTGCCCAGCCGTACGCCGCGTCGCCGTAGGCATGGGTGATGGCACAGAACGGTTCACCCGAGTCGACCGCCTCGCGCTCGGTGAGCCCGATGGCCCCGATCTGTGGGCTGGTGAACACCGCATGGGGTGCCGGCCGCTGGTCGAGAAGGCGCAGATCGTCGGGGTGCGCCAGGTTGTGGCGCACCACCTTGGCCTCGCCGTTGGCCATGTGCTTGAGCTGATGGCGGCCGTTGATGTCGCCGAGCGCCCAGACACCGGGCGACGACGTGCGACCGTAGGCATCCACCTTGACGGCGCCATTGCCATCGACCTCGATACCCGCGGCCTCCACGTGCAGGTGGTCGCTGTTGGGCACGCGGCCGGTGGCCACCAGCAGCACATCGCCCTCGATGGTGCGCGGGCCGTCGTCGCCATCGAGTTCCACGGCCACGCCATCGCTCAACATGCGCACGCGCTGCACCACCGAACCGAGCGCCAAGTCGAACCGCTCGGCGAACTGTTCGGTGATGCGCGCCGCGACGTCGTGGTCTTCGGCCTTCATCAGTTGATGACCGCGCGCCACGATGGTGACGGCCGAGCCGAGCGAACCAAACACGTGAGCCATCTCGCAGGCGATGAACCCGCCGCCGAAGATGATGAGGTGCTGGGGAAGCTTCGGGAGCCGCATGATGGTGTCGCTGGTATGAAACGGCACCTCGTCGAGGCCCGGCACCTCGGGCACGTAGGTGCGAGCTCCGGCGGCGATAACAACCTGCGTGCCCCGAATGCGCTGGCTCCCAACTTGCAGTTCGCGCTCGCCGACGAAATGGGCCGTGTGTTCGTAGACATCCACGTTGTCGAGGCTGTGCCGGTACTGGCGACCTCCCTCGGCGATCGGGTCGATGCGACCGAAGATGCGATGCACCATGCTCGGCCAGTCGGCACCATCGAAGCTCATGCGAATGCCGTAGCGCTCGCCGTGCCGGGTGTGCTCGGCCAGGTCTGCCGGGAACACGAACATCTTGGTGGGAATGCAGCCACGGTTCAGGCAGGTGCCGCCGAACACACCGCGCTCCACGATGGCAACCCGCTGGTGGTCGTGCTCGGGGCCGATGATCGAGTTCCCGGATCCGGAACCGATGATGATGAGGTCGTAGTCGATGGGCGTCGAGTCGGTCACGGCAACAGGGTGCCAGATGGCGGCGCTGTCTGCACACGGCTACGGTGAAGTCGCACGAGAGGAGCCGGTGATGCCCGTCTACACCCTGCCCGAACTGCCCTACTCCCCCGGAGCCCTGGAACCGCACTACAGCGGCGAGATCGTGGCGTTGCACCACGGCAAGCACCACGCCGCCTACGTGAAGGGCGCCAACGACACATTGGAGGCACTGGCCGCCGCCCGCGAGGTGGGCGACTTCTCCACTATCAACATGTTGTCGCGCAGCTTCGCGTTCCACGTGAGCGGCCATGTGCTGCACAGCATCTTCTGGACCAACATGAGCCCGGATGGAGGCGGTCGCCCTGAGGGCGAACTCGCCGCAGCCATCGACGAATTCTTCGGTTCGTTCGAACACATGCAGGCCCAACTCACCGCCGCGACGGTGAACGTGCAGGGCATCGGGTGGGGCGCTCTGGCGTGGGAACCCGTCGCTGGGAAGCTGGTCGTCGAGCAGATCCACGACCACCAGGGCAACGTCGGCGCCGGCTCGGTACCGCTGCTGGTGATCGATTCGTGGGAGCACGCCTACTACCTGCAGTACAAGAACGTGAAGGCCGACTTCGTGAAGGCGTTCTGGAACATCGCCAACTGGCAGGACGTGGCGCAGCGCTTCCAGCGCGCCCGCGAGGTGCCACCCACCATATGAACGAGCCGCAGTCCCTTGGTGAACTCGTCGAGATCCTCCACGACGACACGCTGTGGAGGTTCGAGCGGTCATTCCTCGAATCGAACTGGACCTGCATCTGGGGCCGTGGCTGCAAGGGCATCCTCGACGACCCGGCGGAGGAACTGCAGCAGGGTTGCTGCTCGGTCGGCGCCGAACTCACCGATCTCGACGAGGCGATGAACGTGTCGGCCCTGGCCGCCACCGTTCCCGCTCATCTCTGGCAGTTACAGGACCGCGTCGATGCTCACGATGTGTTCAGCGACGAGCGGAGGGTGAACACCAAGGTGGTCGACGGCGCCTGCATCTTCCTGAATCGTCCGGGCTTCTCGGGCGGCGCCGGATGCGCGCTGCACCTTGCGGCCGAACACTTCGGCGAGGCACCCATCGACTGGAAGCCGTCAGTGTGCTGGCAGCTTCCGATCCGCGTGGATTGGGAGATGCAACCCGACGGCATCGAGCACGCCACCGTTCGCCGCTGGAGCCGCGCCGACTGGGGCGACGACGGCGACACGATGGCATGGTGTTGCACCGTGCAGGCCGATGGCGGTGAGGCCTACTGCGGCGACCAGCCGGTGATCGACTCGCTGGGCGAAGAGTTGTCCGCCGTGGCCGGCCACGAGGTCTATGTGGAACTCCGTCGCCGAATTCTCCCCCACTGAACCCACCCGATTCCTCGGCAGGTCGTCTCAGCCGTTCTTGGGGAGTTCGGCCCAACTCATCGTGCGGTCGTTGTTGGGCTCCTTCGGAAGGCCCAGCACGCGTTCGCCGAGAATGTTGCGCTGCACCTGGTCGGTACCGCCGTAGATCGGCGGGCCCTGGGCGAACAGCGCCAACTCGGTGATGTACGGGTTGGTGGCCGGCACACCGGCACCCTCGTTGATCGCTCGCTGCTCCGCGTTGTACGGGTGCAGCATCCCGTTCGCGCCAGCGACGCGAAGGGCGAGATCGCGGCTGGTGCGCATGATCTCGCTCATCGAGAGCTTGCCCACGTTCGGTGCGGCGGGGATGTCGCGACCCGCAGCCTTCTCGGCCTTCACGCGCATCGTGAGCATGCGGCCCACCTCATGCAGGGTGTGGAGCTTCATCAGGTCCTGGCGGAAGCTGGCGTCGGTGATGAGACCGTTCTGCTTGGCCATCGAGACCAGCAACTGCTCCATGCCGGCCGCCATCGCGCCGCCACCGCTGCTGCCGCCCGACGGGCCCACCGGCCGGGCGAAGTCGCCGACGCGCTTGGGGAGGTCGCCGGCGATGGAACCTGCGTTGCAGCTCGCGGCGGCCGAGTGGCCGCCAGCGCCGAGGCCCGAGCGCTCGAACATCAGGGTGGTGTTGGCCACTGCCCAGCCGTTGTTGGTACCGCCGATGATGGCATCGTCGGCCACACGCGCCTCGCTGAGGAACACCTCATTGAAGAGGGCCCGACCGGTCATTTCGCGCAGCGGCCGCACATCCACAGCGTTCCCCTGGTGCATGTCCATCGCGAACCACGTGATGCCCTGGTGCTTGGGCACATCTGCGTCGGTACGAGCAATCAGCATGCCCATGTCGGCGATGTGGCCACCACTGGTCCAGACCTTCTGGCCGTTCACGATCCATTCCTCGCCGTCCTTCACGGCGCGCGCACCGAGACCGGCGAGGTCGCTACCGGCACCCGGCTCGCTGAACAACTGGCACCAGGCGTGCTGGCCGGTGACGATGGGCAGCACGTACTCGTCGATCTGTTCCTGCGTGCCGTGCACTGCGATGGTGGGGGCGGCCAGCAGCATGCCCAGGCCGCCCGGTGCGGGAACCGCACCCTTGGCCACGATGCGCTGCCCCACGGCGATGGCGTCGTTGCGCGACACGCCCTTACCGTAGGCGTTGGTGGGCAGCGACGGCGCCGCCCAGCCGGAGGTTCCGAGGCGCTGCCACCACTCGGCGACCGTCAGGTCGGGGTTCCAGTTCTCGTCCAGCCAGGCGTCGAGTTCGTCGAGGAGTTCGCTCATCCCGACAGTTTCGTTCGTCGGGGCCGCTGCGCACCATTCGTGGCACGGGATAGCGTTGGCCTCGATGGCAGGTCGGCAACTCGGACAGATCACCGGCAAGATCCTGGAGTCGGGTACGCCCGCCGCCCTGAAGCGCCGCGCCACCGATTTCGCCAGGAAACTGAAGGCGGAATACGAGGCGGGCCTACACGAGGAACCCACCACGGCGGAGCAGGAGGCCACCGCCGACGAGGTCTCCGAAGCCATGCGCAAGGTGGACTGGACGAAGGTGAAGGCCACCACGGCAAGCAAGACGGCCGACGTGTCGCAGAGCGTGAAGACGATGGCGGCACAGGTGGACTGGGACAAGGTCACCCCGGTAGCCGCCGAGGTGAGCGCAGCGCTGATCGCTGCCGTGGCCTCGGGTCAACTGCCGATCGGTGGCGTGATGGGCGCTCGCGTTGCGCGCACGATCATGAACGACCACGGGCTGGCGCAGCATGTGGCGCGCAGCCTGGCGCGTACACCGCAGCAGAACCCACCCGATTTCCGGCCACTCGTCGTCGGCGCCATCGAGACCACCGCCACCGACTAGCCCGGAATCAGAACGAGTAGCCCTTGGGGATGACGACAATGCCGTTGTCGCTGATGGTGAAACGGGCGGCGTCGGCCTCACGGTCGAAGCCGATGCGCACTCCGGGAGGCACGACGACGTTCTTGTCGATGATGCACCGATTCACACGAGCACCTGGGCTGACGATGACACCCGGGAACAGAATGCTGTCGGTGACGTGGGCATCGTGGTGCACTCGCACATCGGGCGAGATGATCGAGCGTTCCACGTGCGCGCCGGACACGATGCTGCCTGCGCACAACAGGCTTCCATCCACATACGACGGCTCGCCGCCGGCGCCACGCGACACCTTTGCCGGCGGCTGCGACTCGTGGCTGGTGAACACCGGCCAGTCGTCGTTGTAGAGGTTGAACACCGGCACGGGCGCGATGAGGTCCATGTTCGCGTCGTAGTAGGAGTCGATGGTGCCGACGTCGCGCCAGTACCCCTTCTCCCGGTCGTCCTGGCCGGGGACGTCGTTCTTACTGAAGTCGTACACACGTGCCCGGCCCTGGGCCGTGAGCGCCGGAATGATGTGACCACCGAGGTCGGTGTACTGGTCGTCGTCTCCGGTGGGCGTGACGATGTCGATCAGCGTCTTGGTGTCGAACACGTAGTTACCCATGCTGGCCAAGCACTGCGTGTCGTCGCCGGGCATCGTGGGCGGGTTCGGCGACTTCTCGTGGAACGCCTTGATGTTGCCATTGGCGTCGCTCTCGATGACACCGAACGACTTGGCTTCCTCGTAACTCACGGGGATGGCCGCCACCGTGACCCCGGTCTTGTTGGCCACGTGGTCGTTCACCATCTGGCGCACATCCATGCGGTAGATGTGATCGGCACCGAACACGCACACCACGTCGGGTTCCTCGTCGGTGATGAGGTTGATGTTCTGGTAGATCGCATCAGCAGAGCCCGCGAACCAGTGCGGGCCGCGTCGCATCTGCGCCGGTACCGGGGTGACGTAGTTGCCGAGCAACGTGCTGAATCGCCACGTCTGGCTGATGTGTCGGTCGAGGCTATGGCTCATGTACTGCGTGAGCACCACGATCTTGAGATAACGCGAGTTCGCGAAGTTCGAGAGCGCGAAGTCGATGATCCGGTAGGCGCCACCGAACGGCACCGCCGGTTTGGCTCGGGCTTGTGTGAGCGGGAGCATGCGCTTGCCCTCACCACCGGCGAGGACCATGACGAGCACCTTCGGTTCCACCATGTCGTGGACAGTAGTTCGTGTGCGCTCCAGGGTGGATGGGTTACCGTCGGTTTACGTGAAGATCTTGTTCGTCACCCCGGAGTGTTACCCGTTGGTCAAGACCGGCGGATTGGCCGACGTGGCCGGGGCACTTCCGATGGCACTGGGGCCGATGGGAGTCGATGCGCAGGTGTTGCTACCGGGCTATCCCGGTGTTCGTGCACAACTGCAGGGCGTGACGCGCGTTGCGCAACTACCGGGGCTGTTCGGCGGCAAGGGCGAGTTGGTGCGCGGCACCACCGCACACGGTTTGTCGGTCATGCTCATCGATGCTCCGCATCTGTACGACCGCACTGGCGGCCCGTATCTCGGCCCTGACGGCAACGACTGGCCCGACAACCACC
>CANHST010000062.1 GCA_947463235.1 Acidimicrobiaceae bacterium
ATGCGCGTGCTCACCCAGTTCCTGTCGGGTCACCACCCGGGCCCCGACGCCGCCATCGGCAAGCTCTACTGGAGCGAGTACCACAAGGTCGTCACCGAACTCGCCGTCGACATCCTCGGTGCCGACGCCATGGTGCCCTCCGGGCGCGGACCGTCGTCGTCGTTCAGCACCGATGATGCGGGTGCGCCGAACAGTTCTTGGAGTTGGGTCGGCACGTTCCTGAACGCTCGCGCCGGCACGATCTATGCGGGCTCCTCGCAGGTGCAGCGCAACATCATGGGCGAGATGGTTCTCGGACTGCCCAAGGAACCGCGCGTGTGATCAAGGCTGCCGTTGCCATCACTGTTGCCGTTGCGGTGCGCCCCTCGCTGTGGCTCACCGCGCTGCGGCAGTGGTGGCGCACGACGCCGCGTGATTGGTGGCGGCACCGGCCGTTCCTGCCGGTGCCCAGCCGCGACTACTTGCGGTTTCGACTCGTCACGCAATACGGCTCCACGAATGCTCACATCGAGCCTGCAGATGTGGTGAACTACCTGACGTGGTGCAAACAGCAGGACCACGCCGAATGAGGCGACGGACCCCGGGTCCGAGGGCGCGCGGGTAGCGCTGTCATGCGGAGCGCGCTGGTGCTGAATGCCACCTATGAGCCGCTCTCCGTGGTCCCTGCTCGCCGTGCCGCCTGTCTGATCATCGCCGATCGCGCCGATCTCGTGGCCGACGACGGCACCGAACTCCACTCGCCCAATCTGGTGCTGCCCAGCCCATCCGTGGTTCGTCTGCGGTACATGGTGCGGGCACCCTTCCACCGGCGCACCACGCTGTCGCGGCGGGCATTGTTCGCCCGCGACGAGTTCCGCTGCCAGTACTGCGGCGGTTTCGCCGACTCCATCGACCACATCGTGCCGCGCAGCCGGGGTGGTCAGCACGAGTGGGAGAACGTGGCTGCGGCGTGCCGTCCCTGCAACCTTCGCAAGCGCGATCGCACCCCTGCGGAAGCCAACATGGTGCTGGCCCGTCCGCCGAGGGCGCCCAAGGAACACGCCTGGGTCAGCGCGGCGGTGGCCATGGTGCCCGATGAATGGAAGCCGTACCTGGCCTTCGCCAGCTGACGCCGTCCCTAGCATGGGCCTCATGCCCGACGGCTGGATCATTCGACACTCGCACGGCGACGCAGCGGCATTCCACGCTTCGACGCCGGTCGCAGAGCGGTCGGTCACCTTTCACACGGTGGAGCGCCCCACGCTGGTGCTCGGTTCGGCACAGACCGACGCCGATGCCGACGCCACGATCGCAGCGGCGCTCGGCGTGGATGTCGTGCGGCGACGAAGCGGCGGGGGAGCCGTGTTGCTGCTGCCGGGCGAGTTCGTGTGGGCCGATGTGGTGGTGCCGGCTGGCGACGCACTGTGGCTCGACGACGTGGCTCGATCGATGCTCTGGCTGGGCAGGGCCTGGACGGCAGCCCTGGCCGAGCTCGGTGTACCGGGCCGGGTGCACGAGGGGCAGTTGGAGCCGAGTACCTGGTCGAAGCACGTGTGCTGGGCTGGTGTCGGCACCGGCGAGGTGATGGGCGGCATCGGCAAACTGGTGGGCATCTCCCAACGCCGCAGTCGTGAGCTGGCGCGTTTCCAGACCATGTGCCACTTCCGTTGGCGTCCGGAGATGGTGGCCGCGTTGGTGGCGGCACCGCGGCCCTCGGCGGCCGAGTTGGCTGCATCGGCGGCGTGCGTGCCCGCCTCGGCAGCGCAGGTGATGGCCGCGCTCGTGGCCCATCTGCCCGCCTAACGCCGACCCCAACCCCCCCGGCTCACCCCGGCCCCACCCCGCCTGGCTCGCCGCGGCCCCACCCGGCTCCGCCCCAACCCACCCGGCTCCGCCCCACCCCGCCTGGCTCGCCGCGGCCCCCACGCAAGTTGGCACGAATCGCGCCCACGGGCGCGATTCGTGCCATTTCCGGCACCTTTCGCGCCCGTGGGCGCGAAGTGAGCCGCATTTGGCGGGTTTCGCGCCCAAGGGATGAGCGCGCGGGGTGGGGAGAGGGATGCGCTTCGTGGGGAAAAATGGGGAGAAGTGGTTGACTTTGGGGGGTGCAGGGGACCAAGATGGGGAGCAGTGGGGAGTGCGGGTGCGCCAACCGTCCCCTGAGGCAGACAGGCGAGAAGGGAAGTGAGGCGACGTGCTGTTCGTCGGGGCGTTCGAACGCCAACTCGACGACAAGGGCCGGCTGGCATTGCCAGCCGCCTTTCGCGACCGCCTCGGTGAGCACTGCTACCTGGCCAAAGGCCTCGACAAGTCCGTCAGCGTGGTACCCGCCGCCACGTTCGAGGAAGAGGCAGCGGTGATGGCCGCTCGCGTCCGCAACGGTGAGATCAGCCGCGATGTGCTGCGTGCACTGGCTGCGTCCGCCGAACTGGTCGCGCTCGACAAGCAGGGCCGCGTGAAGGTCGGCGATTCGCTACGTCAGTACGCCGAACTGCCGCTGTCCGGGGCCGTCATGGTTGCCGGCAGCTTCGACCGCCTCGAGATCTGGACCCCCGCCCGCTACGAGCTGGTCAACCAGGCCGGCACCGACTCGATGGCCGGTGGCGCCTGATCATGATGACCATTCAGTACCAGTTTCTGGACACCCAAAGGAGGAGCGAGGCACCAGGACGACTCGCCACCACACCCCACCAGGCTTCCGAACAGCTCGAGTACTTCGTCGAGTGCCTCGCCCGGCCGTCTGCAGCCTCCCGGCTCACACGATGGACAGCCCTCACTCCGCCCGCTTCCGTTTCGCTCGTCCGGGGAGACATCCCGGCGGCACTCGTGAGCCGGGGAGCTGCAGTCGGCCGGTTGATCGGAAGCGGTCTTCGGTGACGGCGACCGACCACGAGTTCCACCACCTCCCGGTGATGGTGCACGAGATCGGCGCCCTCTTCGGACCCGTCCCAGCAGGTTTCGTGCTGGATGCCACCCTTGGTGGCGGCGGGCACGCTGAACACCTGCTCGACCGGTGGGAGCACCTTTCGATCCTCGGAATCGACCGCGATGAGCATGCCCTGGCGGCAGCGCAGCAGCGGCTCGCCCGATTCGGGGACAGGGTGCGGGTGTATCACACGCGATTCGACGGCCTTCACGACGCCATGGAAGCCATGCACATCGATCAGCTCTCCGGCGCACTGTTCGACCTCGGGGTGAGCTCACCTCAGCTCGACGTGGCCGATCGGGGCTTCAGCTACCGCAACGATGCCCCGCTCGACATGCGCATGGACCAAAGCCAGGCGTGGTCTGCCAGCGACGTGGTGAACGGCTACCCGGCCGACCAGCTCGCCCGCGTCCTGCAGCAGTACGGCGACGAGCGGTTTGCCAAGCGGATCGCCAATGCGATCGTCGCGGCGCGTCCGATCGAGCGCACCGCACAGCTCGCTGAGATCGTCGTGAGCGCGATTCCGGCTGCAGCGCGTCGTACTGGTGGTCACCCGGCCAAGCGAACCTTCCAGGCCATCCGCATCGAGGTCAACGGCGAACTCGACGCCCTGCCCGCAGCGCTCGATGCCGCCATCGACCGCACCAGCCCCGGGGCGCGTATTGCTGTGCTCTCGTACCACTCGGGCGAGGACCGCATCGTGAAGGAGACATTCCGCACTGCCGAAAGCGGCGGATGCGAATGCCCGCCCGAGCTGCCGTGCGTCTGCGATGCGGTGCAGACCGTGCGCCTCGTGCGCGGCGTGCCGCGTACGCCTTCACCCACCGAACAGTCCGGCAATCGCCGTGCCGCGAGCGCCCGACTCCGTGTGGTCGAGCGCATCGCCGACAGCCCGACCCGCGGTCGTCGCTGAGGAATCTGGCATGGCACTTCCCGCCCACTCCGAACGAGCAACCTCGGTCCGCAGCCGTGTCCACGGCAGCGCCTACGAGCGACCCGTCGTCAAGAAGCCGAGCCTCGTCGTCGTTGCTCCGCAGCGTCGCACCGCGCGCTGGATTGTCGCCGGTTGTGTCGTGGTGTTCGGATTGATGCTGGGCGCCGCCGCCTTCCAGACGCAGATCGCCCGCCGTCAACTGGCGCTCGACACCCTGGACCGTCGCATTCGCGCTGCTCACGAGCAGTACGACGTGTTGCGGCGCGAACGCGCCGAACTCCGCTCGCCCGGCCGACTCGCCAACCAGGCGGCGGCGCTGGGCATGGTGCCGGCCACGCAGACGCAGTTCCAGACACTCGACCCCAGCGTGGTGGCGGCGGTGCAGCGCAGCGGTGCGCCGAGCAACCGCATCGCGAAGGCCACGATCGAGCAGGAGTTCGCCGCATACGCCACGGTCAAGGCGCAGTCGGGCGGAGCACCGTGAGCAACAGCACCCGTACCCGAACCCATGGGCCCGTGACTCGCACGGCTCCGATGAAGCGCAGCACCCCGCCCCGTGTTGCCGCACCACGAGTGCAGAAGCAGCGACCGCCGCAGCAGAAGCGGGCAACCAAGCCGGTTGCGAAGCGGGCGAAGAAGCCGGCCGCCATTCGGATCACGTTCCGCGCCGGAAATCCTCGGGGGCGCATGCTGTTCATGCTCGGCCTCACGGCAGTGGTGTTCCTTGCCGTCATCGGTCGCGTCGTGTTCCTGCAGACCGTGGGCAGCGACACGCTGGTGGCCGCCGGGCGCGCGCAGCGCGTGAGCGAGAGCGTGTTGCACGCGCAACGAGGCACGATCTTCGCCCGCGATGGGGGAGAGCTGGCGATCAGCGTGCCCTCGAGCACGATCTTCGTGAATCCGCAGCTCGTCACTGATCCGCAGGCCACGCTCGGCGTGTTGTCGTCGGTGCTCGGCCTCGACGCTGCGAAGCAGGCGAAGTTGCTGGCAGCGATGACGGCGAAGGACAAGAGCTTCGTCTATGTGGTTCGTCAGATCGACGATGCGACCGCCGATGCCGTGATGGCGTTGAACCTCGCGGGTGTGGATCGGTTGCGTGAGGACAAGCGCACGATGCCGAGCGGTGAGGTCGGACGCAGCGTGCTCGGTCGCACCGACATCGATGGGAATGGCACGGCCGGCCTCGAGATGCAGTTCGACGGTCTACTCACCGGCACCGATGGCGAACGGGTGCGTGAGCACGACAGCAAGGGGCGCTCCATTCCGGGCTCCGACGCCACCACCATTCAGCCGGTTCCGGGGCAAGACCTGGTGCTCACCCTCGACCGTTCGCTGCAGTTCCAGGTGGAGCAAGGACTGCTGCAGCGGGTCGACGAGGTGAAGGCCAAGGGCGGCACGGTGGTCGTGATGGACACCGCCACCGGCGAGATCTATGCCATGGCGAACGTGGAGCGCGACACCAAGGACGAACAGGTGAAGGTGACCTCCGCCAACCTCGCCACTGTCGAGGCCTTCGAGCCCGGCTCGGTGGCCAAGGTGTTCAGCCTGTCGGCGGTGGTCGACACCGGTACGGCGACGCCCGAAACGCAGATCGATGTGCCGGGCAAGATGGTCTTCAACCCGGGAACGAAGTGGGAGAAGACGGTCAACGATGCCGAACCCCACGGCACGATCCCGATGACCATGCGCGACATTCTCGTGCACTCCTCGAACCTGGGCACGTACAAGTTGGCCAGCCAGGTCGGGAACGACACCTTGGCGAAGTATCTGGATCTGTTCGGCTTCGGCCACAAGACGGCGCTGAACTTCCCTGGCGAGACGAACGGCATCATCGATTCACCGGATCAGTGGCAGGGCACGGAAGCCGTCACCGTCACCTACGGCTATCACTACCAGGCATCGGCCTTGCAATTCACGGCGGCGATCAACGCCGTTGCCAACAAGGGCGTCTTCGTCGAGCCGAAACTGTTGAAGGCCACCATCGGTGCCGACGGTTCGGTGCAGAAGACGGCCAAGTCCAAGAGCCACAAGGTGATCTCGAAGGCCTCTGCGGCAACGATGACGTCGATGATGCAGGGCGTGGTGTGCGAAGGCACCGGCCAGGACGCGCGGATCGACGGCATGGCGGTGGCAGGAAAGACCGGTACCGCCTACAAGGTGCAGAAGGGCACCTATGGCGACAAGAACAATCGCCTCTACCGAGCGTCGTTCGCAGGCTTCTTTCCGGCGCAGGCACCCAAGGTGACGATCCTGGTGACCATCGACGAACCCGATCCCACCTCGGCAGATCGCTTCGGTGGCAAGGCTGCTGCACCGCTGTTCGCAAAGATCGCCACGGCGGCCATCCACGAGTTGGCGATCATGCCCGCTGCGGGTGGCGCCGGCTGCACAGCAGGCGGCTGATCATGGCCGACCTTCTGCTCGGTGCTCTGATCTCCGACGCAGCACTGCCCACTGCGGCGCTGCGCGGCGATGCCGATGTCCGTATCGCTGGCATCACCCACGACTCGCGCAAGGTCGCTGAAGGTTTCCTCTTCTGCTGTGTGCCCGGGGCCAACGCCGACGGACACGATTTCGCCGCTGCAGCGGTTGCCGCTGGAGCGGTGGCGCTGTTGGTGGAGCGGTTGCTCGATCTCGATGTCGCCCAGATCATGGTGCCGAATGCTCGAGCGGCGATGGGGTTGCTGGCAGCGTCGTTCTGGGGCCACCCATCGCGCTCGCTCGTGATGGTGGGCGTCACCGGCACCAACGGGAAGACCACCACGGTCAACCTGATCGCCTCGGTGCTGGAGTCTGTGGGAATGCCGACCGGGATGGTTGGCACGCTCACCGGAAAGCACACCACGCCGGAGTCGCCCGAACTGCAGGAGACGCTGGCGAGGTTCGTGGCCGACGGTCGGCGCGCCGTGGCCATGGAAGTTTCGTCGCACGGGCTCGAACTGCACCGTGCGGATGGCTGCCACTTCGACGTCGCTGTGTTCACGAATCTCGGCCGCGATCATCTCGATCTGCACGGATCCATGGAGCGCTACTTCGCGGCGAAGGCGAGGTTGTTCGAAGCGGGGCGCTCCGATGTGGGCGTCGCCAACGTCGACGACGCACACGGGCGCCTGCTCGTGGATGCTGAGCCGATCCCGATGGTCGGGTTCAGCAGCCATGACATGAGCGAACTCCAGGTGGGCCCGACATCGCATTCGTATGTGTGGCGCGGCCAACGCGTGCAGGTGGGCATCGGCGGCGCCTTCAATGCGATGAACAGTCTTGCCGCTGCCACTGCGTGCGCAGCCTTGGGACTCGACCCGGCAGTGGTGGCCCGAGGTTTGTCTACCGCCGGGGCAGTGCCAGGCCGATTCGAGCCGGTTCGCGCCGGGCAACCATTCGATGTCATCGTCGACTTCGCCCACACCCCGGATGGGCTCCGCGAGGCGCTCAGCGCAGCGCGGTCCGCTGCCGGCGATGGCCGCGTGATCGTGGTCTTCGGCTGCGGTGGCGATCGCGATACCGAGAAGCGGCCGGAGATGGGGCAGGTGGCCGCCGAACTGGCAGATCGAGTGGTGGTGACGTCCGACAATCCGCGATCGGAAGATCCTGTCACCATCATCAATGCCATCATCTCGGGGGTACCCGCCGACTACCGTGCTCATGTTGTGAGCGAGCCCGACCGACGCCAAGCCTTCGCCCTGGCGTTCCAGGGTGCGACACCAGGCGACGTCGTGGTGATCGCCGGTAAAGGTCATGAGACCACCCAGACCATCGGCGGCGACGCCTTCCCATTCGACGATCGCGCCGTTGCGCGCGAGCTGCTGGAGGTAGCGCAGTGATCGCCGTCATGATTGCCGGAGCCACCGCGATGCTGGTCGCGCTCATCGGCACCCGATTCCTCATCAAGTTCTTTCGGAAGGCGGGTGCCGGCCAACCGATCCTCGGCAAGGAAGACCTCGGACCCGAGCACCACATGGCCAAACAGGGCACGCCCACGATGGGTGGCCTTGCCATCATCATCGCCGCGCTCGTCGGCTGGCTCGTCGGGCACCTGCGCCCCGGAATCGCCTTCTCCGACCAGGCGATGATCATGTGGGTCGCCGTGCTGGCACTCGGTGCCATGGGCTTCCTCGACGACTTCATCAAGGTGCGCAAGCGTCACAATCGCGGCATCTTCTGGAAGAAGAAGAGCTACATCACACTCGCCATCTCGATGCTCATCGCATGGTGGTTGGTGGCAGCCACCGGTGTCAGCGAGACCATCTCGTTCACTCGGTCGAACTTCCCCGGATGGCATGTGCCCTGGCCGCTCTTCGTCATCTTCGTCGGCATCATCATCTGGAGCACCAGCAATGCCGTGAACGTCACCGACGGTCTCGATGGTCTTGCGGGTGGCTCGGCGATGCTCGGCTTCCTCGCCTTCACCATCATCGCCTACTGGGCGTTCCGTAACCCCACCGTGTACGGCGATGTGGTGAACCCACTCGACCTCGCAGTGTTCGCCGCTGCCTTTGCGGGCGCCTGTGGTGGGTTCCTCTGGTACAACGCTGCGCCGGCGCGCATCTTCATGGGCGATGTCGGAGCGCTGGCCATTGGCACGGCGCTCGCGCTGCTCGCGGTGACGTCGAACACGCAACTGCTCCTCATCCTCATCTGCGGCATCAACGTGATGGAGGCCGGCTCCGTGGCCGTGCAGATGACCGTGTTCAAGGCATCCGGTCGCAAGAAGCGACTGTTCCGCATGTCGCCGATTCATCATCACTTCGAGTTGGTCGGCTGGCCCGAGACCACCGTGATCATTCGCTTCTGGCTGATCTGCGGCATCTTCGTCGCCAGCGCGCTCGCGATCTTCATCGGCGACTTCACCCACATCACGGACAACCTCTGAGGCTGCGTCGATGACCCGTACCGCTCTCGTCCATGGCATCGCCCTCAGCGGCGATGCATTGGCGACGCAGTTGCTACGGCGAGGATGGTCGTTGATCGTCTCCGACGACGCCCCGACCGAGGCCAAACGGGCGATGGCCGAGGCGCTCGGCACGGTGCTGGTCGAGCAGCCCGACAGCATGGTCATTGCAGCGCTGCTCGATGAGGTCGAGATGGTATGCCCGGCGCCCGGAGTACCCGAGACACACCCCCTGATCGTGGCCGCCATCGAACGTGGCATCTCGTTGCGTACCGAGATCGATCTCGCCTACGAGTGGGAGCAGGAGCGTCCTTCGGGGCCTCGCCCGATGCTTGCCATCACCGGTACCGACGGCAAGACCACCACCACGTTGCTCACTCAGCACATGCTGGAGGCCGCAGGCGTGCGGGCTGCCGCAGTGGGCAACACCGAGGTGCCGCTGGCAGCCGCACTCGACGACGATGTGGATGCGTTCGCCGTTGAGTGCAGCAGCTTTCGCTTGAACTGGCTGGCGTCGTTCCGGGCCGAAGCCTCGGTGTGGTTGAACCTTGCTCCCGATCATCAGAACTGGCATCGGTCGATGCAGTCCTACGAAGCAGCAAAGGCGCGGATGTGGGCACATCGTCGCCCCACGGATGTTGCAATCGGTTTCGCCGATGATCCAGTGGTGATGCGCAACCTCGCCAGCGCCGGCGGAGCGACGCGCACCTTTGCCGCGGCCGGTGCCGACTATCGCGTCGAAGACGGTTGGCTTGTCGGTCCGAGGGGCCCGATTGCCCCCGTCTCGGAGATGAACCGCCGCTTGCCGCACGACATCACCAATGCGCTCGCTGCAGCGGCACTGGTGCTGGAGAGTGGCCTGGCCGAGACAGAGCATGTGCGTGCAGCGCTCGCGACCTTCCGCCACCCGCCGCACCGAATCGAGCCGCTCGGCAGCGTTCGTGGTGCCGAATGGTTCAACGACTCCAAGGCCACCAGTCCGCACGCGGCACTGACTGCAATTCGTGGCTTCGAGCGCGTGGTTCTGCTCGCCGGAGGCCGCAACAAGGGACTCGATCTGGCCAGCCTGGCGTCGGAGCACGCTCGGGTGAAGGCCGTGGTGGGTCTCGGAGAAGCGGGTCCCGATGTGGTCGCGGCCTTCGCTGCGTACTGTCCCACGGCGCTGGCCTCGACCATGGCCGACGCCGTGGAATTGGCGGCCGACTTTGCTGCGGCGGGCGATGTGGTGCTGTTGTCGCCGGCCTGCGCAAGCTTCGACTGGTACCCGGGCGGCGGTTATCCGGCGCGCGGCGACGACTTCAAGCGCCTCGTGGCCCAACTGGACAAGGAGCACGCATGACCAGTTCATCGACGGTCATCGGTGATCGCCATCGGGCATCGAAGGAACGGGCGGAGGCCATGCGTCGCCACCCCACCCGCAACCCACAGCAGCGTGCGGCAACCACGCCGCCGCCCACGGCGTTCTACATCATCGCCGTCGTGGCGGCGGTGCTCACGATGCTCGGTCTGGTCATGGTGCTGTCCGCCACATCGATCGCTCAGTTCCACAAGGGCAACTCGCCGTGGCGCCTGTTCAACAAGCAGTTCATGTGGGCTGCGCTGGGCGCCATGGGGATGGTCGTGGTGATGCGTGTGCCCACGCGTCGGTGGCGGCCGTTCGTGGTGCCGGGCTTCGTGTTCGCGTGTGTCCTGATGGTGCTGCCGTTCCTGCCCGGTATCGGCGACCAGGTGAACGATGCCCGGTCGTGGGTGGCGGTTGGGCCCATCAACTTCCAGCCGAGTGAGTTCCTCAAATTGGCCCTGCTGGTGATGTGCGCTCACCTGTTGGCGGCCCGCCGCAACGACATGCACGACATCGGCCGCACGCTGCTCCCGGTGCTCGGCCTCGGCGCTATCGCGTGCGTGTTGTGTCTGGCGCAGGGCGATCTTGGCTCGGCGATCGTGCTGGCGGCCATCGTGTTCTTCGTGGCGTTCATCGCTGGTGCTCCGCTGGTGCCGATGGCCGGCTTCGGGTTGGTCGGCGGCATCGTCGGTGCTGCCTTCGTGGTCTCCAGCCCTCGACGCGAAGCCCGCTTCACCGCGTTCATGGACATCGCTGCCCACAAAGATCACCTCAGCTACCAAACCTGGCAGGCAATGATCGCCATGGCCCAGGGTGGCGTCACCGGTTCAGGCGTAGGCCGCGGCGAGAACAAGCTCGGTGAGTTTCTGCCGCTCGCGCATAGCGACTTCATCTTCGCCGTGGTGGCGGAGGAGTTGGGCATGATCGGCGTGGTGGCCGTGCTCGGTGGGTTCCTCGTGCTGGCGTATGCGGGCGTGCAGGTTGCACTTGCCACGCCCGACCGATTCCACAGCTTGCTCGCGGGCGGCATCGTGGGATGGTTCGTCGTGCAGGCCATCATCAACATCGGTGGCGTCACCGGAATGATGCCGGTCACCGGCCTCACTCTGCCGTTCTTCTCCGCCGGTGGCAGTTCGCTCTTCGTCACGCTCGTGGCCACGGGGCTGCTGTTGAACGTGGCACGCAACGTGCGATGAACGCGCCTCGCGCCCATGCCATCGTCACCGGTGGCGGTACCTCTGGCCATGTGCTGCCTGCTCTGGCGATTGCCGACGCGTTGGTCGCTGCCGGCGTCGATCCGCAAGCGATTCATTACGTCGGCACACAGCGCGGTGTCGAAACTCGTTTGGCCCCTGTGAGCGGATACCCGCACACGTTGCTGGATGTGGTGGGGTTGCAGCGCAGTCTGAGC
Organism: Acidimicrobiaceae bacterium; assembly: GCA_947463235.1. Classification (GTDB taxonomy): domain Bacteria; phylum Actinomycetota; class Acidimicrobiia; order Acidimicrobiales; family Ilumatobacteraceae; genus UBA668. The sequence goes on from CANHST010000062.1 coordinate 11,481, forward strand.
ACGCGCAACCTCTCGTTCCTTCCCAAGTTGCGGCGAGCCACCAAACAGGCCGAGCGGCTGCTACAGCAGCTGCAGCCAGCAGTGGTCGTGAACGTGGGTGGGTACGGCAGCTTTCCGGCCACCTGGGCCGCCCGGCGGCTGAAGGTGCCCTACATCGTCGTTTCCTACGACCGCCGGCCGGGCCTGGTCTCCAAGCTCATGGCGAAGAAGGCCGCTGCGGTGGCTGTTGCCTTCGAGGGCAGTTCGCTGCCGCGTGCGGAGCTCACCGGGGCACCAGTGCGCCAGGAGATCATCGCGCTCGACCGAGATGCCAGTCGCGTCGCTGCCCGTGAAGCCCTGGGCCTACCGCCGGACCGCTTCGTGGTGGCGGTGATGTGTGGATCTCAGGGTGCCGCCGCAGTGAACCGCGTCGTGGAGCAGGCGGTCGACCGGCTTGGTGACCGCAGCGATCTCGCCGTGTACCACGTGGTCGGCGACCGGAATCTCGATGCGGCCGCGCCTCCCCGCGACGGTGTGGGCGGCATCCTGTATCGCGTGATCGGCTACGAAGACCGCATGCCACTGCTGTACGCCGCGGCGGATCTGCTGGTCACCCGCGGCGGTGCCGGCACGATCGCCGAATTGGCGACGGTGGGGGCGCCGGCCATCGTCGTGCCCTGGCCCGACGCAGCGGAGAACCATCAGGTCGACAACGCCAAGGTGCTGTCCGAGCAAGGGGCGGCGATGCTCGTGGAGCAATCCGACTTCAACGTCGAACGCCTCATCACCGAGCTCGATGGCCTGGTGACGGATCGCGGCCGATTGGCCGTGATGGCGCATCGCGCCTACGAAGCTGGGGCGATGCACCGAAGTGGTGCACTGGTGCAGTTGGTGGAGCGCGTTGCCGCGAGCGGAGGAGTTCGATGATCCCGAAGGCACCCCTCGACCTGTCCGCTCCGGGCAAGTACCACGTGGTGGGCGTCGGCGGCCCAGGGATGAGCGCCATTGCGATCGTGTTGGCCGAAATGGGCCACGACGTCACCGGTAGCGACATCCGCGAGCGAAGCGTGCTGGATCGCGTGCGAGCAGCTGGTGTACGCGTGGCTGTCGGGCACGATCGCGCCTTGGTGCACGATCGCGACGCCATCACCTACTCCACCGCAATTCCCGCTCGGAACATCGAACTCGATGAGGCGTCGAAGATGGGTGTCGCTTCGATGCACCGCTCGGGGATGCTGGCCTCCATCTGCGCGCAAGCAAAGTCGCTGGCGGTGGCCGGTACACATGGCAAGACATCCACCACGTCGATGCTGATGCTCATCCTCTCGCAGGCAGGTCTTCGTCCGAACTTCGTGATCGGCGGTGATGTCACCGACATGGGCACCGGTGCCCAGTGGACGGGCGGGGAGTGGTTGGTCGTCGAGGCCGACGAGAGCGACGGAACGCATCTGGAGCTGCCGCTCCACGGCACGATTCTCACGAATGTGGAGGTCGATCACCTCGACCACTACGGAACCTATGAGGCCATCATCGAGGGTTTCGATCGCTACCTCTCGCAGGTGCCCGGACCGAAAGTGCTGTGCAAGGACGACGAGCGGTGCGCGGATCTCGCCGTTCGGCACGGAGCCATCACCTATGGAACCGATCCGAGCGCCGACTTCGTTGCCACGAACATCGCTCCGAGCGGCGGAGCATTCACGTTCGAGGTGGTGCATGCGGGCCAGTCGCTGGGCACCGTCGCGTTGCCATTGCGAGGCATCCACAATGTTCGAAACGCCACGGGTGCGCTGGCAATGGCGGTGTCGATCGGGGTTCCGTTCGAGGTTGCGTCGGCCGCCTTGTCCAAGTTCGGTGGTGTGGCGCGCCGGTTCGACATCAGAGCGATCGACGATGGCGTCACTCTGGTCGACGACTACGCCCACCTCCCCAACGAGATTGCAGCAGTACTGACGGCCGCCAAGTCCAGCGGTGATGGCTGGCGGCGAGTGGTGGCAGTGTTCCAACCCAACCGTTTCAACCGCATGGCCGTGATGTGGCAGGAGTATCGCGATGCGTTCGAGGCCGCCGACCTCGTGGTGCTCACGGAGATCTTCGCGTCGGGCACCGCGCCGATTCCGGGCATCACCGGAAAGCTCGTGGTGAACGCCGTCCTCGATGCGCACCCGGACACGCCGCTGGTCTGGATGCCCGGCCGCGCCGATCTGGTCGACTTCTTGGCTCGTCGCCTGGTGGATGGCGACGTGTGCATCTCCATGGGCTGCGGCGACATCGCATCGCTGCCCGACGAAGTGCAGGCGCGTCGGGTGGCACTACGCGCCGAACAGCGGCCGACATGACCCTGCGCGACCTGCAGACGCAGGCGATGCTGCGCCTCGGCGACGTTGCGGTGCTCGACGAACCCCTGGCACCGCACACGACCTACAAGCTCGGCGGGCCGGCGGCGGTCTTCGCGAGTCCGCGCACGGCGAGTGATCTGGCGGTGGTGGCCGAAGTCATCCACGACACCGGGCTTCCGGTGTTGATGATCGGTCGTGGCTCCAACCTGCTCGTCGCCGACAGCGGGTTTCCAGGCATTGCCGTGTCGCTGGCCGAGTTTGCCGACACCATCGAGATCTCCGGCACAACGGTGGTTGCAGGCGCGGCTACGGCCTTGCCCGTGCTGGCCCGACGCACCGCAACGTTGGGCCTCACCGGCTTCGAGTGGGCGGTGGGCGTACCAGGCTCGATCGGTGGTGCCGTCCGGATGAACGCTGGAGGACACGGCAGCGATATGGCTGCCTCGCTGGTGGGAGTGCAGTTGCTGGATCTCCATACCGGCCGGCGCGGATTTGTCGAGGCGCACCGACTCGGCCTCCGGTTCCGCGGGTCCGACCTCGCCGACCATCAGGTGGTGCTGGAGGCGACACTGCACTTGGCGCAGGGCGATGCTGCGGAGGCGGAAGCGACCATCAGTGAGATCGTCCGCTGGCGGCGGGAGCACCAACCCGGCGGCCAGAATGCCGGTTCGGTGTTCGTCAACCCGGTTCCCGGTGAGCTTGCTGCAGCGCAACTTATCGATGGGTTGGGTTTGCGCGGCTTTCGAATCGGCGGCGCATTCGTGAGCGACAAACACGCCAACTTCGTGCAGGCCGAGCACGGCGCCACCGCCGCCGATGTGCGTGCGGTCATGGAGCACGTGCGTGCCAAGGTTG
>CANHST010000063.1 GCA_947463235.1 Acidimicrobiaceae bacterium
AACCCGGCCGTCACCCTCGACATCGATGGCTACATCGACAGCAGCGGCAACCCCGCCGACGACCAGCAACTCACCGACTTCCGCGTGGGTGCCGTGGTGATCTATCTGGCCGGTCAGGGCATCAACCCCGCCCGCCTCCGCGCCGTCGGTCACGGGTCGTCGAAACCGGTTGCCGACGAGGCCACCGAAGCCGGTCGGGCGCAGAACCGACGCATCGAATTCACGGTGCACAACCTGCTTCCCTGAGCGTGCCACGACCGATGTGCTTGACAACACGGGTCGCCATCACCTAGCGATACCTTCCAATGCCCAGACCCCTCGTCATCGTGGAATCGCCTGCCAAGGCGAAAACCATCTCCAAGTTCCTCGGGAACGCGTTCGATGTGCGCGCCTCGGTGGGCCACGTTGCCGACCTGCCCAGCAAGGGTCTGCAGATCGATGTGGACAACGGTTTCAAGCCCACATACGAGCTCACCCTGCGCGGCAAGGACGTCGTCAAAGACCTGCGTGCTGCGATGAAGGACGCCAGCGAGCTCTATCTCGCGACCGACGAAGACCGCGAGGGTGAGGCCATCTCCTGGCACCTGCTGGAGTACCTCAAGCCGAAGATTCCGGTGAAGCGAATGGTCTTCCACGAGATCACCAAGAGCGCCATCGATCAGGCAGTCGCCAACCCGCGAGGCATCGACTACGGATTGGTCGACGCAGCCGAGACCCGTCGTCTGCTCGACCGTCTCTACGGTTACGAGGTGTCGCCGGTGCTGTGGCGCCGCGTCAATCGAGGCCTCAGCGCCGGCCGCGTGCAGAGCCCGTCGGTGCGGTTGATCGTGGAGCGCGAGCGTGAACGCATCGCCTTCGTCACCGCCGGGTACTGGGACATCGAACTGCTCACCGGCACGAGCCCGGCCTTCACCGCCACGTTGGTGGCGCTCGATGGCACCAAGGTGGCCACCGGCAAGGACTTCACCTCCGACGGCGAGCCGAAGAAGAACGTCGTCGTGGTTCCTGAGGGTCGCGCCCGGGCCCTGGCGACAGCCCTCGACGCCGCCACCTTCACCGTTCGCTCGGTGGAGGAAAAGCCCTACCGCAGCAGTCCGAAGGCACCCTTCATGACCAGCACACTGCAGCAGGAGGGCGGGCGCAAGCTACGCCTCGGCGCTGCCCAGGTGATGCGTATCGCACAGGGGCTGTACGAGCGTGGCTACATCACCTACATGCGTACCGACAACGTGGTGCTCAGCGATGAAGCCCTGGCCGCGGTGCGCAGCGAGGTGCAGCGCAGCTACGGCGCGAACTTCCTGTCGCCCTCGCCGCGCCAATTCAGCACCAAGGTGAAGAACGCACAGGAAGCCCACGAGGCCATCCGCCCCACTACGCCGCTGCGCTCACCCGATTCGCTGGCCAGCGAGTTGAACGGTCAGGAGCTGTCGCTCTATCGACTGGTGTGGCAGCGCACCCTTGCATCGCAGATGGCCGATGCGAACGGCACCACGGTCAGCGTGCGCCTCGCCGCACCCGCTGCCGAACCCGCTGCTGCTGCCGCCACCGATTGCGAGTTCGCCGCCAGCGGCACCACCATCACGTTCCCCGGCTACCGCCAGGTCTATGTCGAGAGCACCGACGAGGCCGAGGCCGAGGACGACAAGGAAGCGCTGCTGCCACCGCTCACCGTTGGCCAGACCGTCGCTGTGAGCGAGCTGACTCCGAACGGCCACGCCACCGTGCCGCCCGCTCGCTACACCGAGGCATCGCTGGTAAAGAAGCTCGAAGAGCTCGGCATCGGCCGCCCAAGCACCTGGGCGTCGATCATCCAGACCGTGCAGGACCGCGGCTACGTGTGGAAGAAGGGGCAGGCCCTCGTGCCCACCTGGACCGCCTTCGCCGTGGTCGGCCTGATGGAGAAGCACTTCGACGGGTTGGTGGACTATGCCTTCACCGCTCGCATCGAGGAAGACCTCGACTCCATCGCTCGCAACGAGCGCCAGAAGCAGGACTGGTTGCAGCACTTCTACTTTGGTTCCGAGGAAGAACAACTCCCCGGCCTGAAGCGACTGGTGGAGGAGAACCTCGACCACATCGACGCCGCCGAGATCAACACCTTCCCCATCGGGCTCGACCTCGATGGCAACGAAGTGGTGGTGAAGCCCGGCAAGTACGGGCCGTACGTGAAGCGCGGCGACGACACCGCCAGCGTGCCCGACGACCTCACCCCCGACGAACTCACCATCGAGATGGCGCTGAAGCTACTGGCCGCCCCGAAGAGCGACGAGCCGATCGGCGAACTCGATGGGTACCCGGTGTTCGCCAAGAACGGTCGCTACGGCCCCTACGTGCAGTGGGGTGCGCCCGACAACCTGCCGCCCGGGCTCGAGAAGCCGAAGATGGCCAGCCTCTTCAAGACCATGGTGTTCGAGCGTGTCACCATCGACGAGGCACGCGAACTGCTCACCTTGCCGCGGTCGCTGGGTACCGACCCCACCGATGGGCAGGAGATCCTGGCGAACAATGGTCGCTACGGCCCCTATGTGCAGAAGGGCAAAGACTTCCGCAACATCGCGAACGAGGAGCAACTTCTCACCATCTCGCTCGAGGAAGCCGTTGCCATCTTCAGCCAGCCGAAGGTGTTCCGTCGCGGTGGCGGCGCCAACCTGGCCGCCAAGGGTCCGCTGCGCGAGTTCGGCACCGACCCGGTGAGCGGCAAGCCCGTGGTCGCCAAGGACGGCAAGTTCGGCGTGTACGTCACCGACGGCGAAACCAACGCCTCGCTCTCGAAGGGCGACCGCCTCGAGGCCATGGAGCCCGAGCGGGCATACGAACTGCTCGCGGTACGCCGCGAGGCGATCATCGAAAAGGGTGGCGCTCCGGCGAAGAAGGCCGCTGCCACCAAGCGCGCCGCAGCGAAGAAGGCCGCCCCGGCGAAGAAAGCCGCCGCCAAGAAGGCTCCGGCGAAGAAGGCTGCACCGAAGAAGTGACGGCGCATCAGCCGTCGAGGCCGCGCGCGACCCGGTTGCAGTCGATATGGTCGGCGTCCGTATGACGACCGGCCGGTACATCGCATTCGAGGGAGCCGAGGGGTGCGGCAAGAGCACGCAGGCCGCTCGCCTGGCTGCAGCACTCGACGCCGTACTCACCCGCGAGACCGGCGGCACCGCCATCGGCGCCCGTATTCGCGAGATCCTCCACGACACCTCCGTCACGAACCTGTCGCACCGCGCCGAGGCGTTGATGGCGGCGGCAGACAGAGCGCAACACATCGAACAAGTCGTGGCGCCAGCGCTCGCAGCGGGCAGGCATGTGGTGAGCGACCGCACCGTGTACTCCACGCTCGCCTACCAGGGCTACGGCAGAGGTCTCCCCCTCCAGGACATTCGTTCCATCAACGAGTGGGCCGTGGATGGCCACTGGCCCGAACTGGTGCTGTTACTGGTGGCACCACCAGAGATGGTCGAGCGACGCATGCGCAAGCGACAGCTCGACCGCTTCGAAAAGGAAGATGCCGAGTTCCACCAGCGCGTGCTCGCCGGTTTCCTGGAGATGGCCGCCAACGATCCCGACCGCTGGGTGGTCATCGACGCGGGGCTCGATATGGAGACCGTCGGAAGCACCATTCGGCAGGCCGTCACCGATCGGCTGGGCCTGTAGGTGTTCGCCGAGTACGTGCGCTCCGTGTGGGATGGCGTCGTTGGGCAACCGAGAGCCGTCGCCGCCCTCACTCACGCTGCTCTTGCACCGGTACACGCCTACCTGTTCGTGGGTCCGAACGGCTGCACGAAGGATGAAGCCGCACGGGCGTTCGCCGCGCTGCTCCTCAACGGCGTCGACGACGCCGACCAGCGCGATGCCCGCCTGGCGTTGGCCGGCGAGCATCCCGACGTCAGTGAGGTACGCAGAGCCGGGGCAACCATCAGCAAGGACCAGGTGAGCGACGTCATCCGTTCGGCCTCGCTGGCGCCGGTGGAAGGCAGCCGCAAGGTGATGATCCTTCACGAGTTCCACCTGCTCGATGCCAACGCCGCCGCTCGCCTGCTGAAGACGCTCGAAGAGCCGCCCAGCAGCGCCGTGTTCATCGTGCTCGCCGATCAGGTGCCACCGGAGTTGGTCACCATTGCCTCCCGATGCGTGCGCATCGAGTTCAGCGCCATCGCCGACGCCGCCGTTCGCGACGTGCTGATGGCTGAAGGCATCGCACCCGACGTTGCAGAGTTGGCGGCACACGCTGCGGAGGGCAACCTCACCAGAGCTCGCGTGCTGGCCGTCGATCCCGGTCTGATGGAACGGCGCGCCGCGTTCGCCGCCATCCCCCAGCGCCTCGACGGCACCGGGGCCACCGTGGTGCGGCTGTGTGCGGAACTGAACGGGCTCATCGAGGCAGCGGCCGCCCCATTGGCCGAGCGCCAGTTGGTCGAGGTCGCCGAACTCGAAGCTCGGGTGGCCGCAGCGGGCGAGCGCGGCAGCGGCCGCAAGGCCCTGGAGGACCGCCACAAGCGCGAACTCCGACGCCACCGCACCGACGAACTGCGCACCGGCCTGGCCGTGGTGGCCGGCACCTATCGCGATGCGCTGGTGCAGAACCATCTGAACCGCTCCGACAGCGTGGTGAAGGCGGTGCACCGCATCCATACGGCGCTCGATGCGCTCGAACGCAACCCGAACGAGACACTGCTGCTGCAGGCGCTGCTGCTCGACCTCCCATCGCTGCCCGACCACTGAGCCGTCGCCGGAATCGGGTGGGCGCAGTCGGGACCTACCGCTAGCATTGCTCCCCGCGCCCAGGTAGCTCAGTCGGTAGAGCAACGCACTCGTAATGCGTAGGTCAGGAGTTCGATTCTCCTCCTGGGCTCCAGTGAAATCGGTGGTTCTCCGGGACCTCCGACCCTGCACAAGGTGCCCTTCGGCCCGGACACCACCCCTAGGGGGTGGGACTACGGTCCAAGAACACAGAGTGATGCAGGGGGTACCCCGTGACGACCTTCCCGACCGAGCGGATTCACAATGTGGTCCTGGTGGGCCACGGAGGCGTCGGCAAGACCACGCTGGCAGAGGCACTGCTGGCTCGTGCCGGCGCCGTACCGCGGGCCGGACGGGTGGACGACGGCACCAGCGTGCTCGACACCGAACCGGAAAGCGTGAAGGCCCGCATGTCGATGTCGCTGGCGGTCGCCCCGTTCGAGTGGACCGCCACCGACGGCAACTCCTACAAGGTGAATCTGCTCGACACCCCCGGATCGATCGACTTCGCCGGCGAGGTGGATGCCGCGTGGTCGGTGGCAGACCTTGCCGTGTTCGTCGTCAGCGCGGTCGAGGGCGTGGAGCCACAGACCGAGGTGCTGTGGCACCGGGCGAGTGCGATGCGGATGCCGCGCATGATCTTCGTGAACAAGGACGACAAGGAGCGAGCCGACTTCCAATCGGTCCTCGACCAATTGAAGGTGGCGTTCGGGAGCGGCATCACGGCGTTGGAACTGCCCGTGGGTGAGGCAGGCTCCCTGAGCGGAGTGGTGGACGTGCTGTCGGAGGATGCACCGGGGCACGACGCGCTCGTCGAGGAGATCGTGTCGGGCGACGACGACCAACTGGAGCGCTATCTCTCGGGCGACACGCTGTCGGTGAGCGAACTCGAACGCACACTCGCCCGCGAGGTGCTGACATGCCAGGAGTTTCCGGTGCTGTTGGGCTCGGCCACCACTGGCGTCGGCGTGGAACGTCTCGCCGACCTGCTCTGCGAACTCAGCCCCACCGCAGCGGACCGAGCCACATCGGTACTGGCGGGCGATTCGATGGTGGACGTGTCGGCCGACGCCTCGGCGCAACCCCTGCTGCACGTCTTCAAGACGATCGCCGACCCCTACATCGGGCAGCTGTCGGTGTTCAAGGTGCTGTCCGGCACCGTGCGCGCCGACGACCACCTGGTGAACAGCGCCAACGGCACCGACGAGCGGCTGCACGGTCTGTTCCTCCTGCGCGGCAAGGAACAGACACCGGTGAGCGAGGTGGTTGCCGGCGACATCGCCGCCGTTGCCAAGCTGTCGAACACCCACACCGGCGACACGCTGGCGCCGAAGAGTTCGCCGGTGAAGGTGGCTGGTGTGACGCGGCGCACGCCGCAGTACGGGGTGGCCATCGTTCCGCGCACACAAGCCGACGACGACAAGCTGGGCAATGCACTCAGCCGTATCCAGGCAGAGGACCCGTCGTTGTACGTGGACCGTGTGGAAGAGACCCGCCAGACCGTGCTCCGAGGTCTGGGCGACACCCACATCCAGGTCACCATCGACCGCATTGCACGCAAGTTCGGCGTGCACGTCGATGTCGCTCCGTTGCGGGTGGCGTACCGCGAGACGGTGGCTGGGCGGGCGGAGGCCGAGGGCAAGCTGAAGAAGCAGAGCGGCGGCCACGGGCAGTTCGCCGTGGTGAGCCTGCGCATCGACGCCATGCCGCGAGGCGAGGGCTTCATGTTCAAGGATGTCACCGTCGGCGGCTCCGTTCCCCGCAACTACATCCCGGCCATTCATGCCGGGATCGAAGACACCATGGCTCGCGGTGGCGTGCACGGCTTTCCGGTCGTCGACGTGTTGGTGGAGTGCTTCGACGGCAAGTTCCACGCCGTGGACTCGAGCGAAATGGCCTTCAGGACCGCCGCAGCGCAAGGCTTCAGGGAAGCCATGGAGGCGGCCGGCGTGGTGGTGCTCGAACCCGTCTCGCTGCTCACGGTCACCGTGCCCTCCGCACTGCAGGGCGATGTGATGAGCGACATCACCACGCGCCGCGGCAGAGTGCAGGGCAGCAGCACGAACGAGCACGGCGAGCAGGTGATCGAGGCGCTCGTGCCAGCCGCGGAGCTCACCCGATACGCAATCGATCTGCGTTCCTTGACCGGTGGCCGCGGTCAGTTCGAGACGCAACATCACCACTACGACGTGCTGCCGCCACACCTCATCGACAGAGCGAAGCAGACACTGCCGAAGCAGCACTGAACTCGCGAGGTCGGCTTAGGTGTTCAGCACCAACGGCGGCAGGAATTCCTCCAACCGCTCCCAGATCGCATCGTCGCTCTTCGCCAGCAGGTGCCCGTCGCCAGGAAGGCGCACCACCTCACCGCAGCCGGCGATCATCTGCACCATCTCACTGGCCTGGATGGGAAGGATCTCGTCGCGCTCGCCGTGGAACAGCAGGAACGGCACGCCCTGGAGGCCGCCAGCGAGTTCACAGCCGGCCGACTGCGTCGCGAACGTGGCGACGCCCGACACCATGTCGCGTAGGCCCACACCCACCCGCACCGCCACGGCGCCGCCGAAGCTGTGACCCATCAGCACCACCTGGTCGGCACCGGCACCACCGATGGCGAGTTGCGCTGCTGCGGCAACGTCGAGGCAGCACTGATCGAGGTCGTTCGGCCGGCGGTAGCTGACGCGCAGCACGGGCACACCGCGAGCCGACCACTCCACACCGAGACGGTGATAGAGGGCCTCGCCCGGTCCGAGCAACCCACCCATGGCCCCACCGCAGAGCACCAGCGCACCCGGCTGGCGGGCCACGTCGGCGGCAGGTTCGTGCCACAGAATGCTGAGCAACCCACGCATCGTGTAGATCTCCACGTGCCGCAGTGTGGGGGTGATCATCACGTCGCTCGATGCCATCACCTGCAACGCATCGAGGGGCGTGGTGGGCGCTTCGTCGCCGAGGGGCGCTGCGGTACCGATGGGCTCGTCCATCGTGGTTACCCTAACGCCCACCCATGACTGACGCTTCGTCCGACCCCCGCTATCGCGAGCTCTACGACCTCGCCGTACGCATCGGTCTCGCGTGGCGCGAGATTCGACGAGGCGCCTCCACGGCTGGCCTTCGGGAGTACCTCTACGGCAGCGGCGAGGATGCCATCGAGCAGGGCCAGATGGACACGCTCGACCTGCTGGCCACGCAACCGTCGTGGCGGATGAGCGAACTGGCCGAGGCGCTGCGCGTGGATCCATCCACCGCAACCCGCGCCATCCAACGTCTGGAGAAAGCCGGCCTCGCCGAACGCACCCCGAGCCGCGAGGATGGCCGTGTGGTGGAGGTGTGCATCACCGAAGCCGGACGCCAACGACATCAGGACGTCGCGGAGCGTCGGTCGGTGCTGATGACCTCCATTCTCAGCCAGTACCGGTACAGCGAACTTCCCGTCCTCGCCGACATGCTCGAGCGTTTCGTGCTCGGCGTCGACGAGTTCGTCACCAACCGCGACACCGAACCCTCCACCTAGTTCGGCCCAGAGCAACCCGCGGGTAGGGTGCCTTCGATGGCGGACCGGGCGACCTTCACACAGGAAGCGATGCAGCACGCCGGGCAGTTGTACTCGGCAGCGCTGCGCATGACCCGCAACAAGAGCGATGCCGAAGATCTCGTGCAGGAGACCTATCTGCGGGCCTACCGCGGTTTCCACGGCTACGAAGACGGCACGAACTTGCGAGCCTGGCTGTTCCGCATCCTCACCAACACCTACATCAACACGTACCGATCGAAGCAGCGGCGGGTACAGGAGACCAACCTCAACGACGTCGAAGATCTCTACCTGTACCGGCGCCTGCCCGACATCGCGCAGGCCAGCCGCAGCGCGGAAGACACCCTGTTCGACTTGTTCACCGACGCTGAGGTGAAGGCGGCGCTCGAAGCCCTCCCCGAGACCTTCCGCATGCCGGTGCTGCTGGCCGACGTGGAGGAGTTCTCCTACAAGGAGATCGCCGAGATGCTCGACATTCCGATCGGCACCGTGATGTCGCGCCTGCACCGGGGAAGAAAAGCGATGCAGAAGGCGTTGGCCGACTTTGCACTGGAACGGGGTCTGCTCACTCGCACCCCCGCCGCGGACCTGGAAGAACCGACTGATGGCTGACTGCAACGACACACTGCGCGAACTCGAGGCCATTCTCGACCGATCAGTCGACGACGAACTCAGCGTCGGCATCCACGAGCATCTCGAAGGCTGCTCCGACTGCATGCAGGCCCTCGACTTCCACGCCGAACTGCGCGCCGTGGTGCGCGAGAAGTGCCTCAACGACGAGATTCCGGCCGACCTGGTGGCTCGTCTGGAGCAATGCTTCCAGGAAGACTTCGACGGCGACGGCCAGATCGGCTGAGGCCGTCTGCGCTGCGGATTGGCCCCGCGACCCGTTCAGGTCGCTAACCTGCACTCATGCTCGCAGTGATCTTCCATTTCTGGCTGGGCCTTCTCCTGGCGATCGTCGGTGGCCTGGCAGTGGTTGGCGTCATCCTCGGGTACGTGAAGAAGGTCGTGGCCCCGCAGTACCCCAGCGGTCGCGCACGTCGCGACGACTGAGTCGCTGCACATGAACACGGCGCCGAGCCCCATCGATTGGGACCGCGCCGAACGAGTGGCCATTGCTCTGGCATCGAGGCGCCGCAACACCGGCGCTCAGCCGCCTGCGGTCTTTCGCCCCGTCGACCTGCCGCCGTCGGAGGCCATCGAGGACGCCATCGAGGCGGTCACCGGCCTGCGACCCGCCTACGGCACCGCCCGCATCCAGTTCGTCGATCGGTCCGAATGGATCCGCGCCAACATCGCCTCGTTCAGGGCACTGCTGGCACCGTTGCTCGACCGGTGGGGTGAGTCCACTGCCGGCATCGGACGACAGATGGCCGGAGCCGAAGTGGGCGCCCTACTCGGCTGGATGAGTACCCGGGTGTTGGGTCAGTACGACCTGCTGGTGGGCCGGGCTCCCGAGGACGACGCCGTGTACCTCGTGGGCCAGAACCTGGCCACCATCGAGCAGCGGTACGGCTTCGACCCTGCCGAGTTCCGCACGTGGGTACTGGTGCACGAGCTCACCCACCGCGCCCAGTTCACCGGGGTGCCCTGGATGCGCGACCACTTCGCCGGGCTGATCGACCAGAGCCTGTCGTTCGCCAACCCCGACCTGGCCGCCTTCAACGAAGCCCTGAAGGGTGCCCTCCGCAACCGCCGCGAAGCCAGCGCTCAAGTCCGCGACGCGGGCGTGCTGGGCCTGATTGCTTCACCCGAGCAGAAGGCGGTGATGTCGAAGATCGGCGGGTTGATGTCGTTGCTCGAGGGCCACGGCGACGTCACCATGACACGAGCGGCCGGCCCGATGGTGCCCAGCGCGCCGCGGTTCGAGCGGATCCTGCGCGAGCGACGACGCAACGCCAACCCACTCAGTCGCACGGTCATGCGGCTCGCCGGCGTGGAGGCCAAGCTCAATCAGTACGCCGCTGGCGCGCGGTTCATCGCAGCCATCGAGGATGTTGGTGGGCCGCGAGCCGTGGATCCGTGTTGGCGCAGCGTCGAGCATCTGCCGTCGCTCGAGGAAGTGCGCGCCCCCGCCGCATGGCTGGCACGCATGGAGACCATTGGCGCCTGAACTCGGGCCCAACGCCACGCACCCGGCGGTGGCACCCCTGCTGACGCGCTGCACGTTTCCTGCGCCAGGCACCGACGTCACGTGCGCGGTGTCCGGTGGCGCAGACTCCAGCGCCCTCCTCGTACTGGCCGTGGCGGCCGGATGCCATGCGACGGCGGTGCACGTGGACCACCGACTTCGTGATGGATCCGCTGATGAAGCCGAAGTAGTGCGACGACTGGCCGCTGCCGTCGGCGCAATGTTCCAGTCGGTCTCCGTGCACGTGGGAGATGGGCCAAACCTCGAAGCGCGAGCTCGTACGGCGCGGTATGCCGCGCTGCCCGCCGACGTACTCACCGGCCACACCGCCGACGACCAGGCCGAGACCATGCTGGTGAACCTGTTGCGCGGGGCCGGCCGTAGCGGACTGTCGGCCATGCGACCCGGCCACCGACGGCCGATGTTGGCGCTGCGCCGCAGCGATACCGAAGCCCTGTGCGCAGCACTCGGGCTGGAAGTGGTGCACGACCCGTCGAACTCCGACCCACGGCACCTCCGCAACCGCGTGCGCCACGAGTTGCTGCCCTCGATGCAACAACTCGCCCAACGCGACCTGGTGCCCATCCTGGCCCGTCAGGCAGATCTCGCCCGCGACGAATCCGACCTACTGGACGAACTCGCCGCGGCCATCGACCCCACCGATGCAAAGGCGCTGGCGGCGGCGCCGTCGGCGCTCGCTCGCCGAGCGGTTCGCCGCTGGATCAGCGGCGAGCACCCGCCCGATGCCGCCACCGTCGAGCGAGTTCTGGCGGTTGCCCGAGGCGAAGCGACCGGCACCGACCTGGGGGGTGGGCGCCGGGTGACGCGCCAACACCAACGACTCTTCTTGAAACCGGTGGCGCAACCTTCGGCAACTTCGGATCCGAACGAGTAACCTGAGCGAACATTCACTGCACAGACGTGGAGGAGGGCTCGCATGCCCCCGAGACTGCGCGGGAAGTGGGCGCTCGGCATCACGCCGCGCAACTTCACGTGGTTCATGAAAGACAAACTTGCGGTTTGCGAACGGCCTGGTGGCTACGGCGACAACCATCGTCGCGTCCGACGCCAGGAAGAGATCATCTGGCTGCGCGAAAACGGCTTCGGCTGTGTCGTCAGCATCATCCCCGCTCCCCACAACCTGCACAACTACGACGAGCTGGGTTTGCCCTACCTGCACCGACCCTTCACGGGCGTGGATGATCTCGGTTTGTGGCTGAAGGCCTTCTACACCGAGCTGAATGGACTGCTCGAGGGCAGTACCAAGGTGATGGTGCACAACGAGAGCGTCGACGACCGCGTGATCGGCATCCTCGGCGGCTACATCCGCTGGAGCGGCATGGTCGACGACCCCAACATGGCGATCAACCTCACCGAGCGAATCGCCAAGCGCCAGCTCGATCCGTTCGCACGTGAGGTCATCCTCATGTCGCACGACCTCGGCTGACCCTCAACCCGCAGCAGCAAGGTCCACGACCACCCGTGCAGGCGACGTGGACGACATACACACGGCTCCACCGCTGGTCTTCATGCCTGCGGTAACCGTCATCCAGGTGTTGGCCGCCGCATAGACAACCGCACCACTCGGGCGGCGGTCGGCGCAATTCCACACCGTCAGGCTGGTCGCCTTGCTGCCCGAACGCAGCGAGATCTGCAACTGGGCGCCAGCGGCGGCACCGGGTACCGCCAGATGCACCGTGGTGGGAGCAACGCCAATCGGGTTCGACGACGAGTCGAACAGCCGCGAGGGTGCGGTCGCCCTCATGGCAGCACTGCCGGTCCATGCGCCGGTCACGTCGACCACGGCGCGCACATCGACGCTCGATGAAATGCACACACCGGCGGCGTTGGTGCGGACCACCGCAGAGAACGTCTGTGACGCGGCCTTGGCGAACGAGACGATCCAGGGGGTACCACCGCACGCCCCGATGCCGAAGCCGCCATCGCTGGCCGGGGCGAGCAGCGACACCGTCACGGTGACCGCTTTCGCTGCAGCCGACACACCGAGTTGCGCCGGCGTCAGCGACCGCGTGGTTCCTGCTGCCACGCTCGTGTCCAGCGCTCGGCGAGCCCCGATCGGCAACATGCCCACGCCGGTCGCCGCTTGCTGGGCCACCACTGCGATGCGCACATCCACACCTGTGCTCGCCGTCACGCAGAACGCACCGCCCTGCACGGGCGCCACCGCCACCGTGGCCGCCAGGTTGCCGGGAGAGAACGACAGCGACGCTGCGTTGCCGGTGGATGCACCGCAGCGATGCAGCGTGAGATGACCAGCGGCACTCACGCGGCGAGCAACAACACGCACGAGCACACCGGTGGTGGAGGAGGTGACACCCGCCAGGCTGCCCACGGTCACTCGAGTCGGCACGGACGCCACGAGCGGTCGCGACAGGGCGCCGGTGTCGAGCGCCATCACCGGTGCGATGAACTGCCACTGCGAGGCACCACGGGTGGCGGGCGGTGCGGTGGTGGACGGTGCGGTGGTGGTCGGCGGGCGAGTCGTCGTGGTCGGCGGACGAGTCGTCGCCGTCGGCGGACGAGTCGTGGTCGTCGCTCCACCGGATGGGGTTGCGCCGGGCTGCGGCGGCACCTTCGTGGTGCCGCACCCATCGGCCTTGCTGACGAGCGATGTGGGGTTCACCGCTGCACCGCCGCCGGGATGTACCTCGAAATGCAGGTGCGGTGCGCCGGCGTTGCCGGTCTGGCCGACGTAGCCGATGATCTGCCCCGCCTGCACCTTCGAACCCACCTTCAGGCCCGACGCAAACGCACTGAGGTGCGCATAGAAGAAGTAGGTGCCGTCGGCCGTCGTCAGCCGCCACCCGTTGCCCGCCAACGAAGCAGGACTATCTACGTACTGACGCGTCAGCGTGCCGTCGTTCACCGCATAGACGTTCTTGCCTTCAGCTGCCAGCACATCGACACCCACATGGTGCCGACCACCCGAACGAGGGTCGCCCCAGGTGTCGGTGAACCAGCACAGACCCTGCACCGGAAACTGTTCGATCGACACCGTGCCGGTGAACTTCACGGTGGTGGTGGGGGCCACGGTCGTGGTCGGCGCTGTCGTGGTGGAGGGCTTCGCAGTGGTGGCGGGTGCAGCGCCGCCAGGCACGCACAGCACCTCACCGGCGAACAGCCAGGTAGCGACCGTGGCACTGTTCGCCGCCAACAACGCCGACACCGATACGCCCAGCTTCCCGGCGATCCGGTACCAACCGTCGCCCGCCACCACCACATAGGTGCCGCCATCGCAGGCCACGGTCTTCACGCGAGGGGTCTGGGGCACCGCATCCGCCGTGCCCGACACCACGATCGGCACGGCCACCATCGCCATCACCGAAGCCACCAGCACGACGAGTCGACGACGCGCGCGGGCGCCGCCGAAGGGGGCCTCGCCGTGCTCGATCTCGTGTGCCATGGGACGCATGGCGCTCTTCACTGCCACAGTGATGTATCGGCCCCTGGCGAAGCAGTCTTGAGTCACGCGAGAATGTTCCTCATGTCATCCATCGTCGTTCGCGGCACGTCCGCCGCATCCGTCACCCCCGATCGTGCCGAGCTGTCGCTGGAGGTGTCGCAACGCGCCGCCGACGCTGCCGGGGCCCTCGACAGCGCTGCGGCGGCCTCCCAACGCCTCGTCGAGGTGCTCGAGCACCACCAGATCGACCGCAGCGCCTGGGCCACCGACGGGATCCATGTGGGCGAGGAGTATGAGTGGCGCGACAACCAGCAGGTCATGGTCGGTTTTCGGGCCAGTACCGGCCTCACCGTCACGGTCCGTGGGGCCGACCTGGTGGGGGCACTGGTCCGAGACGCTGTCGGTGATGCTGCCGCCGCAGTGCAAAATCTGGTCTGGAAGGTCGACCGCGACAACCCCGCCCGGCGGCAACTGCTGGCCGACGCCGCCGTCGACGCCAAGGTACGGGCAACTGCCTACGCCGAGGCACTCGGCCTCCGGCTGGGCGAGGTGGAACTGATCAGCGAATCGCCCATCGCACCCGACAACCCGCCCGGGCACCTGATGATGGCCGCCATGGCCTCACCG
>CANHST010000064.1 GCA_947463235.1 Acidimicrobiaceae bacterium
CGGAGTTCTACACCGAGACCCTGAACGGCATCCTGCTCGTCGACTGGGTGACCGCCCTGGTCACGGGCGGCACCGTGGCCGACAATCACTGCACCGGCGACTGCAAGGCCTGACCCATGGAACACATCGTTGTCATCGGCGGCTCGCTCGCGGGCCTCCGCGCGTGCGAGACGCTGCGCCAGGAAGAGTTCGTTGGCCGTATCACGCTGGTGAGCGCCGAGACCGAGACGCCATACGACCGGCCACCACTGTCGAAGAAGCTGCTCGCGGGCGAATGGGAACCCGATCGAATCCGTCTGCGCAAGACGGAGGAGTTCGAGTCGCTGGGGCTGGACCTGCGCCTCGGCGTGCGAGCCACCGCGCTCGATGGCGACGCCCGCACCGTCGAGTTGTCCGACGGCACGACGCTGCCGTACGACGGTCTCATCATCGCCACCGGTTCGGCGCCGCGCCGCCTGTTCACTCAACCCGCGCTCGACGGCGTGCAGGAACTCCGCACCCTGCACGACTCGCTCACGTTGCGCGATCGCATTGCCGATGGCAGCGCCCGTGTCGTGGTGGTGGGCGCCGGTTTCATCGGTCTTGAAGTGGCAGCCACCGCTCGCCAGAAAGGCTGCAGCGTCACCGTATTGGAAGGCGCGCCAGCTCCCTTGGTGCGCGGTCTCGGCATGGAGATGGGCATTGCGGCCGCGAGCGTTCATGGTCGTCACGGCGTGGACCTCCGCTGCGGCGTGCAGGTGCAGGGGATGGAAGGTGCCGACGGTCGGGTGCATGGCGTTCGACTGGCGAATGGCGAACTGATCCCCGCCGACGTGGTCGTGGTGGGCGTCGGCGTGGTGCCGGCCGTCGAGTGGTTGGAGACCTCCACACTGGCGTTGCGTGATGGCATCGTCTGCGACGCCAACCTGTTCGCCGGGCTACCCGGCGTGTACGCCGCTGGCGATTGTGTGCGCTGGCCGAACCTGGTGTTCGAAGGGCATGACGATTGCGAGATGCGCGTCGAGCACTGGACGAATGCTGCAGAGCAGGGTGCAGCGGCGGCGCGGAATCTCCTCGCCGCAGATCGCGGCGAGGAGCAGACCGCGTATCGATCGGTGCCGTTCTTCTGGAGCGACCAGTTCGACAGTCGCATCCAGTTCGTCGGTCGCGCCCACGGTGGCGACGACATCCATGTGTTCGCCGGTACCACCGATGGTGCCTTCGCCGCCCTCTACGGGTGGGAAGGGCGCCTTCGCGGTGTGCTCGGCGTCAGCATGCCGAAGATGGTGATGCCGTTCCGGTCGCTGGTGGCGGCGGGGGCCAGTTGGGACGACGCCCTGGCGAAAGCCGCCGAACTCAGCTCCTGACGCTGCGGCGACGCACGAGCAGCAGCAGTGCGCCGCCCATGCCCAGGAACAGAGCTGCGAGTGCTGCCGTGCCGCTGCCCGAGCCAGTGCTCGGCAGCGCAATCGGTTCCACTGCGGCGGTGGTGGTGGGTGCCTCCACCGCAATGGTGGTGGGTGCCGGTGCCTCGGTGGTGGTGGTGGTCGTCGCCTCCACGCATCCAACAAGCGTGACGCTGCCCGTGTAGGTGACGAACGAGTCGATGTCGCCCTGAATGGCCGACACCGAGATCGACACGAGACCCACGGCGTCGAACGATGCCGCAGACGTGGCGTCGGCCGACGCTCCGGCGAGCACGATGGACGGAGAGAACGCCGCACTCGTCTCCAACGACTCACCAGCACTGAGCGCGCTGCCGTCGATGACTCCGCTCGCCTGAATCTCCACCCCACCGGTCGTGCGGTTGGTGAGCGTCCAGGTGATGATCTGCTCAGTGGTCTCGAAGTCGCACACTGCGACGCCGTCGAGGGTCACCGAGGGCGGCGCACCCGCATCGGCGGCACCCATGGAAATGGTCGACGACACCAGCACGGCAACAGCCGCACCCTTCGCCAGAGATGCACCAAATCGAACCTTCATGTCACGACCTCCCATCGGTCGCACCCGTCGTGCGATGCGGCACCGTACATCGCTGCCAGGACAGTCGATACACGGGAGATGGCATAGCGGTCCAGGGCCCAGCGAACCAGTGTTGCGCCACGTTCTAAGCTGAGCGCATGACAACGTCGTCACACCTCTCCAACGTCTGGTTCTCCGTCACGCCGCTCGAGGTCTCGCACGGCAAGGGGTGCTGGGTCACCACCACCTCAGGCGAGGAGTACCTCGACTTCGCCGCAGGCATCGCGGTGAACTCCACCGGTCACGCGCATCCGAAGGTGGCTGAGGCCATCGCCACCCAGGCGCAGCGTTTCATCCACGCCCAGGTGAATGTGTTCCGGCACGATCTGCTCGAGCCGCTGGCCGCGAAACTTGCCGAACTCACCCCCGGCGCCATCGACACGTTCTTCTTCGCCAACTCCGGTGCCGAGATCACCGAGGGTGCCGTGAAGTTGGCCAAGCAGGTCACCAAGCGTCCGCACACGGTGGTGTTCTCGGGCAGCTTCCACGGCCGCACGCACATGGCCATGGCGATGACCACGTCGAAGACCGGCTACCGCGCCGGGCACGCGCCGCTGCCGTCGGGTGTGTTCGTGGCGCCGTACCCCGACCCCATGGCACCCGATCAGGACAAGGCGGTGGCGGATGCGCTGTGGGGCTTCGATCATCTACTGAAGTCGATGACCGCACCCGAGGAGACGGCGTGCGTCATCCTCGAGCCCGTGCTCGGTGAGGGCGGTTACATCCCCGCTCCGGCCGCGTTCATCCAAGGCCTCGTCGAGCGCTGCCGTCAGCACGGCATCCTGTTCATCGCCGACGAGGTGCAGAGCGGGTTCGGCCGCACCGGCAAGATGTTCGCCGTCGAGCACTACGGCATCGAGCCCGACATCATCTGCATGGCCAAGGGCATCGCCAGCGGCTTCCCGTTCGCAGCACTCGGCACGCGCCGCGAGCTCGACGACAAATGGACCAAGGGCAGCCACGGCGGAACCTACGGCGGGAACGCCATGGGCTGCGCCGCAGCACTGGCCACCATCGAGATCATGGAAGACCCGGCGTTCCTCGACAACGTGAACGCCCGCGGCGCCCAATTGCAGGCAGGCATCCGCGAATTGGCGAAGGAGCACTCGGTGATCACCCAGGTGCGGGGTCTGGGCCTGATGGTGGGCACCGAATTCAGCGACGCTGCGCGAGTCTCGGCCATCACCCAACACTGTCTGGAAGAAGGCCGCCTCATCCTGATGAACGCCGGCACCTACGGCAAGGTGTTGCGCTGGATGCCGCCGCTGGTGGTGAACGAGCGAGAGGTCGATCTCGCCCTCGCCGCCTTCAGCGCCGCTCTCAAAGCCACGGCCTGACATGCCCCGGCTCGACGCCGAACGCATCGGGCTGTGGCGTCAGTACTGCCAACTGTCGGCAGCGCTGCAACGCAAGATCGACCAACAGTTGGCCGACGAGCACTACATGTCGCTGGCATGGTTCGAGTGCATGGCCGCCATTCGCGATGCCGGCGGCACCATGCGCGTGCACGAACTCTGCGAACAGTTGGGCGACCTTCCGAGCAGCCTGTCGCGTCGGCTCGACCGGCTCGAAGAAGAGGGCTACGTGAAGCGCAAGCACACGCCGTTGCCCGACGACCGACGTGCCGTCAGCGTGTCGCTCACCTCGCCGGGTCGTGCCGCGTGGCGCGATGCGAACATCACCTACCGCCGAATGGTGCAGTCGAACTTCGCTCAGCACCTCACCGACACCGACCTCGCAGCACTGCAACGCGTGTTTTCCAAGTGGCGCTGACTTCAGCAAATTGCCGAACGTTCTTCTCGCCCGATTTCTGACTATTCGGCGCGCGCGGGCAGACTTTCGCCACCAACGGACCTGAGGAGTCTCCTATGACCACCGCCGTGATCGTCGATGCCGTACGCACCCCCCTGGGTCGCCGTAACGGGAAGCTCAAGGACTGGCACCCAGTCGACCTGGCCGCCGAGACCTTGAAGGCGCTGCAGCACCGCACGGGCATCAACCCCGAACTGATCGACGACGTCGTGATGGGCTGCGTCATGCAGGTGGGCGAGCAGGCGTTCAACGTGGGCCGCAACGCGGTGCTCGCCGCCGGTTGGCCCTCCAGCGTGCCCGGCACCACCATCGACCGCCAGTGTGGTTCCAGCCAGCAGGCCGCCCACTTCGCCGCACAGGGCGTGATGGCGGGCGCGTACGACATCGTGGTGGCCGCCGGCGTGGAAGTGATGACCCGCGTGCCGATGGGCTCGGCCATGGCCGATGGCAAGTACGGCTTTCCGTTCGGTCCCGGCGTCAGCGCCCGCTACGCACCCGAGGGCGGCCTGGTGCCGCAGGGCATCTCTGCCGAACTGATCGCCGACAAATGGGGCATCAGCCGCGACGACATGGATGCCTTCGGTGCTCGCTCGCAACAACTCGCCCGTCAGGCCACCGAAGAAGGGCGCTTCGCCACCCAGATCGTGCCCGTGCTCGGAGCCGACGGCACGTTGATGACCACCGATGAAGGCCTGCGCGACACCACCATGGACACGCTGCGGGCCCTGAAGCCGGCGTTCCGATCGGAAGAGGAGGGCGGCCGGGTGACCGCCGGCAACTCGTCGCAGATCACCGACGGCGCCTCCGCGATGCTGATCATGAGCGAGGAGAAGGCCCGACAGTTGGGCCTGAAGCCCCGCGCCCGGTTCGTGAGCTTCGCGCTTGCCGGCGACGACCCGCGCCTGATGCTCACCGCACCCATCCCCGCCACGATCAAGGCGCTTGCCAAGGCGGGTCTCACGATGGACGACATCGACCTCACCGAGATCAACGAAGCGTTCGCCTCGGTCGTGCTGGCGTGGGAGAAGGAACTGCATCCCGACATGAGCAAGGTGAACGTGAACGGTGGCGCCATTGCCCTCGGTCACCCACTGGGTGCTTCAGGCGCCCGCCTGATGACGTCGCTGCTGAACGAACTCGAGCGCACGGGCGGTCGTTACGGCCTGCAGACGATGTGCGAAGGCGGGGGCATGGCAAATGCCACCATCATCGAGCGCCTCGGCTGAACCCGAACCGCCGCAGGGACAGCAAAATGGCAAACGCCACCATCATCGAGCGCCTCGGCTGAACCCGACTCAGCCTCCACCTGCGGTCGATAGTCTGAGCACATGCCGGCCTTCAGCACCATCGTCTGGGTCGGGATCGGTCTGTTTGGCGGCTATCTCCTGTGGAAAACCGGCATGGGGATGCTGCGGAGCTTCACCACCCCGATGCCGCCACCGCCACCTGCCGGCGAAATGCGCCGTATCAACGTGCGCTACCGCTGCACGGTCTGTGGGCTGGAGTTGAGGATGACCCTTGCTCCCGACGAAGACCCGCCGCCGCCCCGTCATTGCCTCGAGGACATGACGATGGTGGCCCCGATCTTCGAGTGACCGAAGCGAGGCGTGTTCTCCACACCCTGTGGATAACCGTGTGCGGAACTACACGCGTGTAAGACGACAGCGCTACGTCAGCGCGACGTCGTCATCGCCACTTCGTGGCGGTGAACAAACCGGCGAGCAGGAAGCCCAGACCGACCAGCACCGGCATGTTCGTGTTCTCGAACGCCGGGATGATGTAGCGCGACAGGATGGCCAACACCCCGATGGCGATGAACACCAGCATCAGGATCGGCACCCACTTCGGGCTCTCGTAGAGGTCCTTGGATGCCGGCGGGGTGTAGCGCGACGACGCCGAGATGGAACTCTCGTGATGGTGCGCTTCCTTCGCCATCGCGGTGACCTGCCCGGGCTTGGTGCCCTTGGGCGTCACTCGGCCGGAAGTGGTGCGTTTCGGAGGTGCCACGGTCGCACAGTGTAGGCGGCACAACCCATTCGACAACGACGTTCCCGAACAGGCAGGCTGTAGGGGTGCCCCGCGTGCTCGTGATCGACAGCTACGACAGCTTCGTCTACAACCTCGTCCAATACCTCGGAGAGCTCGGAGCCGAACCCATCGTGGTCCGCAACGACCAGCTCACCGTCGAGGATGCGATGGCCTTGCACCCCGACCTGGTGCTCGTGTCGCCAGGGCCGGGAAGGCCAGAAGATGCCGGCATCATCTGCGCCGCCATTCCCGCCTTCGCCGAGGCCGGCGTGCCCGTGTTCGGCGTATGCCTCGGTCACCAGGCCATCGGCCACGTCTACGGCGGTTCGGTGGTGCGCGCACCGTCGTTGATGCACGGCAAGACGTCGCCGATCGAGCACCACGGTCTTGGCGTGTTCGACGGACTTCCCACCCCGCTGGTGGCCACCCGCTATCACAGCCTGGTCATCGACCCCGCGTCGATGCCCGACTGCCTCGAGGTCACCGCCACCTGCGACGGCATCGTGATGGGTGTTCGTCACCGCACACTGCCCATCGAAGGCGTGCAGTTCCACCCCGAGAGCATCCTCACGTCAGCAGGCCACGACCTCCTGAAGAACTTCCTGCGACGCTCCAAGCGAACCTGAGCGGTCGGGGGTTCGAAGGTCAGGGACCAGGAACCGTCGTCGATGGCGCCGTCGTGACCGGCACCGTCGGGGGCGCCACGGTGGTGGGCGGCGCGGTGGGCGGAACCGTTGGTGCCACGGTCGTGGTAGTGGGTTCGGGCAAGGCCTCGGCCACCACGAGCTTCACCGTGGCGCCAGGCAGCACTTCCACACTCTGACTGGGGTTCTGCGAAATCACCCGGCCGTCGTTCGGGTCGCCGAACGGCACCGATTGCGTGCGGATGTCGGGAAACAGGCCCAACTGAGCAAGCTTCTGCTTCGCCTGTGCCTCGGTGGTACCCACCAGCACGGGCACCTTCACCTTGTCGGGGCCGGTGGAGATGTACAGCGTGACGGCACTGCCCTTGGCCACCAGCGTGCCGCCGGCCGGGTCGGTGCGTGTGGCGCTGCCCGCCTGCTGGGTGGTGCTGGCCTCGGACTGGATGGTGACGTTCAACCCGTACGCCTCGCTGGTGAGCAACGCCTCGGCGTTCGCCTGCGAGAGCCCCTCCGTGGGCGGGATGGCCACCTGGTTCGGGCCGGCCGACACGACCAACTTGATCGTGTCGCCCTGCTGCATGGTGGAACCGGCCGCAGGGTCGGTGCGGATGACCGAACCCTGCGGAACGTCGGGGTTGTTCTCGGTGATGATGGTGGGGTCGATGGTGAGACCCAGCAACTGCAGCGCAGCCGACGCATCGGCCTGCGTCTTGCCCGCCATGTCCTCGAGCACAAAGGGCGCCACCGCTGCCGTGAAGAACACATCCACCGTCTGGCCCTTCTTCACCAAGGTGTCGGCGATGGGCTCGGTTCGACCGATGGTGCCGGCAGCCACGGCCGCGTTCGGTTCTTCGACAGGGTTGGGCACGAGGCCGGCGTCCTGCAGCGTCTTGACGCCCTCTTCGAGGGTGACGCCCACCACGTTCGGCATCGCGAAATCGGACGGCGTGTCCTTGGCCAACACGTTGAACAGCACGATGGCACCCGCGACCAATGCGATCAGTGCCAGGAAACCGACCACCACGTACATGCCGGTGCGGTCCTTGCGCTGGGGTTGGTACTGCTGGGGCTGCACCGCGGTGCGCCCCATGGCGGTGGTGACACCTGGGAGCGGGCCCGTGGTGCGGGCCATGGCGGTGGTGGCTGCCACCTGAGGTGGGCGTGGTGCCACCGCCGCAGCTGCGCCGAGGACGGCGGCCAACGCCTGCACCGGCTCGCCGTTGCGGAATCGACGCAGTTCGTCGCGCACGACTTCGGCGGTCTGGTAGCGCACCTCGGGCTTCTTGGCGAGCAGTTTGGCCACGATGGCCTCGAACGGCTTCGGCACGTCGGCCACGAGTTGGTTCAACGGCTGCGGGTTCTCGTGCACCTGCTTGTAGGCGATGCTCACCGGGTTCTCGCCGCTGAAGGGTGGACGACCGGCCACCATCTCGTACAGCACGATGCCCAACGAATACAGATCGCTTCGCGGGTCGGGCTGCGCACCCTGCGCCTGCTCGGGCGAGAAGTACGTGGCGGTGCCCATCACCGAGCCGGCCTGCGTGAGGCTGCTCTCCGTGGGGGCGTTCAACGCTCGGGCGATGCCGAAGTCGGCCACCTTCACCTGACCGTTGGAGCCGATGAGAATGTTGGCGGGCTTGATGTCGCGGTGCACCACGTTGTTGCGGTGCGCGAAGCCGAGCGCAGCAGCCACTTCGCTGGCGATCTCCGCAGCCTGCTGTGAAGTGACGTGACCGTTGGCCTTCAAGATGTCGGCGAGCGTGCGACCCTGCACGTACTCCATCGCCATGAAGTAGGTGTTGGCGTACTTGCCCCAGTCGTACACACCGACGATGTTCGGGTGGTTGAGGTTCGCAGCGCTCTGCGCCTCACGACGGAAACGCTCCACGAAGTTCGGGTCCACTGCGAACTCGGGGAAGAGCACCTTGATGGCGACGGGGCGATCCAGCAGAAGGTCGCGAGCGAGGAACACGTCGGCCATGCCGCCGCGTCCGATGCGCTGTTGGAGTTCGTAGCGGTCGTTCAACACGGTCCGCTCAGGGCTTCCGCTCACTGGTGCCTTTCTCGGCGAAATCGCCTCCGAAGGATACCGACCCACACAGTGGTTGTTCGATCGCCCACTGTCACCCCTTCTCGAAGCTGAAGAGGTAGTCGAGCACCGTCTTGGCGATGGGGCCAGCAAGACGGCCGCCGGTGCCAGAAGAGATCTCGTCGTTGGTGCCCTTCAACACGACGGCGACGGCGTAGCGCGGTGCCTCGGCCGGAGCAAACGAGGTGATCCACGCGTTCGATCGCTGCGGCTCGCCGGTGGCGTTCAACTGCGCCGTACCGGTCTTGGCTGCTGCCTGAATGCCGTTCGCCAGACGCATCGGGCGACCCGTGCCGAGATTCACCACATCGATCATCATGCTCTTCACCGACGCCGCAGTTGCAGGCGTGACGGGCGTCTTCCACACCGATGGCTGTGTGCGATCGAGCACCGAGCCGTCGTGCGCCAGCGTGGCATCCACCACATACGGCTTCATCATCGTGCCGCCGGTCGCAATCGTGCTGGCGATCATGCACATCTGCAGCGGCACGATCTTGTCGTTCGCCTGTCCGAACCCGCCGATGGCGAGCAGCGGTTGGTTCTGGTCGAAGTCGATCGGTGTGCCGTTGGCGTTCTCGAAGTTGCCAGCAGCAGGGCCGGGCAGATCGATGGGCACCTTCTCGTTGATGCCCCAGCGCCGAGTGCCATCCACCATCGCGGTGCCGCCGAGTTCCACGGCCATCTGCGCGAACGGGATGTTGCAGCTGCGGTAGAACACCTCGGCCATCGTGCCGCCGCATCGCTCGCCCGCATAGTTCTGGATGGGGTCGTTCGTCTGCGGTGGCACCCATTCCGTCTCCACCGGGAACGTGCTGTCCATGTTGGCGATTCCGGCGTCGAACGCGATGGAGGTGGTAACGATCTTGAACGCCGACCCCGGCATGTAATTCTCTTGATACGCATTCGCCAGGAGTGGCTTGCCGGGGTAGCTGTTGTAGAAGTTCAGCGCGTCTTCGGCCTTCTGCGGATCGTGCGACGCCACCAGATTGCCGTCGAATCGCGGGTAGCTCACCATGGCCAACACCGCACCCGTGTTGGGATCCATCACCACCACGGAACCCTCGCGGTTGCCAAGCGCTTCAGCGGCCACCTTCTGCACGTCGTCGCGCATGGTGAGGTGCACGCTGCCCGAGTTGTCGGCGCCGCCGAACACGCCCGACACCTTTTGGGCCGCGGTGTCGCCCAGCAGCACATCGTTCATCGTCTTCTCCAGCTGCGTGCTGCCGAAGTTGTAGGTGAAGTAACCCGTGACGTTCGTGAACAGGTCGCCGGTGGGGTACTCACGCTGATACCGATACTGGCCGCCGCCCGGCGTGGGAATGTTGCGCGCCACCACCACACCGTCGGCCGTGACGATGGCGCCGCGGGGCCGGTTGAAGTCGCGGATGGTCTGACGGTTGTTGTTGGGGTGGCTGTCGAGCGCTTCCTTGCGGCCTACCTGCAGCACGTTCAACTGCACGAAGAGAATGACGTAGAGCACCAGCAGCGCGGCGGCGAGCTTCTTGATCTGGCTATTCATGCGCGGGCCGTCTTGCGCTCGGCGCGTCGCAGACGACGGGCTTCCCACTGCTCGCCCACCGACAGTTGGTCGTCGACCTCGCCGCTGCGCTTGGCCTGCGTATCGCTGAGGCGAATCAAGAGCGCCAGTAGCACCCAGTTCGCCAACAGGCTGGAGCCGCCGTAGCTCACGAATGGCAAGGTGATGCCGGTGAGCGGCACCACACGCAGCACACCACCGATGATGATGAACGCCTGCATGCCGATGATGGTGGTGAGGCCGGTAGCGAGCAACTTCTCGAACGGTCGGTCGGCGCGCATTGCGATGCGCAAGCCAGCACCGATCAACAAGAGGAATGCGATGAGGACGGCCGTGGCGCCGATGAGGCCCATCTCCTCGCCGACCGCAGCGAAGATGTAGTCGGTCTTCGCTGCGGGGATCTTGGTGGGGCTACCGAGACCGAGACCGGTGCCGCCGGTGCCGCCGTTCGCGAACGCGAACATGGCCTGCACGATCTGGTACCCCTTGCCCTGGTATTGCGACCACGGGTCGATCCAGACCGACACTCGGGTCTGCACCACCCCGAACAGTTGGTACGCGATCACCGCCGCCACGGCGAACAGGACGAGGCCGATGATCAAGAAGGCGGCGCGTTCGGTGGCCACCCACATCATCACGGTGAACAGTGTGAAGAAGAGCAGTGCCGAGCCGAGGTCCTTCTCTGCCACCATCACAGCCACGGCAAAACCCCACGCCGAGGTGATCGGCAAGAGGAAGCGCAGTTCGGGAATGCGCAGCGGGCCGATGCGACGCGTGCTGGCCGCGATGAGTTCGCGGTTGTCGGCGAGATAGCCGGCGAAGAAGAGCGCCAGTGCCAACTTCGCAAACTCGCCGGGCTGGAAGTTGATCGAGCCGAGGTGCACCCAGATGCGAGCGCCGCCCACGCTCGTTCCAAGGCCCGGCACCAGCGGCATCATCAGCAGACCCGCACCGATGAAGAGAAAGGTCCATTTGAAACGGGCGAGGTCGGATGGGCGCGGCACGAAGAACAGTGTGAGTACGAAGGCGACGATGGCGATGAACGTCCAGGTGGTCTGCAGCGCTGCCAGACGATCGCTGAGCCGAGCAATCACCACGTACCCGATGCCGTTCAGCAACACCGCCAGCGGCAACAGAGTGCTGTCGGCACCGGGAGCCAGCAACCGCGTGGCCACGTGCGCAGACAGCAACAGCCCCAGCAGCGCCACAAGGAAGGGGATGATGCGCGCCGGCAGCTCGGCGTTCTTCCCCAGTGCCGCCAACGTGTAGGCGATGGCCGTGATCGCCGCGGCCATGACCACCAGGCCCAACTCGGAGTTGCGGCGCGTGGTGGCGATGCGCGGATTGGCCATTGGTTAGGGACCCGCCGTGGAGAGCGACGACGTGTCGGGCACCGCCGTGGTGGAGGTGGTGGAGGTGCTGCTCGTTGACGACGTGCTGCTCGACGTGCTCGATGACGTGCTCGATGACGACGTGGTGGCCGGCGTATCGCTGGCGTTGTGACGCACCACCAAGACGAGCGTGATGGTGATCGCGAGAATCGCCAGCAACCCCACCACGAACAGCAGCACGCCTAGCCCACGTCGCGACCGCGGCCCTTCGTCTGGTTCGACCACCACCGTGACGGGCAACGCCATGGTGGCGTCGGCGCCAGCCTCGGCGTCGATGAGGCGCTCTCGAGCTTCCTCCGACCACATCGGGGTGACTTCGAGATCCGCTGTATCGGGCAACGGCTCGTCGCCGTCCAACACGTCGACCACGATGACCGTGGTGTTGTCGCGCCCACCGTTGTTGTTCGCCGCAGCAACCAACGCCTCGGCGGCCGCCTGCGGGTTCTGGTGCTCGCGAAGGATGTCGGTGATCGCGTGGTCCTCCACCTCATCGACCAGACCGTCGCTGCACAACACGTAGCGGTCGCCCTGCACCAACGGCAAGACCCACGTGTCGACGCGCACCGTCGGTTCGATACCGAGGGCCCTGGTGACGATGTTGCGGCGTGGATGGTTACGGGCCTCTTGCTCAGTGATGTGCCCGGTGGAAACCAGTTCCTGCACATAGCTGTGATCCACCGACACGCGGCGGAGGCGACCGTTGCGCATCACGTAGGTGCGGCTGTCGCCCACGTTCAACAACACGAAGCGCGGCGGGTTGTCCTCCATCGTGAGCACGGCGAGGGCGGTGAGCGTGGTGCCCATCCCGCGCTGTTCGGCGTGGTTGTGCGCGCCCTGGAAGATGGCGGCGTTGGCCTCCACCACCGCAGCCACGGCAACGTCGACCGTGTTCGCACCCGACGCCAGACGATCGCGCAAGGTGGTGGCAGCGATCGCGCTGGCCACCTCGCCCGCCTGGTGGCCGCCCATGCCGTCGGCAACCACGAACACCATGGGTTCGGCAACGAACGAATCCTCATTACCCGGACGCACCCGACCTGCATCGGTGAACGCGCCCCAGGCGAGTAGCGGTGGGTTCTCGATGTCGGTCACTGCAGCCTCACTGCGCCTCGAAGATGGTGCTGCCCACTTGCAGCCGGTCGCCGATGGAGAGTGGCGTGGATGCCTCGAGCTTGGCTCCGTTCAGATGGGTGCCGTTCGTGCTGGCGAGATCCTCCGCACGAACTGCACCATCGCTGACGAACACACGAGCATGAAGCTGCGAGGCGAAGGTGTCGTCGGGGACACTGATCGAGCACGTGGCAGCGCGGCCCACGGTGATCTCTTGCCCGATGGGATAGGCGGCACCCTTGCGAACCTTGGGTTCCAGCACCACGAGCTTCGTCGGCACACCCCGCTTGGTGCGCGATGGCTTGGTTGCCGCCATCGAACGTTCGGCAGGTGCACCAGCGTCGCCGGCTACATGGGCAGCAGGTGCCGTGCCGAGGCGAGGGCCACGAACCTCCGACCACACTGCCCACAACACACGCGCGAAGAACAGGTAGATCAGCGCCAGCAGGGCGTAGTTGAGGATGCTCAGCTGGGCTTCGCTCACGAGGCCTCGAAGCGCAGGTGTGTGCTGCCCACGCTCACGATGTCGCCGTTGGCGAGCGCCTGCTCGCCCTGGATCCGCAGGCCATTCACCTTTGTGCCGTTGGTGCTGCCGAGGTCGGCCACCACGTAGCCACGGGTGGAGGCGCGCACTTCGGCGTGACGACGGCTCACGTTGCCGTCGGTGAGTGGGATGGTGCACTCGTTGAGGCGGCCGATGCTGACCGGCTCCTTGCCCAACTCCACACGCTCGCCGCTGGGCAACACGAGCGACCCCACGCCCGCCGAGCCACCGGTCTCCTTCATCCGACTGGAGATGGTGAAGCGACCCGGCTTGAGGTTGTTGTCGACCAACAACTCCACCGAGACGCTGCCCATGAAGTGGTAGCCCTCGGCCTTCGCGTACTCGCGTGCGGTCTCGCACAGTTCGGCGTTCAGCGCCTGGTCGATCTCGGCAAAACCGGCATGATCCTTGGCGCTGAGCATGAAGGTGAAACCGTTGGGGACGATGCGCCGACCCTTCACGTCGACGCTGCGGTGGTCGTCCATTTCCCGAAGGAGACGACGACCAAGCTCGACGGGACGGAGGCTGGAACGAGAACCGCGTGAGAACACGCCCTCGACCATACGCTCCAGACCGTGTTCAAACCCCTGCAAACCCATGATGACCATGCAGGTTAGTGGCGAGGGCACGCCGAAGAGGGCGCGCCCCACGGGCTTCGGTCAGGTGCTCACGGGCTGTGTTCGCAGGTTGGGCACGGTGCGGCGACTTGCTAGCGTTGTGCTTCCACTCGGGCGAGTGGCGGAATAGGCAGACGCGCTAGCTTCAGGTGCTAGTATTCGAAAGGATGTGGGGGTTCAAGTCCCCCCTCGCCCACCACAAGGCTCCGCTTCGGCGGGGCCTTTTGCGTTCCCCGGCTCGGGACGCACTTTGTTTCGTCGCGGTCATCGAAATGGGCCGTATCGGCCGCCCATTTCGATGACCGCGTTACCTGGTCACGCGACTGCACCGCGGCGAGTACTCGGGGTTCGTTTACGCGAGCAGGGCTGCTTGCGCTGCCGCGACGGCGGTGGCAAACGTGGCCTGCAGCAGGAAGCCGCCCGTAGGTGCTTCCCAATCCAACATCTCGCCCACCACGTAGGTGCCCGGCTTTCGGCGCAGCATGAAGGAGTCGTCGACCTCGTCCATCGACACGCCGCCTGCGGATGAGATGGCACGATCGATGGGC
>CANHST010000065.1 GCA_947463235.1 Acidimicrobiaceae bacterium
CCCACACCACCATGCGAGTCCCACACCACCATGCGAGTCCCACACCACCATGCGAGTCCCACACCACCATGCGAGTCGGGACTCGCACCCGGGGTGCGAGTCCCGACTCGCATGTCCCCGTGCGCGACGGATCGCGGCACCGATAGGTTCGGCTGCGGCTTCCTCCTACGTGTCGACACACTGGGAAGGAGCGCGCATGCTCACCGAAGAAGCCATGGCGGTGTTCGCTGATCATCACGGGATGGCCACTGCGACCATGCTCACCATTGCTGGCATGAGCCGTCGTGCCCGCGAACGCGCTGTCGAAGCTGGGCTTCTCGAGGTTATCTACGAGCGGGTCTTCCATATCCGTTCGTCACCGTTGACCCTGGAAGCGCGCTGCGCCGGCCTGTGTATGGCCTACCCGCAGGGGTACATCACCGGGCCCACGGCTGGGCGTATCGCACGGCTTCGTCGCATGGGCAATGACGACCTCATCCACTTCGCCGTTCCCCACGGGTCCAACATCGGTCCACTGGACGGTGTGCGACTCCGTCAGACCACAAGGGTGGCGCCGAACCACATCAGCAAGCGTGCGGATGGCATCCGAATGGCCAGTCCATTGCGATTGGCATTCGATCTTGCAGCCGACCTCGACGCTGTCGATCTCCGCTCGGTGGTGGAACAACTGCTGAGCGAACGACGGTTCACGGTGTCCGGCCTCGCCAAGATCGGCAGAGATCTGGCACATCCTGCTCGGCCTGGTTCGGCGAAGTTCCTTGCGGTGCTCGCCAGTCGTCTGCCCGGCGGGCCGGCGGAGTCGCATCCGGAAGTTCTCATTGCTGATGGACTACAACGGCGGGGGGTTCCGGTGGTGCTTCAGGTCGGCCATCTGGAGGTACCGGGCGTTGGTCGCGTTCGGTTCGATATGGCGGTGCCCGATGCGCGCTGGGCCGTCGAGGTCGATGTGCACCCCGACCATCTGCGCTTCTCCGCCACGAAGGACAAACGGCGCGACCGCGGTTGTCATCGCATCGACTGGCAGGTCGATCGCGTCACCGAACTGGAGTTGTCAGACCTCGAGGCGCTCTGTGACGAACTGGCGGAGGGATACCGGTTGCGGTGCGAGCACCTTCGCCGGAGAGGGTGATCCGAGTCGGGACTCGCATCCCGGGTGCGAGTCCCGACTCGGATGGCGGTGTGGGACTCGGATGGGGCGTACCGACTCGGATGGGGGTGTGGGACTCGGATGGGGCCTACCGACTCGGTTGGGGCGTACCGACTCGGATGGGGCGTCCGACTCGGATGGCGGGCGTGTGAAGTGGCCGGGGCTGGCAGCGTGGGTTAGCGGTAGGTGCCGTGTTGGCGGAGGAAGCGGCGGTGCCAGCGGCGGGGGGTGAGCACCACGGCGCGGGGTTCGTCCTCGAACATCCAGCGCACGAAGTTGCGGCGGGTCCAGTCAGAGGAGCCGACGAGGCGAATGGCACCGCGGGCCAGCAGCGGCTTGGCCAGCATCACGTTCAGCACCTTCGACATGCGATGGTCGGCGAACAGGTGATGACGGACCTCGCGCTCGTATGCATCGCGCACAGAGCCTGCGTCGCCTGCCTTGCCGCCCAGCACCGACTCGGCGGCGACGCGCCCGGTGAGCACCGCCTGGCCGATTCCTTCACCGGTCATCACGTCGGTGGCTCGGGCAGCATCACCCACGAACAGCGTGCGGCCAGCGGTAAGCACCGCTCGGTCGATGCCCGCCGGAATCGGCAACGCAGTGACGCGGTCTTCCAGTTCGACGTCGGGCCCGAGCGCGGCGCGGATGTGCGGGCGATCGATGAGCCCCGCCCAGTCCGCCTTCATCGCCTTGCCAGATCTCGACCCGTCGCGCATCACGCCGAAGCCGATGTTCACCCTGCCGTCGGGCAGCGGGAAGCTCCAGGCGTAGCCGGGCAGGAAGTCGGGCTCGAACCACACATAGAGACGCTCTGCGGCCGGCCCGGTGACATTGCGGGCGTACTGGCGGAACGCATGCCATTCGCCCATGTAGCCGGGCTCGGCCAACCCGAGCAGCTTGCGGGTGGGCGACCACATGCCGTCGGCGGCGATCACGAACTCAGCCGTCACGGTGCCCAGGCCCTCCACGTCGGCCTCGGCGCGCAGAGCGAACTGACGCAACGCGGTGATGGCGCAGCCCTCGCGCACGTCGGCGCCGGCCTCGCGGGCCAGTTCCACCAACGCGGCGTCGAGTTCGCGCCGCGGTGTGGTGGCCGCGTAGATGCCGTCGACGGGCATCGGTAGGCATACCTCGCGGCCCGATGGTGAGCGCAGCCATGCGGCATCCACCGTCTGCCAGTTCGGTACCCGCTCGGGGCGCAATCCCAAGGTTTCCAGTTCGCGCAGCGCCAGCGTGGTGAGGCCGTCGCCGCAGCACTTGTCTCGGGGGAAGTCGGCCTTATCGACCATCATCACGCTGCGGCCACCGCGGGCGAGCAGCGTGGCAGCAGTTGCGCCAGCGGGTCCGGCACCCACCACGAGAACGTCGACGGAGAACTCGGCAGCGGGGGGCACGGCCTCACAGGCTACGGGTGGTTGCTACGGAGGGCTAACTCTGCACCACACCGAGGCGCTGCGCGGGCATGATGACGCCCTTCCAAGCGGCACGTTGGGCCTGCACCCGTGCGGCCAACCCTGGTACGTGCGGGGCGAACGCGTCGCCCGGGCAGCCGGTGTACGACATGGCTCTGTGCGGTGCGATGGTGGTGCTGGTGACCGGGGTGCCCGCAGCGAAGCGCTGCGACCCCCTCGAGACGAACGACACCGTGGCGCCGGGTCGGGTGTCGATGTCGTTGCGCATTGCCAGCCACGCCAGCACCTTCACCAGCGATGTCTGCGCGGCTGCGGAGGGCTGCACGGTCGTGAAGTCGCCGAGCAAGCACACCAATTGGGCGAAACCCTGGCTGCCGCCCGTGGCATCGGCCCGCACCGGCCCTGCCATGGCACCCTTCCGGCCTTCCCACACATCGCCATCGCGGCCGACGAAGAATTCGTACGCCACGTCGGGCCACCCCTTCGACGGGTCGTTGCTGGTGTGCCAGAAGTATGCGGTGCGGATGACATCCGAGGCGTGCGCATAGTTGTTGGGCGACGCAGTGTGATGCACCAGCAGGAACTTGGGTGTTTCGGGGTGAATCGGGCCCTTCGGTGGGAGGTCGGCACCCCACGCATCTCGGGGGTAGATCGACAGGCCGGGCATCACTTCCACCGCGGGCACGGTGGGTCCGGCGGCAGCAGCGCGCCGATCGGTGTCGCCTACCAGGGCACCCGCCACCGCCAGTGCGGCAGCTGCGGCAGCCGACGACACCAAGAGTTCTCGTCGCGTCGGCTGGGAATCGCACACGCCCTGCACCTTATGATGCGGGCGACTGCGGGACAGGATTCCCGCCCATCCTGAGGAGTGCACATGAGCAGACTGTGTGAAGGCCGCGTGGCCATCGTCACCGGAGCCGGCCGCGGTATCGGCCGCGAGCACGCGTTGAGCCTTGCGGCGCACGGTGCCAAGGTCGTGGTGAACGACCTCGGCGGCAACGTCGATGGTTCGGGCGGCGACCTGTCGCCCGCCGACCAGGTGGTGGAAGAGATCCGGGGCATGGGCGGCGAGGCCGTGTCGAACGGCGACAGCGTGTCGTCGTGGGAGGGCGCACAGCGCCTCATCAACACCGCGGTCGAGACGTTCGGCGATCTGCAC
This sequence comes from Acidimicrobiaceae bacterium, assembly GCA_947463235.1. Lineage (GTDB taxonomy): Bacteria > Actinomycetota > Acidimicrobiia > Acidimicrobiales > Ilumatobacteraceae > UBA668. The sequence goes on from CANHST010000065.1 coordinate 3,722, forward strand.
ATCGTGGTGAACAACGCCGGCATTCTGCGCGACCGCGTGCTGGTGAACATGACCGAAGAAGAGTGGGATGCCGTTATCAACGTGCACCTGAAGGGCACGTTCGCTCCCAGCCGTTGGGCCGCCGCCTACTGGCGCGAGCAGAGCAAGGCCGGCAAGCCGGTGTCGGGTCGCATCATCAACACCACGTCGGTGAGCGGTATCTACGGCAACCCCGGCCAGACCAACTACGGCGCAGCGAAGGCCGGCATCGCCGCCTTCACGAACATCGCTGCGCTCGAGTTGTCGCGTTACGGCGTCACCGTGAATGCGGTGGGCCCGGTGGCGCTCACCCGCATGACCGAAGGCCTCGGCCCGGCCCCCGAGACCGATGAAGAGCGCGAGATGCGCAGCCCGCGCTGGATCGCCCCCATCGTCACCTGGCTCGCCTCCGAGGAGGCCGCCGACGTGACGGGCCGCGTGTTCGAAGCGAGCGGACAGGTGCTGGCCGTCGCCGAAGGTTGGGTGCGCGGCCCGCGCACGCAGCCCATCGAGGACGCCGCAGCCATGGGCCCGGTCGTGGCCGAACTGCTCGCATCGGCTCGCCCGAACAGCGGCATGAACGGCGACCCGGGTGGCTGGCCCCAGACCACGCTGAACAAGAAGTGAGGCACGGTCATGGCATTGAATCCTGATGCAGTCGGCGCGGTCGGCGACGTCCGCACCATGTCCTGGACGTCGAAGGAAGCGCTGCTCTACGCAGTGGGCATTGGCGCCGGCCAGGCCGACCTGCCGTTCACCACGGAGAACACCAAGGACATCGCGCAAGTGGTGTTTCCCACGTTCGCCGTCGTCGCAGGTGCCGGCACCACGTCGCCGGGAGCGTCGGCGATGAGCAAGATCGGCTCGTTCAACTTTGCGTTTCTCGTGCATGGCTCGCAGGCGGTCACGCTGCACCGCCCGATCCCGGTGGAGGCCCAGGCCACCACGCAGGACAAGGTCGTCGCAATGTACGACAAGGGCAAGGCCGCTGTCGTGGTGATGGAGAACGAGGTGAAGTTGGCCTCGGGCGAGCCGCTGTGGAGCACCCGTTCGTCGGTGTTCATCCGCGGTGAAGGTGGATGGGGTGGCGACCGCGGCCCGTCGGGCCCGCAGAACGAACCGCCTGCCGACACCGACCCGCACCATGTGGTCACGATGCAGACGTCACCCGATCAGGCCTTCGTGTATCGCCTGTCGGGCGACCGCAACCCGTTGCACACCGACCCGTCGTTCGCTGCCATCGGCGGCTTCGATCGGCCGATCCTGCACGGGTTGTGCACGTACGGCTTCACCGGTCGTGCGCTGCTGGGCGAGTTGTGCGGGAACGACGTCACGAAGTTCCATCACATCGAGGGCCGTTTCTCGTCGCCCGTGATGCCCGGCGACGCGCTCACGGTGCGCATCTGGCGCACCGATGATGGCGTTGCCGTGTTCACCACGTCGGTCGGCGATCGCGTGGTGATCGACCAGGGTCTCGTTCGCTACAGCTGAGGCTCTGCGCCCTGCGCTGGTTCGTAGGGGGTCAATCGATGGGGTCGGGGTATGTCACCACGGCCACGTCGATGACCCCCACGAACTGATCGTGTTCACGCACCGCATGGCGGGCACGATCGGCCACCGACGACAACCGCGCTGCCGTTGCTTGGCTGGAAGGCACCTGCACGGTGACGTGAATGCGGCCAGAGTCGCGGCGGACGTCGACGATGGCCGCGATGCTGGCGAGCTCGTGGCGGATCGCCTTGGCGTAGCCGGCCTCCACGCGACACGTGGCGACCGCCTGCACCACCCGCACACTCGGGAGATCGTCGTCGAGGTCATCGGGGTCCACCTCCACCAGTGGCACCCGATGAATGCTGGCGCAGACCGAACCCATCTCGTTGAGGGTTCGCTGGCTGCCCAGCGTGCGAGTGACGATGGCCATGTCGATGTGCTGTTCCATCGGGCATTGGGCGTGGTGCTCGGTACCGCGGCAGGGGCCACCGTGGTCGTCGTTGCAGGTCAGCACTTCGTGGCCCTCTGCGAGCAGTTCGCTCTCGATGGCCGTGGCGATTCCGGGTGTCGATTCGATCAGGAGCAGCTTCATGGTGTTATCCCACCGGAGGCGCGCGCGAGCGACAAGGGCACAAGGTCCTGAGCGGTGAGGACTCAGCCCTTGAGGCGGGCCACCACGTCGGCGAGCGGCACGTCGGCCCGCTCGCCGGTGCGGCGGTCTTTCACTTCCACCACGCCGTCGGCAAGGCCACGGCCCACGACGACGATGGTGGGCACGCCCACCAGTTCGGCATCGTTGAACTTCACGCCGGGCGACACGCCCACGCGGTCGTCGAAGAGCACTCGCAGCCCGGCTGCCTCGCACTCTGCGGCCAGGATTTCGGCAGCAGGAAGTTGCTGATCGGTGGCTTTACCGGTGGCCACGATGTGCACATCGGCGGGGGCCACCTCGGCCGGCCAGATGAGTCCCTTGTCGTCGCAGTTCAACTCGGCGATGGCAGCGACGGCGCGCGATACGCCGATGCCGTAGGAACCCATCGTGACGACCCGGGTCTTGCCGTTCTCGTCGAGCACCGTGAGGCCGAGTGCCTCGGCGTACTTGCGTCCGAGCTGGAAGATGTGGCCGATCTCGATACCGCGAGCCATTTCCAGGTCGTTGCTGCAACGCGGGCACGGGTCGCCGGCGTGCACCTCGGCGGCTTCGATGGTGCCGTCGGCGGTGAAGTCGCGGCCGGCAACGAGGTGCACGACGTGCTTGCCGGGGCTGTCGGCGCCGGTGATCCAGGCGGTGCCGTCGACGATGCGCGGGTCGACCACGAACCGGATGCCGGCGGCTTTGTCCTCGCCGAGCGAGCCGGGGCCGATGTAGCCCTTGGCCAGGTGCGGATTGGCGGCGAAGTCGGCTTCGCTGAAGGGCTCGATCTCGGCCGGTGCCACCTGCGCTTCGAGGCGCTTCATGTCGACCTCGCGGTCGCCGGGCACGCCGATGGCGAGCGGCACGATGGTGCCGTCGGGGTACTTCAGTTTCACCACGAGGTTCTTCAGCGTGTCGGCTGCGGTCCAGTCGCGGTCGGCCCGACGCAGATCGGCGCGGGCGTTGAACAGATCGACGAGGGTCTGGATGGTGGGGGTGTCGGGGGTATCCACCACCTGGGCCGCCGGCAGACCATCGAAGGCAACGGGCGACGGCGGCGCCACCTGCACGGCCTCGGTGTTGGCCGAGTAGTCGCATGCGGTGCACCGCACATAAGTGTCCTCGCCGATGGCCATCGGAGCCAGGAACTCTTCGCTCTTGGAACCGCCCATCGCGCCGCTCATGGCCGACACGATGACGTAGGGAAGGCCGAGGCGGTCGAAGGTGCGCTGGTAGGCCACGCGGTGCTTCGCGTAGCTCACGTCGAGGCCGGCATCGTCGATGTCGAAGCTGTAGCTGTCCTTCATGGTGAACTCGCGGCCACGCAACAGCCCGGCCCGCGGGCGAGCCTCGTCGCGGAACTTGTTCTGGATCTGGTAGATCGTGAGCGGGAGGTCCTTGTAGCTGCTGTACAGATCCTTCACGACCAGCGTGAACATCTCTTCGTGGGTGGGCGCCAGCAGCATGTCGGCGCCGCGGCGGTCCTTCAGGCGGAACAGGTTGTCGCCGTAGTCGCTCCAGCGTCCGGTGGCCTCATACGGTTCGCGGGGGAGCAGCGCGGGAAAGTGGACTTCCTGAAAACCCTCCCGGTCCATCTCCTCGCGGACGATGCGCTCGACGTTGCGGAAGGTGATCCAGCCCAACGGCAACCAGGTGAAACCGCCCGGAGCAGCACGGCGGATGTAGCCGGCCCGCACCAGTAGGCGGTGACTGGCGACCTCCGCATCGGAGGGGTCCTCGCGCAGTGTCCGGAGGAACAGCGTGGACATTCGGAGCACGGAACACCTCATTAGTTGCTGCGAAACGCAGTGGGGATGGTGGGCGGGACCGAACACTACCGGTCAGCCGCTATGCTTGAGCCGTCTTTGAAGTTCGCTGAACCGAAGGCGTGGGTCCTTCGGGCCCACGCCTTCTTCACTGATACGGCCTTCATCGACATGGCCGAGTCTGCGATCCAGGAGGTGACCATGAGCGACAACAGCACGATGCAACGCGTCCGCGCGCTGGTCGCCCCCATCATCGCCGACCTCAAGCTCGACCTCTACGACCTGGAGTTTCGCGGCGGCACCCTGCGTGTCACCATCGACACTCCTCCCGGCAGCGAGGGTGGGGTGAACCTGGAGTCCATTGCTCTGGCCACCCGCCTCATCTCCCGGGAGTTCGACCACGACGACCCCATGCCGGGTCATTACGTGCTCGAGGTCACCAGCCCGGGTCTGGAACGCCAACTGCGCGTCCCCGCCCACTTCCAGCGCGAGATCGGCAAGACCGTGGCGATCCGCCTGCGCGACACCACCAGCGACGCCCGCCGTGTGCAGGGCACCCTGGTGGCTGCCTCGGAGCAGGATTGCACCGTACGTCTCGAAGAACTCGCTGCCGACGGTTCCCTGGTCGAACGGGTGGTTCCGTACCACCAGATCGACCGAGCAAAGACCGTGTTCATCTGGGGGCCCGCCCCCAAGCCGAGCACGGCACCCAAGAAGAAGCCCGCGACAAAAAAGGAAAACTCGCGATGAGCAACCTGGACATGTCCGAAGCCATCAAGTTGTTGGCCAACGAGAAGAACATCTCCGTCGACGCCCTGCTGCAGGTGCTCGCCGACGCCCTCGTGCTGGCGTACAAGCGCCGCCCGGGTGCCGCCCAGGAGGTGGAGGTGTCGGTCGACCCGCAGACGATGGAGTTCTCCTTCACCGCCTACGACGTCGACGAGGACGGCAACTGGGTGGATCCGCGCGACGACACTCCCAAGCGTGAGGAGATGGGCCGTATCGCGGCGCAGACCTTCCGCCAGGTGATGAGTCAGAAGATCCGCGAGGCCGAGCGCGACCGCAAGTTCGAGGAGTATGCGAACCGCGAGGGCGACATCGTCACCGGCATCATCCAGCAGGCCGACGACCGCTACACCCTGCTCGACCTCGGTCGGGTGGAGAGCCTGCTGCCCAAGGCCGAGCAGGTGCCGTTCGAGCGTCCGGTGCCGGGCGACCGTGTGAAGGCCTACATCGTGGAGGTCCGCAAGACCGCCAAGGGCCCGCAGATCGTGGTCAGCCGCACCCACCCGGGTCTCATCAAGCGTCTGTTCGAACTCGAAGTGCCCGAGATCGCCGACGGCATCGTCGAGATCAAGGCCTGCGCCCGTGAACCAGGCCACCGCACCAAGATCGCCGTGTGGAGCAACGACCACAACGTGGATCCTGTCGGCGCCTGCGTGGGTGCCCGCGGCGGCCGCGTTCGCATGGTCGTGAACGAGCTCCGTGGCGAGAAGATCGACATCGTCCCGTTCAGCGAAGACCTTGCCGACTTCGTGGCCAAGGCGCTGTCGCCGGCAAAGGTGAAGGAAGTCATCATCAGTGACGACCTCACCCAGGCCGATGTCATCGTGCCCGATCACCAGCTGAGCCTGGCCATCGGCAAGGAGGGCCAGAACGCCCGCCTCGCCGCCCGCCTCACCGGTGTTCGTATCGACATCCGTGGCGAGACGCAGCCGCTCGACGGCCCCGAGGACACCACCGACTACGAAGAGGGCGAGTGGGTCACCAACGCCGAGAGCGGCGCCATGGAATGGCACGCCGCCGATGGCACCGTCCTCACGCAGGAACAGTGGAACGAGCAGGCCGCTGAAGCGTCCGCAGCGCCGGCAGCCGCCGACGATGTGGCCGACGACGCGGCCGAAGCGACCAGCGAAGAAGTGGTGGCCGACGAGGCCGCCGAAGAAGTGGTGGCCGACGACGCCGCCGAGACAACGAAAGAGGGTGGTGACGACGCCTGAGACTCCCGCAGCACCGCTGCGCACCTGCGTCGGCTGTCGTGAACGGCAGCCTCAACGCAACATGGTGCGGTGCGTCCTCGGCCCCGACGGTCCTGCCGTCAGCCGAACCGCACCGGGCCGAGGTGCATGGTTGTGTTCGGAAGCCTGTCTGCACACCGCGATTCGCCGCAAGGCGTTCGAACGTGCATGGCGGCGAGCAGTGCCCGCCCAGGAACTGAGTGCGTTGCAGAACGCGTTCGGAACAGTTATCACCAACATGGAAGAATTGCCGCTTGCCGGGTCCACCGGCGGCGCGCCAACGAAAGGCTGACAAGGGTTTGGCGAAGAATCTCAGGGTGCACGAGCTCGCCAAAGAGCTCGGGATGACGAATGCAGAGATGATGACGCTCTGCGAAGCGATGGGTGTGGGTGTGAAGAGTCACAGCTCCACGCTGATCGAGGCGCAGGCCGATCGTCTTCGTCGTCGCGCAGAGCGTGAAGGCCTCACGCGGCCCGAGCAGCCCGAGGAGCCCAAGCCGGTGAAGAAGACGGCAGCCAAGAAGGCTGCCGCTCCGAAGGCCGACGACGACGCCACCGCCCCCGCCGCCGAGGGCGATGCCCCGAAGCCGGCCAAGAAGGCTGCCGCCAAGAAGGCTGCGGCGCCAAAGGCCGACGTGGAGACCGCCGACGCACCGGCCCCTGCCGAGGCTCCGGCCCCGGCACCCGCTGTTGAGCCCGTTGCTCCGGCCCCCGTCGTCGAGACACCGGCCCCCGCTCCTGTCGCTCCCGAACCCACTCCGGCCCCGGCGGTCGAGGCTGCGGCCCCTGCGCCGGCGCCCGAGCCGCCCGCCGAGCCGGCTCCGGCCCGCATCGTCAGTAGTCGTCCGGCGCCCACCCCGCCGCGCCCGGCTGGCATGCCGCCCACCACGCCCCGACCGCCTGCAGGGCTGCCGCCCGGTATGCCGCCCACGGGTATGCCGCCTACGGCTGCACCTCGTCCGGCCGCTGGCCCGCCGCCTGCTGCCACGCCGCGTCCGCCTGCCGGCATGCCGCCTGGCCGCCCCACGTCGGCCACCGGCAAGCCCATTCCGCCGCCTCCGGCCGGTCGTCCGATGTCGTCGACGGGTAAGCCCATCCCGCCGCCGCCCGGTGGTGTTCGTCCTCCCGGTCAGCGTCCCGGCGCAGGCGCGCCCGGTGCACGTCCGGGTGGTTACTCCGCTCGTCCCGGTGGCCCTGGTGGCCCCGGTGGTCCGCGTCCGGGTGGCCCTGGCGGCCCGCGTCCCGGTTTCGGCGGCCCCCGCCCCGGTGGCGGTTTCGGTGGTCCTCGTCCGGGTGGCCCTGGTGGCCCCGGTGCAGGTGGTCCTGGTGGCGGCCCGCGTCCCGGTGGTCCCGGTGGCGGCGGTCCGCGCCCCAACGGTCAGCGCCGTGCCCCGCGCAAGAAGAGCCGTGCTCGTCGTCGTCGCGACTTCGACGAGTTGCAGCCGAACTACAACTCGAACTACACGCCCAACAGCGCGCCGGTTCCCGAAGGCACCATCATCGTCGAGCGCGGCGTGTCGGCTCAGGAGTTCGCTCCGAAGCTGAACCGCACCGCAGCCGACGTCATCAGGTTCCTGCTCACCAACGGCGAGATGGTCACCGCAACGATGACCCTCACCGACGAGCAGATGGAACTGTTCGCCCTCGAGGTGGGTGCCGACCTGCTGCTGGTGGAAGCCGGCCAGCAGGAGGAGATGGAACTCCAGGCCCTGTTCGACGACAGCGACGACGACGACGAGACGCTGCAGGAATGGCGTCCGCCGGTCATCACCGTCATGGGCCACGTGGACCACGGTAAGACCACGCTGCTCGACAAGATCCGCAACGCGAACGTGGTGTCCGGCGAGGCCGGTGGCATCACCCAGCACATCGGTGCGTACCAGGTGGACAAGGACGGTCGGAAGATCACGTTCCTCGACACCCCCGGTCACGCGGCCTTCACCAAGATGCGTGCCCGTGGTGCGCAGGTCACCGACATCGTGGTGCTCATGGTGGCTGCCGACGACGGTGTGATGCCCCAGACGATCGAAGCCATCAACCACGCCAAGGCGGCCGAGGTGCCGATCGTGGTGGCGTTGAACAAGATCGACAAGGAGAACGCCGACCCGCAGCGCGTGTACGCGCAGCTCGCCGAGCACGAATTGGTGCCCGAGAGCTGGGGTGGCGACACCATCGTGGTGGAGATGGCTGCCCAGCAGAACATCGGCGTCGAAGAGATGCTCGAGCAGTTGTTGGTGGTGGCCGAGCTCGAAGAGCTCACGGCAAACCCGAGTGGCCGCGCCAAGGGCGTGGTGCTGGAAGCCAACCTCGACGTGGGTCGTGGCCCGGTGGCCACCATTCTCGTCGACAAGGGCGAACTCAAGGTGGGCGACCCGATCGTGGCTGGTGCCGCCTGGGGCCGCGTCCGCGCCATGATCGACGACAAGGGCCAGCAGGTGAAGACCGCAGGCCCCAGCACCCCGGTGCAGGTGCTCGGTCTGCAGAGCGTGCCGAATGCCGGCGACGAGTTCCGTTCGTCCGCCACGGAGAAGACGGCCAAGACGGTCGCCGAGGCCCGCGAGCAGCGTCAGCGCTTGAAGAATCAGCGCGGCGATGCCCGAGTGCAGCGCGGCGTGAAGCTGGAAGACATCTTCAGCCAGATTCAGTCCGGCGAAGTAGCCACCCTGAACCTGGTCATCAAGGCCGACGTGCAGGGCTCGCTCGAAGCCGTCACCGAGAGCCTGCGTCGCCTCGAACGCGATGAAGTGAAGTTGGCCTTCGTACACCGCGGTGTCGGTGGTATCACCGAGAACGACATCAGCCTCGCCGCTGCCACCAACGCCACGCTCATCGGTTTCAACGTGCGCCCCGACCGCAAGGCCCGCGACCTCGCCGACAGCGAAGGCGTGGAGATCCGTACCTACGAGATCATCTACAAGCTCCTCGAAGACATCGAGCGAGCCATGGTGGGCATGCTCGCACCCGAGTTCGAAGAAGTGGTCACCGGCGAAGCCGAGGTCCGCGAGATCTTCCGGGTTCCTCGCATCGGCGCCATCGCCGGTTGCTTGGTGCGCACGGGCACGATCACCCGTGGCTCCAAGGTCCGCTTCCTTCGCGATGGCTCGATCATCTGGAAGGGCGCCATCCAGTCGCTCAAGCGGTTCAAGGAAGATGCACGCGAGGTCCGTGAGGGCTTCGAATGCGGTATCGGTCTCAGCGACTTCCAAGACCTCAAGCCGGGCGACCTCATCGAAACCTTCGAAGAGCGCGAAATCGCTCGGGTCTGACCCCTGCCGGGGTCGGATAGCGTCGAGTCATGGCCGATCTCGAGTTCTTCTTCGACGCTGTCTGCCCTTGGGCGTGGGTCACCTCGCGTTGGGTGGAGGAAGTGCGCACCCTTCGTTCCTATGAAGTGGAGTGGCGATTCATCTCGTTGAAGATGATCAACCAGGACCGCACCGACGATTGGTACACGCCGCGGTATCGCGACGTGCACATGGCGGGTCTCTACGTGCACCGCGTCGCCGACGAGGTGCGCCTGCAGTTGGGCAACGAGGGCGTCGGTTCGCTCTACGCCGCGTGCGGCACCGCCTTCCACAACCAGCAACGTCGCGAGGAGATCACCGCCGCGCCTGAGGCGTTCATGGTGGAGATGCTCACCACGGCAGGGTTGCCCACTGCGCTGGCGGCACATGTGCACGACGAATCACACGATGCGTACGTGCAGGCCGAGACCGAGTTGGCGTTCTCCCGCACGGGCAAGGACGTCGGCACCCCGATCATCACCTTCCACCCGGGCACCGATGCCGAGGCCAGTTTCTTCGGCCCGGTCATTGCTCGCATTCCGCGCGGCGACGAAGCGCTGCGTCTCTGGGATGCCGTTGAGGTGATCGCCACCACCAGTGGCATGGCCGAGTTGAAGCGCTCCAACCGCGCCTCGATCCAGTTCGACTGACTCCACTCTCTCTCGCCGAAAGGACGTGGTCCCGATGACCAAGCCGCGCCGTACCGCTGCCCCTTCCACCCACCGCTATCCCCGCACCGCGCGCCTCAACGAGTCGCTGCGTGAGGTGATCGCCGAAGAACTGATTCGCATCGACGACGAGCGTCTGTCGATGGTGGCCATCACCGCCATCGACGTGGACTCGGAGATGAACCGCGCCATCGTGTTCTACGACTCGCTGATCGGCCCCGATGGCGACGACGAGATCGGCGCCGCATTGTCGGAGCATCGAGTGCGTATCCAGGCATCGGTGGGTCGTCAGGTGCGGGCGAAGAAGACGCCGATCCTCAGTTTCAAGCCCGACGACGCCATTCGTGCCGCTGAGCGCATCGAGCGGGTGCTGCGCGACAAGGACACTCTGCCCGAGCGGCCGCCGGAGCCCGAACTCGACGATCCCGCCGTCTGATGGCTCGGCGTCGTCCGCCCACCGTCCACGGCCTCGCCGTGGTCGACAAGCCCGCTGGCGTGACGAGCCACGACGTGGTGGGCATGCTCCGGCGCAGCCTGGGGGAGAAGCGAGTCGGACATGCCGGCACGCTGGATCCCGACGCCACCGGTGTGTTGCTGGTGGGAGTCGGTAACTGCACTCGCCTGTTGCGGTTCCTCACCGACCTCGGCAAGACCTACACCGGGCAAGTGGTGTTCGGCTCCACCACCGACTCGCTCGACTCCACCGGCGCAGTCACCG
>CANHST010000066.1 GCA_947463235.1 Acidimicrobiaceae bacterium
CTTCGATCGGCCCGTCGACGTGCTCGAGAACGGCGAGCATCCGCTGCAGGAATGCATCTACACACTGTTCGAAGAGAGCTTCTGGCATCTGCGGTACGCATTGCGCGACCTCCAGGCGACCGCGGCCTGATCGAACGGCCGGCGGCAGATGCTGCCCGCCTGACTCACCAACCGTTGTGGTGCACGACCTCGATACGGTCGCGGCGGCGACGCGTTCGCGCCGAACCGCTCACCTGGTCGTCGGGGGCACGGTGGCCCAGCGCGACGGCACCGACCTGCAGCACATGGGCGGGCACGCCCAGTTCGTCGAGCGCCAGGCGGGCATTTCGGAAGATGCCGAAATACAGGGCGCCGAGACCTCGTTCCTGCACTAGCAACAACAGATTCTCCGTGGCCATGGCTGCATCGGTGAGCCAGAACGGCACTTCCCAGTTCTCGGCCAACTCCAGGCCGTGGCCGGCCTTGTCGCCCTCGGCATACCGAGCGGTGTAGGCCACCGGGTCGGCCAACGGCAGCACCACCACCGGCGCGTCGAGCACGCCACCTTGCACGGAAGCGAACCATTCGTCGGCGCCGGTGGTGCGCCAGAATCGTTGTAGAGCGTCACCGGTGAGCGCGAGGAAGTGCACCCCCTGGCTGTACCCGGCCGACGGCGCACGGCGAGCCAGATCGAGTAGCTCGACCAGCTGCTCGTGCGGAATCGGGGTGGGAAGGAACTTGCGGGTCATTCGCCGCTGGCGGATGACCTGATCGAGCGGAGCGCTCAGCGCGCACCCAGCTTCACGAGATCCTCGGCCATCACCCATCCGTGCACGATGAGCGAGCCGGCCTTCTTCTGGTCAACACCGGTGAACAGCGCAGCCACCTCGGGCTTCACCTTCTCCGGCTTGAGCGTCTCGTGATCGAGAAAGCCGCTCTGGCCGTTGCTCTTGGCCACGAAGCTCTGCTCGTCGTACGTGCTGTCGACGCCGAAGCGCTTGGCGAGGCGGCGCCCCCAGGCGCGCTCTTCGCCGACGGCACGGTGTGCCGGACGCGGAATCATCTCGTCGAGTTGCTTGAAGGCCTCGAGGGCACCCGCCGTGACGAAGCGCGAACCCAGCACCACGTCTTCGTCGGGGAACGCCATCAGCGCCCGATGAAAGGCTTCGGCCATCAGGCCCTTCAGAACCTGGTCGCGCTTGGAGGTGCGCTTCACGCTCATGAGTCCGAGCAGCACGCATGGCGTGCCACCGATGCGTTCCAGCGTGGAGAACGTGCATCCGTGCAGCTTGTCCTCGACCCGACATGTGGTGCTGAGCACCCAGTCTTCCTTGGCTTTGGACAACGCACCGATGTCGAAGGCTCCCCCCATCGACGCCATCTCATCGAGATCGCCGTCGGTGAGCGCTGCGCAGTCCCTGGTTTCCACCTGGAGTGCCATTGCCCTTGAGCTCCTGTCGTAGTGCGGCCGTGAGCCATCTATTCTGCCACCAAAACGGCGAAAAAGGACTCAGAGGATGACGGCGTCGTGCCCGAGTGCCATTCGCAGCTCGCCAACCACGCGATCCAGGTCGACGCAGAACTCGTCGGCCAGGCGCAGCACCTTGCCCTGACCGATGTGCAGGTACACCGGCGACTCCCCTGGATGCTCGCGGAGAATCTTGCGGATCTGGTGGATTTTCAGTTCCGTCAACGACGTGGCGGGCACCCGAAGGCGCAGCGGCGCTGCGGAGGCGGTGTCGAGGCCCTCGATGATCTGCACGTCCTGCACCATGAAACCGATGCGCGTGTCGTCCTTGCGGTCGATGCGACCCTTCACGGTGACGATGGCGTCATCGAGCAACTTGTGGCCCTGCTCGGTGAGCGTGCGCGGGAACACGGTGCATTCGATCGTGGAGTCGAGGTCTTCCAGCACGAAGACGGCCATCTGGTCGCCCTTCTTGGTGAACTTCCGAGAAAGGTTGGTGATGAGGCCACCCAGCACCAGGTTCGTGCCATCGTCGCGATCCGCTGCCTCGGCGATGCTGCATTCGACCTTGCGACGAAGTGCCGATTCCACGCCGAGCAACGGGTGATCGCTGACGTAGAGGCCGAGCATTTCCTTCTCGAACTTCAGCCGATCGCTCTTGTCGAACTCCATCGCGGGCACGGCGATCCGCTCGTTGAACCCTCCCCCGTCATCGCCGCCGAGGTCGCCGAAGAGGCTCATCACGCCCTGGTCGCGCTCGCGGCGCCGAACCACTGTGGTGTCGATGATCTGCTCGAAGACCATCAACAGACCTTTACGTGGGTGACCGAGCGAGTCGAATGCCCCGGCCTTGATGAGCGATTCCACGGTGCGCTTGTTCAGCACGGATTCGGGCACTCGTTCGGCGAAGTCGTGGAACGAATCGAAGGGACCGTGCTCGTCGCGATCCTTGAGCAGCAACTCCACCAGGCCTTCACCCACGTTACGAATGGCCGACAGGCCGAAGGTGATGGCTCCGGGCGAGTTACGGGGCAGTTCGACGTCGATGGGAACCTCGGCCGGGCTGAGCGCGGCGAAGTCGGTAACTGAGCGATTGACATCCGGGGTGAGGACCTTCACGCCGTTGGCGCGGGCATCGGACAGATACACCGCAGCCTTGTCGAGGTTGCTCTTCACCGAAGTGAGCAGACACGCCATGTACTCGACCGGGTAATGAGCCTTCAGATACGCGGTCTGATACGTGACGAGGCCGTAGCCGTAGCTGTGGCTCTTGTTGAACGCGTAGTCGGCGAACTTGGCGATCACGTCGAACAGTTGCTCGCCCAACGCGCGCCCGTAGTTGTTGGTCTCGCAGCCCGCTTCGAAGTTGCTGCGCTCCTTCGCCATCACCTCGCGAGACTTCTTACCCATCGCCTTGCGCAGGCTGTCGGCTTCGGCCAGCGAGTACCCCGCGAACTTCTGCGCCACACGCATCACGCTCTCCTGATAGATCATCAGGCCGTAGGTGTCGGCGAGCAGTTGCTCGGCGTCGGGATGGAAGTAGCTCACCGGTTGGCGGGCGTTCTTGCGATCGGCGTAGTCGTAGTGCATGTTCGCGCTCATCGGCCCGGGCCGATACAGGGCGATCAGTGCACCGACGTCGTCGAATGTGGTGGGCGCCATGCTGCGCAGCAGAGCCCGCATCGGCGGGGACTCGAGCTGGAACACACCCATCGTGTCGCCACGGCCCAACAGCGCGAACACAGCGGGGTCGTCGAGGACCACATGGTCGATGTCGAACTCCGGGTCTTTGGTGGCACGCACCATGTTCACCGTGTCGGTGATGACATCGAGGTTGCGCAGACCGAGGAAGTCCATCTTCAACAGGCCGAGCTCTTCCACGCCGTGCATTTCGAACTGCGTCACCATCGGCGCATCGTCGGGGTTCTGGCCGGCTTCCGGCTTGCGTTGAATCGGCAGGTACGAGGTGAGCGGGTCCTTGGTGATCACCACGGCGGCGGCATGGATGCCGTCGCTGCGCTTCAGGCCCTCGAGGCCCTTGGCCACGTCGACCACGCGCTTCACATCGGGGTCGGCCTCGTACATGGCCCGCAGTTCGGAGGCCGCCTTGTAGCCGTCGGCGTACTTCGGGTTTTCCTCGAAGCAGTACTTCAACGGGGTGTCGCGGCCCATCACCAGCGGCGGCATTGCTTTGGCGAGCTTGTCGCCCATGCCGTACGGGAAGCCCAGCACGCGGGCTGCGTCGCGCACGGCGTTGCGGGCCTTGATGGTGCCGAACGTGATGATCTGCGCCACGTGGTCGCGACCGTACGTCTCGGCCGCATACCGGATCATCTCGTCGCGATAACGGGAGTCGAAGTCCATGTCGATGTCGGGCATGGAGATACGGCTGGGGTTCAGGAACCGTTCGAACAGCAGGTCGTACTTGATGGGATCGAGTTCGGTGATCCTGAGGCAGTACGCCACGGCGCAACCTGCTGCAGAACCACGGCCAGGGCCAACACGGATCCCGGCGTCCTTGGCATGTTCGATGAGGTCGCCCACGATGAGGAAGTAGCTGGCGAACCCCATGTTCTTGATGACCTGCAACTCGTAGGCCACTCGTTCGAGCACGGCGTTGGGCAGCACGTCGCCCCAACGCATGTGTGCCCCCTTCCACGTGAGGTGGTCGAGGTAGGCAGCGTCGTCTTCGTACTCTGCGGGACGCTTGGGGAAGTTCGGTAGCAGGGGCTTGCCGAACTCGATGTTCACATCGGCGCGCTCGGCGATCCAGAGCGTGTTGTCGCACGCCTCAGGAAGGTCGCGGAAGAGATAGCGCATCTCGGCCGACGACTTCAGATAGTGCTCCTGCCCTTCGAACTTGAAGCGCTTGGGGTCGGATTGCAGCGCGCCGGTTTGCACGCACAACAGCGCGTCGTGCGCCTCATGGTCGTCGCGGTGGACGTAGTGCGAGTCGTTGGTGGCGATGATCGGAGCGCCGATCTTGCGGGCCAACTCGATGAGTTGCGGATTGGTGTCGCGTTGGGCCTGCAGGCCGTGATCCTGCAACTCCACGAAGAGGTTGTCGCGTCCGAAAATCTCCTGCAGCCGACCGGCCTTTTCCAGCGCACCCTTCTCGTCGCCCTGCAGCAGGGACTGCAGCACGTGGCCACCGAGGCAACCGGTGGTGGCGATCAGACCGTGGTGATACTTCTCCAGCAGCTCCCAGTCCATGCGTGGCTTGTAGTAGTAGCCCTCCAGGAACGCCAGGCTCGCCAGCTGGATGAGGTTCCGGTACCCCTGATCGGTCTCCGCCAGCAGGGTGAGGTGGTAGTAAAGCTTCTTGCCGCCCTCGGTCTCGCCACCCGAGTCGTCGACGCGACCGCGTCGGGCCGGGCGCTCGCGCCGCGAGTCGTATGCCATGTACGCCTCGGTACCGATCACCGGCTTCACACCCTGGTTGCGGCACTCCTTGAAGAACTCGAGGACGCCATACATGTTGCCGTGATCGGTGATACCCAGTGCCGGCTGACCGTCCTGCACCGCCTTCGCGACCAATTCGTCGAGACGCGCGGCTCCGTCCAGCATCGAGAACTCGGTGTGGACGTGCAGGTGGGTGAACGAGTCGCCCACGGCCTTCTCCTTCTCCGATCGCAGGAATCACACGGTTGTGATTCGACCCCTGCGACCCTAGCCCGCGCGCGGGACCTTACAAATACGTGCCGGGACGCTCGCTCGTGTCGATCGGACCGGGCCCTTGACCCATGGCCCCCGGGGGAAGTTGGCGCATCTGTTCGAGCTGCTGGCGAGCGGCCAACTGCTGCGCGAACAGGGTTGCCTGGATCCCGTGGAACAGGCCTTCGAGCCAACCGACGAGCTGTGCCTTGGCCACCCGCAACTCCGGTTCGGAGGGAACCTCCCCCTCCTTGAACGGCAACGCCAGCATGGCGAGTTCGTGTTGCAGGTCGGGCGACAGTGCCTGGCTGACCTCCACGATCGACCGTTCGTAGATCTCTGCCAGGCGTTCGCGACTGGCCACATCGAGTGATCCGCCCCGCACCTCCTCGAGCAGCTGCTTCACCATGGAGCCGATACGCATCACCTTGGCCGGTTCGGTGACGGTCTCCTGCGAAATCTCTTGTGTGGATTCCTGCGGAATCGTTTCGGGCACGTCGGTCATGAAAATCGGTGGTCCTTCAGCGGGTTGCGGCCAACAGGGGCACCAGCATCTCAGCAGACGTGAGTGATCCGTGTCGACAGATCAGCTGAAATGGGCCGCTGTCGGCGGGGTCGTGGAAGGTGATCGGAGCATGCGGCACGAGCGCCACATCGCCGTATCGAGCCGCGACCGGTGGGCTGACCACCGCACCGAACCAGCCGGCCTCGATCAGTTCAGCTCTGCTGTGTACCCACGCCACGTCGCCGTGGCGCTCGCGTGCGGCCGATAACAGATCCGCTGCGGCACCAGGCCGGGCGTGGAGCCAGCGGAAGCGACCTTCCCCGCTCTGGTGTCGCACGTGGGCCATCACATCGGCATGCGGCGAAACGACGCGATCGCCGGTCTCCACCTGGCCGTGATCGGCCGTCACCAGCAGCGCTGCGCCAGGAGGCAGCACCTCCAGCACCTGCGCAACGAGCGCATCTGCGGCGCGGAGTTCTGCGTCGTAGTACGGCCCGAATCCGCGCTCATGGGCGATCTTGTCGATGCCGTCGTAATAGGCGTAGACGAAGTGTTCTCCCGAAGCCAGCAACTCTCCCACCGTGACCGCAAGACTCGACGCTGCACGCCAACCCCGCGGACGCGAGCCACGAAGGTGGGCTTCGGTGAATGCAGAGCCCTCGAGTTCGGCCTTGCTGACCACGGGCACCGTTTCGCCGAGGAAGGGCGTGAAGGGTTGCGTGGTGCGTGGTTCGATCTGCCGGCGCGCATCGCCCGAGCCAGTGCTCCAACGCAACACGTTCAGCACCTCGCCGGCGATGTCCATCCGGTAGCCGACCACGCCGTGCTCGCCCGGAGTGAGGCCGGTGGCAATCGAGGTGAGCGCAGTCGACGTGGTGGAGGGCGCCACCGTGGTGATGGCGCGGCCGTGCATCGCAGCGAGCGTGGGCGCCACCGCAGCACGCTCCCGCAGTTGCTCCCATCCCAGCCCGTCGAGCACGAGGAGCACCACCTGCTTGGCGCCGTTCACCTCGGTTGGCATCCACGCCGGAGCGCTGACACCGCGCGGCGCCAACAAGGCGGGCACGATGCCGCGGACGTTGGCGCCGGCGTAGTCGGGAAGCACGGGTGAGGGAGACACGATGGGTGCAGTCCACCACCTCTGGGCCACCCGGGTCCATTCACGAGCCGCGCGGCGATGGATGCCGCACACTAGGATCCTCCTCTGTGAGGGTCTCGAGCAAGGGCGACTATGCGTGCAGGGCACTCCTGTCGCTCACGTTGCACCAGACCACACCGGGGCCTACGTCCGTGCGAGATATCGCCGAACGAACCGGCATTCCGCAGCCCTATCTCGAGCAGATCCTGTTGGCCCTCAAGGGCGCTGGTCTGGTTCGCTCGAAGCGGGGTGTCGGCGGCGGTTACGTGTTGGCTCGTCCGGCCATCGAGATTCGCATCAGCGAGATCCTCAGCGCCGTCGACGGGCCGATCAGCCTTGGCGACTTCGGCGAACCGCACCAGGACGGCTCCTGCGACCACGAGGGGCAGTGCGTGCTACTGGCCATCTGGAAGTCGGCAGGGGAACAGATGCGACTCCTCATGGACGCATTCACCCTGCAGTCGGTGGCCGACGCCGCACAGGGCACCTCCACGTGGCCCGAGGCTCGACTCGCTGCCTCCGCCGAGACCACCTGACCCGTCAGCCCCAGGTAATCACCGACAGCGGCAGCTCGTTCAGCGTGTTGCCCTGCGCATCGAACGTCGTGAAGGTGGCCGATGTGGTGTCCACTCCCTCGAGTTCGAAGACCACCACCCCGGCCTCCACTGTTGACGGCAGCCGCGGGATGGGCACCACGTCGTGCACCATCGTGCGACCCTTCGCCGAGAGCGCCACGCTTGCGACGGCGTGATCAACAGCGAGCCACACCAGCGATGGTGATGCGGATGGCCACGAACTCCCGTATGGCACCTCGCCGATCCTGAGGTCCGCCACGATTCCGACATCAGTGCCGGCCGACAGCGCCAAGACCGGTAGCGGCCCAGTCGGCCCGACCAAGGGCCCCTGACGGGCGAGTTCATCGCCGCTCGAGGATCGTGCCACCACCTCCATCGGCGCGAGAACACCCACCTGTATCGGGGCCGTCGTGCCGGGAACGACCTGCCGCCCTTCCAGGCACGAGACATCCGCAACCTCCAGAGGAATCGCGAATCCCCTACGGTCCGGATCGATGTTGCCATCGAACATCATCGACGACGTTCCCATCACCGTGGTGCCGCGACGCACCTCGACCGACGCAGTATCGAGCGGGGCGAACCCGATCACGAAGGTCACCGACCTACCACTGCTCGGCGGAACCGGCGCCGTCCACACCAGCGGGCCGGGGTAGTCGGCGATCGGGTAACAGTTGTTCCAGCGCCGCGCTTCCCCTTCCCAGCCAAGATCCAGGCAGACAGCGCCATCATCGGGCCGGATCCACGACCGAAGCCCCCACTCTCGCCCTGCAAACGACCCGCTTCGTTCGTCGATACCGTTGTCGACGCCAGCATCAACGGTGACATCGACGGTGTCGAGGACAGCAGTCGTGGTGGGATGCGACACGGAGGTCGGCGCTGACGAATCCCCGACCAACTGGCCAGGCCTCGACGCACACCCCGTCAGCAACGCGCATGACACCACGAGCGAGGCGGCTACCCGACGTCGGTCCACGCCCTCAGTGTGCGCGCTGCCGGGCCGACGGCACAGGGACGTTCGTCCCGAATGCGGTCAATCGGTGAGTGAGGCCAGGATGTCGGCCAGATCGGCCGGCAATGCCGAGTCGAAGGCCAACGGCTCGCGCGTCACCGGGTGCGTCAGTTCCAGCCGGGCAGCATGCAGGAACGGCCTCGGCGGCTCGATGCCGCTGCGTACGCCTCCGTAGGTGGGGTCGCCCACCACCGGGTGACCGATCGCGCTCAGGTGCACTCGGATCTGATGTGTCCGCCCAGACTCGAGGCGACACTCCAGCAACGATGCTTCTGCGGGGCTGCGGAACTCGCCCAGTACCTCGTAGCGGGTACGCGACGGTTTGCCGTCGACCACCACGGCCATGCGTTGCGGATCGCGGTGGTCGCGACCGATCGGCGCATCGATCACCCCGTGAGGGTTCGCAAGGTGGCCCCACACGACTGCCGTATAGACACGGCCGACCGATCGACTGGACAGCGCATCGACCAACTCGTGGTAGGCGCGTTGGGTGCGAGCCACGGCCAACAAACCCGACGTGCCGACATCGAGACGATGCACGATGCCCGGACGGTGCGACTCGCCCACTTCGGCGATCTCCGGGAACTGGGCCAACAGACCGTTCACCAGTGTGCCGTCGGGGTTGCCTGCACCGGGATGCACCACCAGACCCGCCGGCTTGTCGATGATGATCAGATGGTCGTCGACGTACACCACGGTGTAAACCACCGATGGGTCGGCTTCCGGCAACGTGGGCTGCGGCAGCAGCGAGGGGTCGACGCGGACCGTCTGGTCTTCCTTCAGTCGTAGCTTGCCGACGAGATGGGGTTCTCCATCCACCCACACCCCTCCAGCGGCCAACAACACCTGTGCATCGCTCCGACTGCACTCTGCGATCAGCGCCACGATGCGATCGAGCCGCTCGCCTGCTAACGCGGCAGGAATCTGTTCTTCGATCATGAGGGGCTCCCCTGGTTCCGGCCCGCCAGCAGCGACCAGATGATGAACATGGCGCCACCGACATTCACGCAGATATCGGCGACGTTGAAAATGGGGAACCACTGGAAGTCGATGAAGTCGACCACCGAGCCATGGAGCCAGCCGTCACCGCGGAACACCCGATCGCAGAGGTTGCCCACAGCGCCGCCGAGCACCAAACCCGCAGCAACCGCCACGATCATGCTCCGGTTCGAGCGAACCGACAGCACGATGAACACCACCACCATCATGGCAACCAGACCGATGATGGGGCCCAGACCGCGGCCGCTGGAAAACGCCATGCCACTGTTGAACGAAAGGTTCCACTGCAGCGTCCAGATCACGTGACGCGCCGGCACACCGGCGAGCGCGTTGACCGCCCAGTGCTTGGTGACTTGGTCAACCAGCACCACCACCGCCGCAACGGCAAGGGTGAGCGGCAGCAGGCTGCCGCGGCGAGATGCTGCAGCGACCTCGGAGAGGTCGCTGTCCGTCATCGACGACCGATCCCGCCGACCTTCTCCTCCACGAGCACGGTGGCCCACGGAATGGCCTCGAGCCGTTCCCGAGGAATCGGACGACCGGACTCGACGGAGTACCCGTACGTACCCTCGGTGAGCCGGATCATGGCCGCGTCGATGTCGGCAACCGTCTGGCGGGCCTGGGCGCTGAGGGCCAGATCGCGCTCGCGTTCGACGACCATCGTGTCGCCCTCGCCGCCTTCGTCGTCGAACTGCACATCGCCCATCTCTTGCTCTTCGATGAGTTGATGCGCTTCGTGTTCGAGGAGGTCGGCCTGACCGGTGAGATCGATTCGCTCGCTGATGAGCAAGGTCTTCATCGCCGTGAGGAACTTCGCATCGAAGTCCTTCGTGTAGGCGACTCCGTCCTTCGTGACACCCTTCACTACGGGTTTCTCGGGACCGGTTTTCACAGCGACTGCCTTCTTGGCCGGAGCCTTTTTGGTTTCAGGTGCCGACGCCGGAACGGCGGTGGGCTTGGGGGGTGCAGTCGATGTTGTGGTGGGCGCCGGAGCAGCCTTCTTGGCCGGGACAGGCGCAGCCTTCTTGGCCGGGGCAGGAGCGGCCTTCTTCGCAGGCGCCGGTGCAGCCTTCTTCGCAGGCGCAGCCTTCTTGGCAGGCGCCGGGGCAGCCTTCTTCGCCGGTGCAGGTGCCGTCTTCTTCGCCGGCGCAGCCTTCTTCGCCGGGGCAGGAGCGGCCTTCTTTGCGGGGGCCGGAGCAGCCTTCTTCGCCGGGGCAGCCTTCTTTGCGGGCGCCGGGGCAGCCTTCTTTGCGGGTGCCGGAGCAGCCTTCTTCGCAGGCGCCGGGGCAGCCTTCTTGGCGGGCGCAGCCTTCTTTGCGGGTGCCGGTGCGGCCTTCTTGGCAGGAGCGGCCTTCTTGGCAGGAGCGGCCTTCTTCGCGGGAGCGGCGGCCTTCTTCGCGGGTGCCTTCTTGGCCGTAGCCATCAGCTGAACCTCCGAGTTGCGATGTGTCGCCGGAAGGCTACCGCTCGGGCACCCCGGAATTGCCGATCCACGTGGCAAGACGCGCCACGACGGTCTCCGGAGGCAGACCGACGGCCAACTGCTTCGATCGAGTTGCATGCCCGGCAACGACGTGCACCTCACGCACACGTAACCCCAAGGCGTCGGCAAGTACGGCGCACAACTCCCCGTTCGCTCGACCGTCCACCGGCGGGCTGCACACGCGGACCCGCAGTTCCCCGCCGTGAAGGCCGACGATCGAGGCCCGGCTGGCCCCTGGCACGGCGCGTACCGCCACCACCGCTCCATCGGGGTGGGGCCGCACCGGACCAGCGGTCATCTCGGATCAACCGGCAATGGCCACCCCGATGTGGATCGGTTCGTCGTCGAGTTCGGCATTCATCTCGCCAGCACCCCACACCACATCGGTTGCCAACGTGGCCTCGGTGAGCAGGTGCTGGAACGCCGTGATCTGACGGCGAGCGCTCTCGGGTACGCCCAGTGTGAGCCGAATCCGGTCGCTGACCTGCAGACCTGCATCGCGCCGAGCCTGCTGCACTAGGCGAATGAGGTCGCGGGTGACACCCTCGGCCTCGAGTTCGGGGGTGGTCGCGGTGTCGAGCACGACCACACCATTCACGCTGGACAACGGCGCGCTGGCTCCGTCTCCTTGCACGACCAACTTCAGCGAGTACTCGCCCTCGAAGAGCGGCACTCCCCCGGCGACCACGCCATCCTCGGTGCGCTGCCAGTCGCCCGACTTCACCGCTTTGATGACCTGTTGTGTCTGCCCGCCGAGCCGCGGTCCGACCGCAGCGGGCACGACCTGCAAGTCGAAGCTCGCCACCGACGCCACATCGTCGGTCAGCGACACCGACTTCACATTCACCTCGTCGGCCAACAGGTCGACAAACGGCGCGAGGCGGTCGGCTCCGGCAACGGCGACCTGCACCGATGCCAGCGGAAGCCGGACACGGCGCTGGTGGGCCTTACGCAACCGCAGCGTCGCATTGCAGACGTCACGAGCGAGATCCATCGTGTCGACGAGATCGCGATCGGCAGGAATGGTGTCGGCCGCGGGCCAGTCGGTGAGGTGCACACTGCGCTCGCCCGTGAGCCCGGTGTGCACTTCCTCGGTGATCAGAGGAAGCAACGGCGCCAGCACGCGCGTCAGCAGCACCAGCACGGTGTGCAGCGTGTCGATGGCGTCCTGCTCGCCAGCCCAAAAGCGGTCGCGGCTGCGGCGCACGTACCAGTTCGTCAGGGCATCGAGGAACGAGCGCACCGAACCACACGCCGCGAACAGGTCGTATTCGTCCATCGATGTGGTGAGCTCTGCCACCAGATCGTGCGTCTTGGCCAGGATGTACCGGTCGAGCACGTCGGTGCTGTCGGTGCGGAAGTGGCCTTCCTTGCCCGCTGCGTTCGCGTACATCGTGAGGAACGAGTACGAGTTCCACACCGGCAGGATCACCTGGCGCACGGTGTCGCGGATGCCGTCCTCGGTGACCACCAGGTCGGTGCCACGAAGGATCGGAGATCCGAGCAGGTACCAGCGCATTGCATCACTGCCGTACTTGTCGAACACCATCATCGGGTCGGGATAGTTCTTGAGCTGCTTGGACATCTTCTGTCCGTCGTCGCCGAGCACGATGCCGTGACTCACGCACGTGCTGAAGCTCGGCCGATCGAACAGGGCCGTCGCCAGCACATGGAGCGTGTAGAACCACCCGCGCGTCTGCCCGATGTACTCAACGATGAAGTCGCCGGGATAGTGCCCCTCGAACCATTCGCGGTTTTCGAACGGATAGTGCACCTGGGCGAAGGGCATCGAGCCGCTCTCGAACCAGCAGTCGAGCACCTCCGGCACACGCCGCATCATCGATTTGCCGGTCGGATCGTCCGGGTTGGGCCGCACGAGTTCGTCGACGAAGGGCCGGTGAAGGTCGCTGATACTGACGCCGAAGTCGCGCTCGAGATCGGCGATGCTGCCGTACACATCGATACGCGGGTAGTCGGGATCGTCGCTCTTCCACGCCGGAATCGGCGAACCCCAGAAACGGTTACGGCTGATGCTCCAGTCGCGGGCGTTCGCCAACCACTTGCCGAATGAGCCTTCCTTGATGTGTTCAGGAACCCAGCGGATCTGCTGATTCAGTTCGACCATCCGGTCGCGGAACTTCGTGACCTCCACGAACCACGAACTGATGGCGCGGTACACCAGGGGCTCGCTGCAGCGCCAGCAGTGCGGGTACGAGTGGTTGTAGCTGTCGTGTCGAACCACGACGCCGCGGCTCTTGAGTTCCTTGATCACCTCGGGGTTGGCGTCGAAGACGTGCACGCCCTTCCACGGAGCGATCTCGGCCGTGTAGCGACCGTGCTCGTCCATCGGGCAGATGGTGGGGATGCCGACGGCATTGCAGGCGTTCTGGTCGTCCTCACCGAATCCGGGGGCCATGTGCACCACGCCGGTGCCATCCTCGGTGCTGACGAAGTCGGCGGCCAGCACATGGAACGCGTTCGGGGTGTCGGCGAGGAACGGGAACAGCGGCTTGTACTTGCGGCCCACGAGATCGGCACCGGTGATCGTGCCCACTCGTTCGGCGCCGGCCAATTCCTTCTCATACGAACCCAGTCGGCTCTCGGCGAGGATGTAGCGCTTGCCGGACGCCTCCATCACGGCGTACTCGATCTGCGGCCCCACAGCGAGCGCCAGGTTCGAGGGCAGGGTCCATGGCGTCGTGGTCCAGGCGAGGATGTGCTCGCCGGTCTCGAGCTCGAACTCCACCGTCAGCGCCGGATCCTGCCGGTCGCGATACACGTCGTCCATGCGGGTTTCGGTGTTGCTGAGCGGCGTCTCGCAGCGCCAGCAATAGGCCAGCACGCGGAAACCTTCGTAGATCAGGCCCTTGTCCCACAGGGTCTTGAACGCCCACATGACGCTCTCCATATAGGAGGTGTCGAGGGTCTTGTAATCGTTCTCGAAGTCCACCCACCGGGCCTGTCGGGTGACATAGCGATGCCAGTCGTCGGTGAAGCGCAGCACGCTGGTACGGCAGGCATCGTTGAACTTGTCGATACCGAAGCGGGTGATCTCCGGGTGGCCGCTGATGCCCAGTTCCTTCTCGGCCACCACCTCGGCAGGAAGACCGTGGCAATCCCATCCGAACCGACGGTGCACCTGCTGGCCGCGCATCGTGCGGTAGCGAGGCACCGCGTCCTTCACGAAGCCGGTCAGCAGATGGCCGTAGTGCGGCAACCCGTTGGCAAACGGCGGCCCGTCATAGAACACGTACTCATCGGCCCCGTCGCGCTGGTCGATCGACGCCTGAAAGGTGCCGTCCGCGTCCCAGCGCTCGAGGATGTCGCGCTCGATGGTGGGGAACGAGGGTTGGGTGTGAACGTGGGGATACGCCATGGTTGCTCCTGGAAGGTTGTTCCAGGGACGAGCC
>CANHST010000067.1 GCA_947463235.1 Acidimicrobiaceae bacterium
GGTCGGCGCAACAACGCGCTGATCTGCCGCTTGGTGAGGCCTGCCTGCTCGAGTGCTGCTTGCATCGCTGCGAGGACCGCCAGATTTGCGGAGCGTTGTCGTGCGTCCGCGATGTCGATGATCTCGGCGACGGGCAGCTGTTCGAGTGCGGCAGCGATCGCCCATTGCACTTCGGTGATGTCGATGTCGCCGGTCACTTCGCGAGGTTCAGGGACCGCCCGGCGAAGGCGGATCCCGGCACGGCACAAGTCCTCTGCGAGCCATGTGATGTCAACGGTGGACGCTGGCACGTCGAATCGGCCGGCCTGGTTCAATCGCATGTACCCGCCGGGCCCTAACAGCAACGTCACCTCTGCAACGCCGTCGTACGTCATGTCGGGCACTTTACGAACGGGGTGAGACACAGTTCTCCTGGGCAGCTCACGGCGTCGCCCACGACGGCGATGATCGTCTCCCAGCCTGCGTCACCGAATGCCGCGACTCGTTCCCCCGTCACCTTGCGGAACCTCGGGCGTTCTCGCCTGAGTCCCAAGGAGACCTTCCAACGAATCCTGCACCGGCAGCGAAGTCGTCCAACCCCAGACCCTCGACTCGGCCGATTCCCTCGGTCGTCGTGCTCGTACAGTGCAATCCCGAGGAGTGGCTCGAGTCGATCGAACGTCTCTCAATTGTCCTAGGAGCCATCGACCATGACTGAGGCCCAGTTCCCGAAGCGCTCCGGCCGGCGCGCATCGAAGAACCCGAAGCCGATTCCCCACGAGGGGATGTTGCGGGTGGCGACCTACACACGTATCTCGACCGATGAGCAGAATCAGCCGTACTCGCTGCAGGCGCAGGCGAGAATGCTGGAGAAGTACATCGAGTCGCAGCCCGACATGGTGCTCGTCACGTCGTACACCGACCAGAAGTCGGGTGCGACACTCGACCGTCCGGAGCTCAGGCGATTGCTTGCGGATGCGAACCGTGGCGCGTTCGACCTCGTGCTCGTGTACCGCCTCGATCGTCTGGCGCGCTCCATTCGCCTGGTTCACGAAGTGCTCGAGGCGCTTGCCCCGGCAAAGGTGGGTCTGCGCTCGGCAACCGAGGCGTTCGACACGGTCACCGCCGGCGGTCGAATGATGATGAACATCCTTGCCGTGTTCGCCCAGTTCGAGCGCGACGTGATGATCGACCGCATCACCGCTGGCGTCAAGACGAAGGCGATGCGTGGAGAGTGGCCCGGCGGCGCACCACCGTTCGGGTATCGGATCAAGGACAGCAAGGTGCTCGAGATCGTCGACTCCGAAGCCGCAGAGGTTCGCCGCATGTTCACGCTGATCGACGAAGACCGCCTCGGGTCACCGCAGATCGCAGCCACTTTGAATACCTCAGGCAGCCGTACCCGAACGGGCCAGCTGTGGTCGTTCAAAGCGGTCCTGGACGTCCTACGGCGACCGACCTACGCAGGCTGGATCGTGCACCACGACGACGCGTACGAGGGCAAGCACGAGCGGATCATCGACCGGGAGCTCTTCGACCGGGTACAGGCGATCCTCGACACGCGTGCCGAACACACCACCCGTCAGACATCGAGCGAGTACGTCCTATCGGGTCTGCTCAGGTGTTCGGTGTGTGGTCACGCGCTCGCAGGTGTGGCCGGAAACAGCCGCAGTGGCCGATACCGGTACTACATGTGCACTGGCAGGGTTCGGCGTGGCACGGTGTACTGCGCCGCAGACCGGGTCTCCGCCGAGGCACTCGAGACGCTCGTCCGCGACCAGATCGTCTCCTTGTACAGCCGGTACGACCTGTTCGAGGCCGCTGCCGCCCGCGCTGCAGAACGACGTGACGACCGCTTGCCGGTGCTCACAGCGGATCTCACAGCGGCTCGAAACGAACTGCGAACCGTGGAGATCGCCATCGGGCGGTACTTCACGGCGTTCGAGGAGGGCACGATGACCGAGGCGGTCTGCGCCGACCGCGTGCGAGAACTTCACACGCGGGCTGAAATTCAACGCTCCCGCATCGCCGAGCTCGAACTCGAGGCGCAGACTCCTGCGCCGAAGGTGCCAAGCAAGCGCCAGCTCAAAGCGCTCAGCGAGCAGATCAAAGACGCCATCGAGCGCCCGGCGACGCCAGCGCTCCGCGCATTCCTCGCGGCAGTGATCGACCACATCGAAGTGGGAGAGTCTCGCAACGTTCGCTGCTTCTTGCGGGTCCCTGACTCTGCCGACGGTCTCGTCGAGCCTCCTGAGGAAACCGAGGCGAATAACGAACTCGGGCCCTCATCGGACCCGAGTTCGCATCCTCTTACCTTGGGTGGAGCTGGGGGGAATCGAACCCCCGTCCATCAGGCGCTGAACGCCCGTGCTACGACCATTCCCGACTCACTCCCTAACGCAGGGAGACCGGCGGGTCGGTTGGCCGTCACCCGAAAGTGGCGGCCCGCGAATCGTCTTTCCGAATCGTCATCGGTCTTTCCCGACGTCAGCCGTCTTTCCTGCTGTCATCCCCCGCTTCTGTTGCCGGGCTGCGGTGGATCGGCCCCGTGCGCCATTTCTGGTCACGATGTCTCTTCACTCACCTGAGAATCAGGCGGCGAGAGCGAACTGCTCGTTGGCAATTCTTGTGGTTGCCCCGTTTAGCGAGTCTGAGCAACTCGGGTCGCACGCCCGCCCAGGAACTCTGACGTCGAAACCTGTCAGCCCCTTGGTTGAGATAGCGAGATCAGGGTACCAGCGGGGTGTGGCAGAGTTCGTTCGTGCCATTCGTGATGGATCCCACTCCGAGTGCCGTGAGGGGTGGGCTCGTGGCCGGCGATCTGCAGGTGGCCCTGATGGATGGGCAGCACTGTACGATCGCCGATGTCGTCGAGCAATTGCACCGGGGCGTGCACCGCACCACCTATGCGCTGCAGTCGGATGGCTCGGTGCACGCAGTGCAGATCCGGCTGGCTCGGCGGGTGGAAGGTGATGCTCCCGTGCTCCGTGTCGGCCTCGATGACGGCGGTTTCGTGCATTGCTCGGCGCACCAACTGTTCCTGC
Source organism: Acidimicrobiaceae bacterium (assembly GCA_947463235.1). Classification (GTDB taxonomy): domain Bacteria; phylum Actinomycetota; class Acidimicrobiia; order Acidimicrobiales; family Ilumatobacteraceae; genus UBA668. The sequence continues at coordinate 3,024 of CANHST010000067.1, forward strand.
GGCCGTCGGGGGAGTGGGTGCAGGCGGATGATCTCCTGCCGGGCGACCCGCTCTTGACGGTGGCCGAACCCCACCTCTGGGCGGGAAAGTTCTACGACACCGACCTGCACGCCACGACCGACTCCCATCGGCACGTGGTGGGAGTGGGGCGCGACGGCGAGCGCGCGCTCTACGAGTTCCAGGTAGACCACCTGCACAACGTGGCGCACCCGAGCGGCATCTTCCTGCACGACTGACGACTGACGACTCGCACGACAGCACAAACCTGTGTCAGACTGACTGTCAATTCTTCACAGAGGGGGCAGTCATGGCCGAGCGAATCGCCGGGCAGCAAGTTCGATATGGGCAGATCAACCGTGAGTACGGCATGAAGCTGTTCACGACGCCGGAGGAGGAGGACGGTCCGATCTGGATGGTCAACCTCATGAAGTACCGCGAGAAGGCCGACTACGCCGATGGGCGCGAGAGCGACATCAGCGGTAAGGAAGCCGACGACCGCTATGCCCCGCTCGGGCCGCTGAAGGCCATCGGTGCCCGTCCAGTCTTCATGGCTGAGGTCGAATCTCAGTTCTTCAACGAGTCACCGAAGTGGGATCGCGTTGCCATCGTGAAGTACCCGTCGCGCAAGTCGTTCCTCGAGATGCAGCAGCGCCCCGACTTCAAGGAACTGCACCACCACAAGGAAGCCGGCATGGCCGAGACCATCGTGTCTGGCTGCTTGCCGATGCCGTTGCCCGAACTGCCGGCGGATGCGCCTACGTGGGACGAAGTGCCGCACCCGCCCACGCCGGAGGACGACTACGTGATGGTGATTCACGTCATCAAGTTCAAGGACGACGAGCGTCGCAACGAGATGGCCACCTACTCCGACCACGCGGCGAAGATCGCGGTGCCGCACGGCGTGCGCCTGGCGGCCTGGACACAGGTGGAGGGAACCATCATGGGCGACGGCCGTGAGTGGGACCAGATCCGCTTCAACGTGTTTCCCAGCAAGGCCGCCTTCATGGCCGTCGTGCTCGACCCCGAGCGCCTCGAGGCCCAGAAGGCTCACCGCGAAACCGCCATCGCCGACACCTACACGCTCGTCACCCGGCCGAGCATCGATCTGCTCTACGAGTCGATCTCGGGCACCGCTGCGCCCTACCCTGCGAAGTCATGATCAAGGTCAGCGTTCTCTACCCCAACGGCGAAGGCACCACCTTCGACCACGACTACTACAAGGCCACCCACGTGCAGATGTGTGTGGACGCATGGTCGCCGCTCAAGTCGGAGATCGATAAGGGTCTCGACGGTCAGCCCAACGCTGCCGCCGTGCACCTCTACTTCGACTCGATGGAGACCCTCGGTGCGGCCATGGCCTCGCCGAAGACGGCCGACATCATGGCCGACGTGCCGAACTACACGAACATCACCCCGGTGATGCAGATCTCTGAGGTCGTCGGCTGAATCGCTGATGGCGCGCTTCAGTCGCGCTGAACTCGAATCGTTGCACGGGGCGTTGGTCGACGACCTCGTCGACGAACGCGTACGTCTGCTGTTCGTTGGTATCAATCGGCTGACGGAGCCTCGCGGAGCCGCACGCTGAGGCAAGTGACGCACCCCTCGAGCTTGATGTACTCGCTGATATCAACCGTCACCAGTGAGTAACCGCGTGCTGCGAGCAATGCTGCGCTCTGCGGGCAGTCGGCACTGAGGAGCAGCGTGTGATCGTCGAGGATCACGACGTGCGACCCGCTTTCCTCCGGCATGGCGAGGAGGTTCGGGAAGATCGTGACGTCATCGATCGCCGGTTCCCAACCGATGATGGTGCCGTCGGGAAGGGCGGTGACAGCGGACTTGAGGTGCAAGACCTTGGTGAGCGGCACCGTCACGACGGTGGCGCCGATGGGTTCGAACGCAGCGGCGAGTTGAGCGATGCCGTCGGTGTTCGTGCGCCCGCCGCGGCCCACGTAGATGGTGGAACCCACCTTCAACACATCGCCGCCATCGAGCGTGCCGGGGGCCTCGATCTCCACGGTTCGGTAGCCGAGCGACCGGATTGCCGCAGCGGCCGCAGGCACTTCGGGCTTGCGTTCATCCGCCCCAGGGCGAGCGAGCACGGCGACGTCGCGGAACACCACCATCGTGTCTTCCACGAACGCGCTGTCGGGGCAGTCGGGTGCCGCATCAACCGGCACCGTGCGCCAACCGTGTGCCTCCAGCGCAGCGACGTAACCGTGCCACTGCTGCAGTGCAAGGTGCGCATCCACCGGGGTGCGTTCCATGTGCGTCACGAGGCCCTCTGCCAGTCGGGGACTGGGTGGGCGAACCAGAGCGAGCGTGGTCAATGGTCCGTGCCTTTCCTGGCGCGGCCCATCGCCTTCGCCATCTCCAACTTCGAATCACGCTCGGCGAGCGCCTGGCGCTTGTCGGCTTTCTTCCTGCCGCGAGCGAGACCCAATTCCACCTTCACGCGGCCTTCCTTGAAGTAGAGGGCCAGGGGAATGAGCGCCAGGTGCTCGGTGGCGATCTCGTGATCGAGCTTGGCGATCTCGCGGCGATGCATGAGCAGTTTGCGGGCTCGGTTCGGGTCGTGTGCGCCGACGCCGTGCCCGTATTGGTAGGGCGGAACATGCATGCCGTCGAGCCACACCTGCCCACGGATGACCCGGGCGAACCCATCGGCGATCTGGGCGTGGCCTTCTCGGAGCGCCTTCACCTCGCTGCCGGACAGCACGATGCCCGCCTCGATGGTGTCGAGGATCGCATAGTCGTGGCGCGCGCGACGGTTGCTGGCAATGATCTTCCTGCCGTCGGTCTTGCCTTTGTCGCGATTCGGGGCCATGGGACGAACAAGGGTACCGCTAGCCTCGGCAACCGATGGAGCTGGTATTCCCCCCGCAGGCGTACGCCGAAATGATCGCCTTGGCGTATCAGTGCTACCCGTTGGAGGCCTGCGGGTTGCTGGTGGGGCAGGCGAACCGGGTGCACCGCTTCGTGCCCTGCACGAACGAGGCTGCGTCGGCGCGGGTCTACACCATTCCGCCGAAGGAACTGCTGCGGGCGGAACGCACTGCAGAGGATGATGGCCTGTCGGTGATCGGCGTGTTCCACAGCCACACGCACAGCGAGCCATATCCCAGCCCCACCGATGTGGCGCAGGCGCCCGACCCGGAGTGGCACTACGTGATCGTGAGCCTCAAGCGCGAGGCTCCCGAGGCGCGTTCGTACCGCATCGTGGATCAGTCGATCTCGTCGGTCGCCATCACCATTCTGTGACTGCCCGTCTAGAATCGTGACCGAATAGGTCGGGAAAGACTCTCTTGCGGAGGTGAGACGCGTGGTGATCAACGGGAACGTGTTGGACATGATCGGCAACACGCCACTTGTCGACGTCAGCCGTCTGTCGCCCAACCCCGATGTGCGCATCGTGGCGAAGCTGGAGAGCCAGAACCCGTTCGGTTCAGTGAAGGACCGCATCGCCAAGCACATGATCGTGCAGGCCGAGAAAGAGGGCCGCCTGCGGCCCGGCCAGACCATCATGGAGCCGTCGTCGGGCAACACTGGCATCGCCATGGCTGCCATCGCCCAGATGAAGGGCTACCCGATCAAGATCCTCATGCCGACGAGCGTGTCCATCGAGCGTCGACAGATGCTCGAGGTCTTCGGAGCCGAACTGATCCTCACTCCCGGCGAGGAGGGCAGCAACGGCGCAGTGAAGCGGGCGATGGCCCTCGCCGAGGAACACCCCGAGTACTGCTTCCTGTATCAGTACGGCAACGACAACAACCCGCTGGCGCACTACGAAGGCACCGGCCCGGAGATCTGGCGCGACTGCCCCGAGATCACCCACTTCGTTGCGGGGCTCGGCACCAGTGGCACCCTGATGGGCACCGGCAAGTTCTTGAAGGAACAGAATCCCAACATCAAGATCATCGCCATCGAACCGCCGCTTGGCGAACGGGTGGAAGGACTTCGCAACCTCGACGAGGGATACATCCCGCCGTTGTTCGACCAGTGGCATGGCTTCGACCTCTTGGATCGCAAGCGCGTGGTGCGCCCACGCGAGAGCCTGGAGTGGACCCGAGCACTGGTGCGCGAGGGTGTCTTCGCCGGCATCTCATCGGGTGCAGCGTTGGCTGGTGCCGTGAAGGTGGCCAAGGAGATCGAACGCGGCACGATCGTGTTCATCGTGTGTGACGGCGGTTGGAAGTACCTCAGCACAGGTGCGTACACCGACGACCTCGACGCTGCTGAGGCCAAGGCCGAGAGCATTATCTACTTCTGATTCGGCTTATCGGCCGAGCACCAGAGTGAGCAATCCGGCGAACACCACCAGCGCGGCAGTAAGGCGGCGACGATGGTCGCCCTCGCCGAGCAACTTCCAGCCGGCGAGCGCAGCAAGCACCACGCTGCTTTCGCGGAGTGCCGTGACGTAGCCAACGGGGGCGTGCTGCACGGCCACCAGCACCAATCCGTAAGTGAGCAACGATGCCGCACCGGTGATGGCGGCGCGACGCCAGTTGTGGCGCAACATGGCGGTCATGTCCGCCCGTCGGCCGGTGGCGAGCGCGAAGCACGTGTTCGACAGCGCTGCTCCGACGAAGGTGACGAAGATGTACGCCACGCTCGCCGTGAGGCGCGACCCCTTCGCATCCACCACCGTGTAGCAACCGATGGTCACTGCGACGGCGAGCGCCATTGCCAGATTCGGTGCGGTGGCGCCATAGGCCAGCAACGCGAGGCCCAGCACCACGATGGCGATGCCGATGACCTCCCACGAGGTGAGGTGATCACCGAGAAACCACACCCCTCCGACGGCCGCCACTGCGGCACCTCCACCACGCGCCACTGGATAGCTCACCGAGAAATCGCCAAGCGTGTAGGCGCGAGCGAGCAGCCACGTGTAGGGCAGGTGGATGAGTCCACTCGCCAACCCGAGGGCGTACCCCTGCCACGGCATCCCAAAGAGCACCTGGTTGCCGATCAGCAGCGGGAGTGAGATCACGCCGCCCGCAAAGAACTGTGCCCACAGCACCATGTAGCGGTCGCCCTCGGCGCGCTTGGCCACCAGGTTCCAACCGGCGTGCAGCACGGCGGCAGCCAGGGCTAACACGGTGGCGAGAAGCATCGTCGCAAGTCTGGCCCGCCAGCGTTACCCTCCGGGCGATGACCGAGCCAGTGCAGGCGCCCCTACGACACCGCGGGCTGGTGATCGTTGCCGTGCTCGCGCTGCTCGCCGTGTCGAACGTGGTGCAGAACCTGGTAATCACGGGCTGGGCGTATGTGCCGTGGAACCTCGCCGTGGCGGGTGCCATCGTGGTGCTCGGTCGACGCGTCACGTCGTTGGAGGACATGGGTTTCGCCAACTGGCGCGCCGGCGCAGTGTGGGGCGGAGTGCAGTTCGCCGTGATTTCGGTGTTGCTCTCGATGGCCATTCTCGTGCCCGTGTTCGACGAACTGTTTCGCGATCGCAACGCGGGGGAGAGCACCCTGCAGTGGTTCTACATCGCGGTCGTCCGCATTCCGTTGGGCACGGTGCTGCTCGAGGAGATCGCGTTTCGCGGCGTGCTGCCGGCCCTGTTCTCGCGCAAGGGCAGTGTGGTCGGCGGCTCGATCCTGGCCTCGATGTGGTTCGCGCTGTGGCGGGTGCTGCCGGAGGTGCACACCAGCAGCGCGAGCAACACTGCCGAACGCTGGCTCGGCCAGGGTGTCATCAGCACCACTGCCGGCGTGATCTGGGTGCTCATCGGAACGTTCGTCGGCGGGCTGTTCTGGTGCTTCGTGCGGTATCGGTCCGGCAGCCTGCTCAGCTCGTTCCTGGGGCACCTTGCCACCAGTTCGATGGCGTACACGATCGCGTTCGCCGTCAGCCGTTAGCGTGGGGTCGATGGACCGGCCGATCGGGATGTTCGACAGCGGCTTCGGTGGTCTCACCGTGGCTCGTGCCGTCATCGACCTGCTGCCGGAAGAGCACCTCGTCTACATCGGCGACACCGGCCGCTATCCGTACGGATCCCGCCCGCAGGCCGAAGTGAGGGAGTTCGCTCGACAGTTGGCCTGGAGCCTGGTGAACGACTTCGACGTGAAGGCCGTGGTGGTGGCGTGCAACACAGCGTCGGCCGCAGCGATCGACGAATTGAAAGCCGAACTACCGGTGCCGGTGATCGACGTGGTGGAGCCTGGGGCCAACGCCCTGGTGCGAGCCACGCGCAGCGGTGAGGTGGGCGTGATCGGCACGGTCGGCACGATTGGCTCCGGAGCGTACGACCGTGCCGTGGCAGCCACCGGCGCTGCAGTGCATCTCACGTCGGCAGCGTGTCCGGGTTTCGTGGAGTTCGTGGAACGCGGCCAGACCAGCGGTGCCGAGGTGACGATCCTGGCCGAGCGACTGTTGGCGCCGGTGCACGAAGCAGGCGTCGACAGCCTGCTGCTCGGTTGTACGCACTACCCGTACTTGGCGCCGGTGATCGCCGAGGTGATGGGCCCCAACGTGCGCCTCGTCAGCAGTGCCGACGAAACCGCATTGGTCACCCGCGACGCGCTGGCCGCTGCAGGCATGCTGCGAGCGGCAGGTGGGGCCCCGGCGGAACGTACCTTTCTCAGTAGCGGCGACATCTCGTGGTTTGCCGATCTTGGCCGGCGTCTGCTCGGCCCCGAACTCCGCGACGCCAACGAGTGGCGTTTCGACTGACTCTCAACACACAGGAGACCACCATGCCCCGCCCCGACGGACGCGCCGACGACGAACTGCGCCCGATGACATTCGAACGCGACTACACCGAGATGGCCGCCGGCAGCGTGCTGGTGTCGTTCGGCAAGACCCGCGTGCTCTGCACCGCCAGCATCGATGAGGACGTGCCGCGCTGGATGCGCAACAGCGGCAAGGGTTGGGTGACGGCCGAGTACTCCATGCTGCCCGGCGCGTCTCCCGAGCGGATCGACCGCGAGGCTGCCAAGGGCAAGCAGAGCGGCCGCACGGTGGAGATTCAGCGCCTCATCGGTCGCTCGCTGCGCGCCGCGTGCGACATGAAACTGTTGGGCGAACGCCAGGTGATCGTCGACTGCGATGTGCTGCAGGCTGATGGCGGCACCCGTACCGCCAGCATCTGTGGCGGCTATCTGGCGCTGCACGACGCGCTCACTCGTCTGGTGCAGAACAAGGCCATCAAGCAGCACCCGTTGCACAGTTACTGCGCAGCCATCAGCGTGGGCATCGTGAATGGCACGCCCGTGCTCGACCTTCCCTATGTGGAGGACTCCACGGCAGAGGTGGACATGAACGTGGTCGTGCTGGGTCAGCCCGGCGAGGAACCGCGCTTCGTGGAAGTGCAGGGCACAGCAGAGGGCCAGGCGTTCTCGCGTTCGGAGCTCGATGCATTGCTGGGCCTGGCAACCGGAGGGCTCGGCCGCATCATCGATCTGCAGTCGCAGTTGGTGGCGACACCGCCGGCATCGAAGGTGCTCGGCCGGTGAGCCTGCCGACGCTGGTGTCGGCGTCGGCGAATCCGCACAAGGTGTCGGAGATCGCTGCAATCCTCGACGGTCTCGTGGTGCTCGTGCCCCGTCCGGCCGACGTGCCCGATGTGGTGGAGGACGCAGGCACCTTGGAAGGGAACGCGCGGCTGAAAGCAGCGGCGATCTGCGCGGCGACCGGACACTCGGCCGTCAGCGACGACACCGGGTTGTTCGTGGATGCACTCGACGGCGAACCTGGCGTGGAGACGGCCTACTACGCCGGCCCGAATGCCACCTACGCAGAGAATCGGGCGAAGATGCTCGCTGCGATGGCGGGTGTGGCGGATCGCCGTTGCCGGTTCCGCACGGTCGTGATGGTCGTGCGCCCCGACGGCAGCGAGCTCAGCGTGGAGGGTGTCTGTGAAGGCACCATTGCCACCGAGGAACGCGGCGAACGCGGTTTTGGCTTCGACCCGCTGTTCATCCCGATCGATGGTGATGGGCGAACGTTCAGCGAGATGAGCGAGGCCGAGAAGAACACGATGTCGCACCGGGGGCGGGCGTTCACGGCACTCGTCGCCGCCCTCAGGGTTGAGTGACCCGCACGCCCACTACGAACCCGCGATGGTCGCTGCCCGGCAGGGCGAGTTCCTCGACACCGGTGGGCGTCACGCCGTCGCGCAGCAACGCATGGTCGAGCCGGATGAAGACCGGCGCTGGCTTCCCCGCTGTCGGCCAACTGCCCCGCCACCAGTGACCGGTCCACTCGTGGGCGGTGCGCCACCCGTGAGCCAGCAGTCGTCGGAACGACGGGTGCCAACGTGATGCGTTGAAGTCGCCCAGCAGGATGGTGGGTGTGCGCTCGCCGGTGAGTTCGGCGATCTCGCGAAGCTCACGTGTCCAGTTGCGAGCGCGCATGGTGGGTGGCTCGGTGTGCACTGCCACCAACCGCAGCGGCGTCCCGGCCAGCGTCATGCGAAGGTCGATGCTCGGTCGATCGCTGGCACCGCCAACGGTGTGACCGGAGCTGAACGGAAGCCGACTCCAGACGGCGATACCGCCCGGATGCGGGCGGGCATGGTCCACGCGGTGCGGATACTCGGCTCCGCAGCGATGTTCGAGCGAGGCCGCCATCATGGGTGTGAACTCCACGAGCACCAGCACGTCGGCGTCGGTGCCGGCCATTGCGTCCATCGCCTCCTGCGCCCGATGGTTCTCGGCCAGGAGATTGCCGAACGCCACACGAAGGTCAGGCGGGGCTGCCGCGTGCGGTTGGCGGGCGAGGACCGCTGGCACCACCAACCACAGCAGCGTGGCCAACACCACGACGCACGCGATGGTCATCGCCCACTGGCCGGACAGTGCTGCAACGACGCCGATCGGTACAGCGCACATGAATGCGAACGGGGAGAGGGACTGCACGATGGCCAGCGGCCGCCAGGCGTCGAATCCGATCCACTGCGTCGCGCAGAGCACCAGCAGCACGCCGACGGCTGCCCAGCCGAGCAGGGTCACAATGCTTCGAGGCGGGCGATGATCAGGCGGTCGAGCCCCAGTTCGTAGGCCTTCTCGCGGCTGGCGTTGTCGTCGGGTGCTGCCCAGCCGGAGCAGTCGAAGGGCTTGTCGCCGGCAGCCTCGCGGGCCGCGGCCAGATATCCGGCAGAGTGCGGGCTACTGAGGCGGATGTTCACGCCATCGGCGTACTTTCCGGCGATGGTGGCGAGCGACACGGAGTTCACGCCCACGATGATGGGCATCGGCTCGATGGTGCGCAACACCTCGATCTGGCGCACCACTGCAGCGTGACGATCTGCCAGTTCGGGGAGCAGGGGAATACCGCGCTCGAGATGCTCGCGTGCCCACGGCGTGCTGGGGTCGGCACCGGCGCCGATGCCGATCTTCATTCGACCGTTGCTGATGCGCTGCACGCTGGAGGCGCATGCGGCCATCACGGCCGGGTGGCGGTTCGCCACGTTGGCGACCAGTGAGCCGATGCCGATGGTGCTGGTGGCCTCGGCGAGTGCGCCGAGCAACGTGAAGCACTCGAGCACGGCGCGATCGCCCTTGTCGAACACCGTGCCATCGAAATGGTCGAGCACCCAAGTGGTGTCGTAGCCGTCGGCTTCCGCCTGCAAGACGGCGTCGCGCAGCACGGGCCAGTCGTTATGGGCCGAGCTCAACTGGATATCGACGATCATTCCTACAGGATGCCGTAGATCCTGGGGGAGTGCACGGTTGTGTAGTGCGGGCGGAGGGACTTGAACCCACACTCCTTTCGGAACAAGGACCTAAACCTTGCGCGTCTGCCAGTTTCGCCACGCCCGCAGCGGTTGACGCACAGCACGCTAGCGAAGAACGTCGACGAGGAGGCGTTGGTCGTCGAAGGCGCGGGGTGTGATCTTCATCGCATCGCGCCGAATGGTGATCGAGCGGTTCGGCAGCCAGTCGGCTGCGTCGCTGATCCATTGCACCTCGCCGCTGTGCGTGAGACGGATTCGGCCGTGTACCGGTTCGCTGACGCGCAAGGTGATGCCCCTGGCTTCATGGGTGGCCCATGCGATCGGTGGCCGTACCTCGATCGGAGTGACCGTGAGCGGCCAGCGACCGAGTGCCAGCCAATCGAGCACGACCGGTGCCACGTGGCGACCGTCGAGCCCACACACATCGGCGGTCTCGGCCGGGTGCACGAGGTTGCCGATCGCGAAGAGGCCGGGTCGTTCGGTGTGGAAACCGTCGCTGATCACCGGAGCCTTGGCCACGTCGAGCATCGGCAGGCCGGCGCTGCGCGCCAACTCGTGGTCGGGCACCCAGTCGCCCGTGAACACCACGATGTCGCAGTCGATGCTCGAACCATCATCGAGAACGACGGCCTCCACACGGGTTCGACCGATGACCTCGACCACTGTCGCGTTCGTGTGCAGTGGCACGGTTCGCGCGGTTGCCCACGCCAACGTTCGGTACGTCTGATGGTGGTCGAACGGCGTCGTGATGGCCACGGTCTGGCATCCGGCGTGGCGCAGTGCGAGAACGGCCGAGTAGCTCACGTGCTCGGCACCCACCACCACGGCCCTTCCACCGATGCGACCGTGCTGGGCGGTGAAGCGCTGCAGTGCTCCGGTGGTGAAGACTCCGGCTGGCCGATCGCCGGCCACCAGTCGGGCCGACCGCGGGCGTTCGCGCACGCCGGTGGCGAGGATGATCGCGTCGGCCTGCACCTCGTCGAGCGACGTGACCGTTTCCCCGGTCCGGAGGTCGACGCCGGCTCGTTCCGCAGCGCGCACCAAGCCCGCTGCGTAGCGCGGCCCGGTGGTGATGCGATGTCGGTCGCGAATGCCAAAACCCAGATGGGGCAGTTGGCGGGGAATGCCACCGGCCTCTCGTTCACGCTCCAGCACGGTGACCCGGACACCGCGCCGGCGGAGCTCGATGGCGGCCGACAAGCCCGACGGCCCACCTCCGATGATGACCACCTCGCTCATGCCAAGCCCATCCAGGCCTGTGGCGTGCGCCCATCGACGTCGGCGGCCAGCGTGCACACATCGGCGGAGCAGTAGAAGCCTTGGCAACGACCGGCAAGCGCTCGTGTGCGGCGGCGGATGCCATCGAGGTCGTGTGCCGGGACGGGCCCGCTGCAGGCATCGGTGATCTCGTCGCTGGTGAC
>CANHST010000068.1 GCA_947463235.1 Acidimicrobiaceae bacterium
CCCGAGAACGAGCGCTACCTCCGCACCAAGCGCGAACGAATGGGTCACCAGTACGAACTCTGACCATGGTTGTCGCCCTTGAGGTCTGCCGGTTGAATCGGCCGCACGCCCACTAGGCGAACACCAAGGAGCACCACATGCGTCATCGCACCGCAGTGCTCGTCGCGGTCACGAGTGTCCTGACCGTCCTATTGCCGGTTGCTGCCGGCCCCTTCCACACCGCTCACGCTGCGCCCGTCGTGCACTCGGCGGCTGCAGATTGGGCGTACGTGCAACACGAACTGTTCGATGTGTCGATCCAGCAGTTCATCGACGACACCCATCGCGGAGACCGGTGGTTCGATTGGTCGAACGACGGTTGCACCGCACCATTGCTCGGCAACACGGGCCGCTCGTACGACTTTCTGGCCCCCTGTGTTCGGCACGACTTCGGGTACCGCAACCTGCGCCGTCTCGAGCATCGTTATGGCACCGGGCGCACGTTCTGGAACACCGTGAATCGTCGTCATGTCGACCGGCAGTTCCTCGCCGACATGCACCGGCACTGCAGCAGACGGGTGTGGTGGCTACGCCCGTCGTGCAATCTCACGGCCTTGCTCTATTTCATGGCGGTGCGCACGGTGGGCGGCCCATGATGCAGCGCTGACCGCGTGTCGATCTCAGATTGCGGGTGGCTCGGGGCCGTCGATGCCATGAGCCACCCGCAAGAGCTGGTGCAACATGCGCGCCGTGGCGCCCCACACGGTCTCGTCGTCGAGATCGAAGAAGAAGAGTGGCCGTTCGCCCACCACGGTGTGCCACCACTCCTCATGAAAGGTGCCGGGCAGCGTGAGATCGCACAACGGCAACCAGAATGTGCGGTCCACTTCACCCGGGTGGCCCTCGAGCGCCAACCGCTCGCCCAGCAGACCCACCACCGGCACGATCCAACTGCGGCTCACGTACGTGGCAATCGGATGCAGGCGGCCGACCAAGGTGACGAGCGCCGGGTCGAGGCCCACTTCCTCATGGGCTTCGCGCAACGCGGCCTGCTCGTAGGTCTCGCCCGGATCCAGCCGTCCACCGGGGAAGCTGATCTCGCCACGATGGCTGCTGAGGTGCATGGAGCGGCGCGTCAACAGCACCTCCGCACCCTCGGGCCCTTCGCTCAGCAACGCCAGCACTGCCGACGGCCTGGCACCATCGAACGTCGGCTCGAAGTCGCCCTCGGGCCAGTTCACCGACACGTGCGCAGCGATCGCATCGGCGGACACCGGTGGTGCAGGAACGGGCCACGGCGCTTCGGCGCCAGGTCGCCAATCCGGCGGTCGAGGAATGTATTGGTCGCCGCCGGGGCGGCGGGCATCACTGGACAGTGGGAGTCCAGCCGCTTGCCAGGAGCTGCTGCAACACCTGCGGCAGGCCGGCGGTCTTCATGTTCGCCAGCACTCGGCCGGGCTGCTGATCGCCGCGCTCCCACTCTTCCCACGCGGAGATGATCTTCTGCAGGTCGGGGGCCGGAGCTTCGAACGCCATGCCCAGCAGGTTACCCAGGCGAGACGCGGACCGTGGCTGCTACTTGGTGTCGTCGGAGCTGCCGAGCTTCTTTATCGCTCGATAACCCGAGCCCACCACCCGGCCGGCGGTGCGGCCCAGATCGGTGGCCGTGTCGCCGGTCTTCTCCACGCCCGGCGCAATCGGCTGCCGCTCTGCCTTGGGTGCCGCGGCCTTGGGTGCCGTGGCCTGCTTGGGCGGACGAGCCTTCTCCACGTAGCTGCTGCCGAAGAACACCACGATCTCCACCGTGGCGATGGCCAGCACGACGATGCGTGAGCCTGGGTCCATGTCGAACCACGGCTGTCCGACGGCCACCAGGCACGCACCGATGATGACCATGTCGAACACTCGGTGCAGCTTGCGGTCGTAGGCGCGGAACGCACCGAGGGCACCCTTGGTGAGCGCTGCGTTCAACATGATGAGGCCGCCGAGCACCGAGGGCACCAACGGCTTGGGGCTCTGCAGACCACTCGCCACCAATGCGCCGCCGAGGATGTACTCGACGAGCTGATGCATCCAGAACGGTCGCTTCCCCGGCTCGGCCATGAGGGCCAAGCCTACTGCCTGAAAAATGAACGACCCCGGAGCGCAAGCTCCGGGGTCGTCGGGGGGACGCAGGGTGTAACCCCGCGAGCCCTCACATCATTCCCATACCGGGCATTCCGCCACCCATGCCGCCGCCAGCGCCGCCGGCAGCCTTCTCGGGCTTGTCGGCAACGAGGCACTCGGTGGTGAGCACGAGGGCCGCGATCGACGCTGCGTTCTGCAGCGCTGCACGGGTGACCTTGGCCGGGTCGATGATGCCGGCCTTGACCAGGTCGACCATCTCGCCGGTTGCGGCGTTCAGGCCCATGCTGCCTTCGGCGTCTTCCACCTTCTGGGTGGTGACGGCGCCTTCGAGGCCAGCGTTGTCGGCGATGAGACGAGCCGGAGCGACGAGCGACTCGTACACGGTGCGAGCACCAGTGGCCTCGTCGCCGGTGAGGCTGTCGACGACGGCCTTCACGGCCTTGCGAGCACGCACGAGGGCGGTGCCGCCACCGGCGACCACGCCTTCCTCGATGGCTGCACGGGTAGCCGAGATGGCGTCTTCGATGCGGTGCTTCTTCTCCTTGAGCTCCACCTCGGTGGCAGCGCCGACCTTGATGACGGCAACGCCACCGGCGAGCTTGGCGAGACGCTCTTGCAGCTTCTCACGGTCCCAGTCGGAGTCGGTGTTGTCGATCTCGGCCTTGATCTGGTTCACGCGGCCGAGCACGTCTTCGCTGTCGCCAGCGCCGTCCACGATGGTGGTCTCGTCCTTGGTGATGATGACGCGCTTGGCCTTGCCGAGCAGGTCGAGGGTGACGTTCTCGAGCTTGAGACCGACTTCCTCGCTGATGACCTGACCGCCGGTGAGGACGGCCATGTCCTGCAGCATCGCCTTACGACGATCGCCGAAGCCCGGAGCCTTCACCGCAGCGCTGTTGAAGGTGCCGCGGATCTTGTTCACCACGAGCGTGGCCAGGGCCTCGCCCTCGATGTCTTCGGCGATGATGAGCAGCGGACGGCCGCTCTTCATCACGGTCTCGAGCACCGGCAGCATGGCCTGGACCGTGCTGATCTTGCCCGAGTTGTACAGGATGTAGGGCTCTTCGAGGACGGCTTCCTGGCGGTCGGCGTCGGTGACGAAGTACGGCGACATGTAGCCCTTGTCGAACTGCATGCCCTCGGTGAACTCGAGCTCGGTGCCGAAGGTGTTGCTTTCCTCCACCGTGACGACGCCGTCCTTGCCGACCTTGTCGATGGCGTTGGCGATCACTTCGCCCACCGAAGCATCGGCGGCCGAGATGGTGGCGACGGCGGCGATGTCGGCCTTGTCGTCGACTTCCTTGGCCTGATCCTTGATGCTCTGGACCGCAGCGGCGACCGCCTTCTCGATGCCCTTCTTCAGGCCCATCGGGTTGGCGCCAGCAGCCACGTTGCGCAGGCCGTGGAGCACCATGGCCTGAGCCAGCACGGTGGCCGTGGTGGTGCCGTCACCGGCGACGTCGTTGGTCTTGGTGGCGACTTCCTTCACCAGCTGGGCGCCCATGTTCTCGAAGGGATCGTCGAGTTCGATCTCCTTCGCGATGGACACACCGTCATTGGTGATGGTGGGGGCGCCGAACTTCTTGTCGAGGACGACGTTGCGGCCCTTCGGCCCGAGCGTGACCTTGACGGTGTCGGCCAGCTTGTTGACGCCGGCTTCGAGGGCGCGTCGCGCTTCCTCGTGGAACTTCAGTTGCTTCGCCATGTTGGTTCAGTGGCTCACTTCTGCACGATCGCGAGGACGTCGCGGCTGGTGAGGATCAGCAGATCCTTGCCCTCCACGGTCACTTCGGTGCCGCCGTACTTGCTGTACAGCACGGTGTCGCCGACCTTCACGTCGAGCGCGGTGTGCGCGCCCTTGTCGTCGCTCCAGCGGCCGGGGCCGACGGCCAGGACTTCGCCCTGCTGGGGCTTTTCCTTGGCGGTGTCGGGGATCACGAGACCCGAAGCAGTGGTCTGCTCGGCCTCGTTGGGCTTCACGACGATGCGGTCATCGAGGGGCTTGAGATTCATGGGTGCAGGCCTCCGTTGGCAAGAGCACTCGTATGGTTCAGGAACCGGCGTCGTTAGCACTCGGCCGGGGTGAGTGCCAGACTACGGCCCCGACCCACCGGTTAGCAACCGAAAGCCGAGAGTGCTAACCGAACCGGTCTCGCTCGACGTGGGCATGAAATCCTGCCCGGGTTGCCCGAATTCCTGCCCACGTGGGGCGAGCGCCTCAACCGACGAGGCTGATGCCCAGTTCGCCGGCCAGTCGAACCAGCGTGTGGAGGGGAAGTCCCACCACATTGCTGACACTGCCGCGCACACGCTGCACGAATACCCCGCCCGCGCCCTGCACTGCGTAGGCGCCCGCCTTGTCGAGCGGCTCACCGGTGCCCACGTACCACTCGATGGACGCCGCCGTGAGTGGGGTGAAGGTGACCAGCGACGTGACCACGTCGTGCACCACCGCATCACCGCGACGCACCGCCACCCCGGTGTGCACCCTGTGCGTGCGGGCCGACAGCTTGCGCAGCATGGCCTTCGCGTGCTCGGCATCGTCGGGCTTCGACAGGATTTCGCCGCCGAGGTCCACGGTGGTGTCGGCGGTGATCACCAGAGCGTCGGCATCGGCGGGCACCGCATGCGACTTGGCGATGGCCAACCGGCGCACGTAGTCGACCGGCGTTTCCCCGGGCAGCGGTGTCTCGTCGATGTCGGGCGACACGACGGTGAACTCCACGCCGAGTTGCGCCAAGAGATCGCTGCGCCGAGGCGACGCCGAGCCCAGCACCACGAGCGTCATCCGCCCGACACCGCCATGACGGCATCGTCGTCGGGCACGACGTCGTCGTCGAGATGGTCGAGGTAGTGCTCGGGCAACGCCACGCGAATGGGGCCGTTGGTGTGGCCACGACGAATGCGTTCGCCGCCGGGCACGATCACCGTGGTGGGGTCGAGCAGGCCGATGAGGTCGTGCAGTTCGCCGAGCGTGCTGACCATGGCGAACTTGCCGCGCATCTCTCCACCCACCGGATAGCCGGTGAAGTACCAGGCCGTGTGCTTGCGGAAGTCGCGCATCGCCAGGTTCTCGCCCATGTGTTGGGCCAGCAGCGCCGCATGACGCGCCATCACGTCGCACACCTCGCCGAGCTGCGGCGTGGGTTGAATCGCACGCCCGTTCAGCGCATCGACGAGATCGCGGAACAGCCACGGACGACCGAGGCACCCACGGCCCACCACCACGCCGTCGCAACCGGTGTGGCGCATCATCGCCACGGCATCGGATGCCTCCCAGATATCGCCGTTGCCGAGCACCGGGATCTCGGGCACCGCAGCTTTCAGCTCCCCGATGGCATCCCAATCGGCCGTGCCGGCATAGTGCTGCTCGGCGGTGCGAGCGTGCAGGGCGATGGCGGCCACGCCTTCCTCGGCAGCGATGCGACCCGTCTGCACATAGGTGAGCAGGCTGTCGTACAGCCCCTTGCGAAACTTGATGGTGACGGGCACTCCGTAGGGCGACGCAGCCTCCACGGCCGCCTTCACAATGGCGCGCAGCAGCTTCGGCTTGGCCGGCACAGCGGCCCCGCCACCACGACGCGTCACCTTCGCAGCCGGGCAGCCGAAGTTCATGTCCATGTGGTCGATTCGACCTTCGCCGCAGAGCTTGCGCACGGCCTCGCCCACCATCACCGGGTCGCTGCCGTAGAGCTGAAGGCTGCGCGGCGTCTCATCGGGAGCAAACGTCATCATCCGCTCGGTCTTGGCATTGCCATGCACCACGGCGGTGGCCATCACCATCTCGTTCACGTACAGCAGGCCCGGGGCGAACTCGCGACACATCGTGCGGAAGGGCGCGTTGGTGACGCCCGCCATCGGCGCCAACACCACCGGCGCGACAGGAGCGAGCGACCCGATCTTCACGGCCCCGTACGGTACCTGCGACTCTTCCCCAAAAGGACCGGGCAGAGAGGACCGGGCGGAGAGGCCACGAACTCAGGAGGGGACGGTGCCCGACTGGACGGCTACGGCGATGCCGCCGTTGGTGGTTTCCAACATCGGCACCAACGGCAGCTTCAACCGAGTGACCGGCGTGTCGCGCGACGCCAGCAACGCCACGTGCCAGCCGCGGGCGCGCTCGCGCAGCACATCGCCAAACCGGTCGTAGAGGTCGCGCACATCGGGACCACCGACGCGGGCCCCGTACGGCGGGTTGCTCACGATCCAGCCAGCGGTGGAGGGCAGCACCAGATCCGACGCGGCGCGGCGCTCGGCGTTGATCTGCCCAGCGACACCGGCGGTGGTTGCATTCGCCAGCGTGGCTGCCACGGCGCCGTCGTCGCGGTCGAATGCCAGCAACGGTGGGCAACGGTCGATGACGTCGCTGTCGGCACCCTTCACCAATCGTTCCCACGCCACGGCGTCGAACGACGGCCACTGCATGAATTGGAACGTGCGGTGACGACCCGGGGCGATGCGACGGGCTCGCATGGCCGCCTCGATGACGATGGTTCCCGAACCGCAGAACGGATCGACGAGGGGCTTCTTCACATCCCACTCGGATGCCACCAACAGTGCCGCTGCCAACGTCTCGCGCATCGGTGCCTTACCGGCCGGACCGCGGTAGCCGCGCTTGTGCAGCGCGGGCCCGGTGGCATCGACGGAGACCGTCACCACATCGCGCTGCACACGCACCAGCACCTGCTGCGTGCCCTCACCCCGGCCGATCTGCGCGACGACGCGCTCGGCGATGGCACCGGTGTGGAACAGCTTCGACTTGCCGTCGGTGGATGCAGCCACATCCACACCACCTGCCGGAAGCCAGGCCGACCAATCGATGCGCGCCAGGCCCGCGGTGAGCGTGTCGAACCCATCCGCCTTGAAACGGGCGACCCGCACCAGCACACGGGTGGCCATCCGCGACTTGAGGTGCACGGCCCACAGTTGCGGCCAGGTGAGCGAGCAGTTCACGCCACCATGGGTGACGTTGGCCGGCCGCACGCCGAGCTTCACGAGTTCGGTCTGCACCAGCGGCTCCAGACCAGGGGCAGCGACGACGAAGGCTTCGAGGCGAGTGCTCACGGCAGGAACTGCAGACGCATGTTCGGGTAGGCACCCGCATCCAGCGACGTAGGCCCGTCACTGCGCAGTCGATGCCACCCGGCGGCGGCGATCATCGCCGCATTGTCGGTGCACATCGCCCGGCTCGGCAGGAAGCCCTGAATACCCGCCTCGGTGCACACCGACAGGAACCGTTCGCGCAGCAGCGAGTTCGCTGCCACACCGCCACCGAGCACCAAGCCCTTGGCGCCCACCTGCTCGGCGGCACGGCGGGCCTTCTGCACCAGCACATCGACCACCGCCGCCTGGAATGAGGCGGCAACGTCGGCCGTGGACACGTCGGGGTGCTTGCGCACGTGGTTCATCACTGAGGTCTTCAATCCGCTGAAACTGAAGTCCAGCCCTTCGTGGAGCATGGCTCGCGGGAAACGAATGGCCTCAGGGTCGCCGTGCACGGCCTCGCGGTCGATGGCGGGGCCTCCGGGATACTCGAGGCCGAGGAATCGGGCCACCTTGTCGAATGCCTCGCCAGCGGCATCGTCGATGGTCTGCCCCAGCAGTCGGTAACGGCCGTGGTCCTGCATCTCGATGAGCATCGTGTGCCCACCGGAAACGAGCATGACCACGAGCGGGAACTGCAGCGTGGGGTCTTCGAGGAATGCAGCGTAGAGGTGGGCCTCCATGTGGTTCACGCCGATGAATGGCACGTCCCACGTGAGCGCCAGCGCCTTCGCCGCCGACACGCCTACCAGCAGCGCACCAATGAGGCCTGGCCCCACGGTGCACGCAACGGCGTCGATGCGCTCAGGTTCCACACCGGCTTCCACGATGGCCCGAGCCACCATCGGGTTCAGCAGATCCAGGTGCGCACGGCTGGCGATCTCGGGCACCACACCACCGAACTGGGCATGCAGATCCACCTGCGTGCTCACGGCGCTACTCACCACGTCGTAGCCGCCCATCACCAGTGCAGCAGCGGTCTCATCGCAGCTGGTCTCGATACCGAGCACGAGGGTGTCGTCGCCCACCGGGCGCATATGACGGTTCATCGGGCGGCCTCCGGGCACAGCTCGCTCAGGCGAGCACGATAGGAGGCGTCGAGGATGCCGTGCCGCCACATGACGATGGCATCCTCCACGTTCTCGTAGTAGTTCTTGCGAATGCCGGCGCTCTCGAAGCCGAAGCGCTCGTACAGCGCCTGCGCGCTGGTGTTGCTGACCCGAACCTCCAGCGTGAGGCCGGTGCTGCCGCGTTCGATCGCAGCCCATGCCAGTTCGGCGAGCAGACGGGTGGCCACACCCTGGCGCTGGTAGCGAGCTCCGACGGCGATGTTCGTGACGTGACCGTCGTCGGCCGCATACAGCATTCCCGCATAGCCCATCAGAGCGCGACCTTGGAGTGCTGCGAGGTAGGTGCGTTCACCGCGCCGGAACATCTCCAACTCGCTCTGGAACACGTTCGCCGACCACGGCTTCGGGTAGGAGGCATGTTCGATGGGCATCACATCGGCGAGGTGCTTCTTGCGCAACGGTTCGACGGTCATGCCGTCGGTGGCCGACTTGCCCAACAGGCGCGAGAGCACGCTCACGACGCCACCTCGCGAGTGCTCCAGTTGATCTGCGCATCGGGCGCCCGAAGATAGAGCGGCTGGATCTCCCACGGGTTCACCCACTCCTCGCGCAGCGCTCGAGCGTGAGCCAACTGCACCAGCGGTGCAGCCGACGGGTACGAGAGGAACTGCTCGGCGAACTCGCAGCGAATGCTGGCATCGAGTTCCTCGCGGTACCGCAACGCGCCATCACCCACGAGGATCACGTTCTGACCGCGGGCCATCAGATCGGCGGCGAGATCGTCGGGGGAACCGACACGCGGCTCGGTGACCCGTTGAATGCCCCCCGGCACCGCGAGATAGAAGGCATAGAACAGTTCGCCCTTGCGAGCGTCGATGACGGCAGCAATGGTGCGGTCGGTGTACCGCAGAGGGAAGGCCAGCAGGTCGAGCGAACTGATGCCGATCATCGGGACTCGTAAGGCCTGGGCAATCGCCTTGCCGGCCGCCAAACCCACACGCATGCCGGTGAACAACCCGGGACCAATGTCGACAGCGATGGCACCGAACTCACTGATGCCCACATCGGCTTGTCGACACAGGAACTCGATGGCTGGGGTGAGGGTCTCGGCGTGGCGCCGGCCACGCGACACCTCGAACTGACCGAGCACACCTTCATGCCCGCCGATGGCAACACTCACCTGTGGCGTCGCGGTTTCGATACCGAGGATCAACATTCGAACGCTCCCAACGCAGCGGTGAGGCGGTCCCAGCGCGTCGCCCAGGTGCGGCCCGAGCCGTTGATGGTGATGGTGCGCACGTTCTCGTCGTCGAGGTCGGCCACCAATTGCACGAAGAGATGATCGCCCAAGCTTTGGGCCACCACGTCGCCCCACTCGAGCAGCACGATGCCGTCGTACTCGAGCAACTCGGCCAGCGCCAGGTCGGCCACTTGATGGTGGGTGCTGAGTCGGTAGATGTCGGCGTGATGCAACGTGATGCGGCCTGCGTCGTAGCTGTGCACCAACGTGAACGTGGGCGAGGTGATCGGTTCGGTGACACCCAACTCGGCGCCGAACCCCTTCGCGAACGCTGTCTTGCCCGCACCCATCTCACCCGCCAGCACCACCAGATCACCGGAGCGCGACATGCCCGCAATGGTGGCCGCAATGGCAAGGGTGTCGTTCAGTGACGATGCGCGCAGATGCAACATGACACCAACGATGCTAGAGCGCGGTCAGCTGACGCGGCGGTCCACGCGAGCCGAGATGCCACACACGATCTCGTACGCAATGGTGCCGAGCGCGTTCGCCCACTCGGTAGCGGTGATTCGCTCCGCACCCTGCTGGCCCAACAACACCACGTCATCGCCCACTTCCACGATGTCGTCGCCGATGTCCACCATCAGTTGGTCCATGGTGATCACGCCAACGATGGGCCGTCGAGCACCACGGATGAGCACCTCTCCCCCACAGTTCCACAGCCGCCTCGGCACGCCGTCGGCATATCCGATGGGCACCGTGGCCACCGTCGTGTCGGCATCGAATGTGTGGCGTAGCCCGTAGGAGATGCGATCGCCGGCGCTCACGCGCTTCACCATCGACACTCGGGCATGGAGCGACATCGCTGGCCGCAGGCCAAGTTCCTCCACCATGCGATCAACGCCTCCGCCGGGCGAGATGCCGTAGATGGCAATGCCGGGCCGCACCATCGAGTACCGGGCTCGAGGGTGCACGATGGCCCCCGCCGAGTTCGCGGCATGCACCAGCAGCGGACGATGGCCGGTGGCGCTGAGATCGTCGAGCACCGCGTCGAAGCGATCCAGTTGTGTGCGGGTGAAGGGGTCGTCGGGTTCGTCAGCGACGGCGAGATGGGTGAACACACCCTCCAGCCACGCGGCCGGCGACTGGGAAACAGCATCCGCCAACGCGACCGCCTCGGCGGGCTGAGCACCAACGCGATGCATCCCCGTGTCGATCTTCAGGTGCACCGGCACGGCGGTCGCTCCGATGGCCTCCAACACAGCGAGGTACTCGGGGCGATACACGGTGAGCCGAAGCCCGTGTTCGATCGCGGACGGCAGCTGCGCGTGCGGCTGCTCGGACAGCACCAGGATCGGCGCCTCGATGCCCTCCTGTCGCAACTGCACGCCCTCTTGCACCAATGCCACGCACAACCCACTGGCGCCGCCCGCCAATGCAGCACGAGCGGCAGTGACTGCCCCGTGCCCGTAGCCATTGGCTTTCACCACAGCCCAGACCTGCACCGGCCATGCCGAACTGGATCCATCCGCCAGCGCGCGCACGTTGTGCTCGATGGCCGACGCATCCACCTCCGCCCACGCCCAACGACTCATGACCCCGCCCTCACGCCAGACTCTCCAACACCGCCGGCAACAGGTCGGGGATGTCGCCCGCAAGGAACCCCTGCGACGGTCCGGAGCGTGCTGCCCGGCCGTGCAGCCACGCACCGGCAGCGGCCGCCTCGAACGCATCGAGCCCCTGGGCCAGCAGTGCCCCGACGATGCCCGCAAGCACATCACCTGTGCCGGCGGTGGCAAGTCGCTCATCGCCCGCAGTCACCACCAGCACGCGTCCCGCCGGGTCGGCCACGACAGTGGCCGGGCCCTTCAACAGCACCACTGCACCCGTGTCGGCTGCCAGACGGCGAGCCGCCACCATGCGATCTGCGCCGGGCGCAGTGCCGGTGAGCAATGCGAACTCGCCGTCGTGCGGCGTGAGCACCGTGGGCCGCATGCGTTGACGCAGCAAGGCACCGGCGCCCTGCGCGTTCCACGCCATGGCGAACAACGCGTCGCCATCGACCACCGTGGGCACGGCGGCTTCCAGCACCACGGCGCGTGTCTCTGCTGCGGTGGCATCGTCTCGCCCGATGCCGGGCCCGATGACAAGCGAATGGAAACGGGCAAGTCCATCCAGCAGCGAGCGACCCCAGCCGATTCCCTGAAGCGGACGCTGCACCACTTCGGCAGGCGCGTCCACCACGAGGCTGCCCACCCCGCTGAGTTGCACCATTCCGGCACCGGCGCGGGTGGCACCGCGGGCCGCCAACACGGCAGCGCCCGTCATGCCCACACTGCCGGCAACCAGTCGGACCGCAGCCACCCACTTGTGCGCGTCGAGGTGTCGCTGCGGCAGCCACGCAGCCACGTCGCTGCCCTGCACGAGGTGCGCATGTGCGTGGGTGGCCACGCCCGCACTCAGACCGATGTCGGCCACTTCCAGATCACCTGCGTAGGCGCTGCCCGGCGGCAGCAGCAGGCCCGGCTTCAGGGCTTGGAACGTGATCGTTCGATCGGCGGGAATCGCGGTGCCGGGCACGGCACCGGTGAGCGCATCCACACCGCTGGGAACATCGACCGCCAAGACCTTCGCAACGCCCACATCGGGCGCGTTCCAGACGCCATGGAACCCCGTGCCATAGGCGGCATCGATCACGAGGTCGGCACTGGGCAGCACCGCCGGGCAACCGTCGGCCGAGAACAGTCGCACCTTCACCCCGCGCTGCTCGAGCAGACGAGCCGCAACCCTTCCATCGGCACCGTTGTTGCCTCGCCCGGCGATCACATTCACCGTGCGGCCGTAGGTGCCACCGAGCATCCGAACCGCCGAGCGGGCAACCGCTGCGCCGGAACGCTCGATGAGCGCGTCGATTCGGTGCGCCTCGGCCGCGTCGACAGCGCGCATCTCGGAGGGAGTGAGGATGGGCAGCATCGCCCGCGACACTACGCCGCTTGATGTTCGGCCACCACGTGCGCGATGGCCACGAGGTGGGTGTGGGTGATGCTGAGGTGCCAGTGGGTGATGCCGCGGTCGACCGCCAACTCCAGCGCTCGGCCGGTGACGGCCAGCATCGGCTGGCCGCTCTCGGCTCGCGTGACCCAGACCTCGTGGAAGCCGAACGCACCCAGCCCCACACCCATTGCCTTCATCACTGCCTCGCGGGCGGCGAAGCGAGCGGCCAGCGATGGGACGGGGTCCACCTTCGGGGCCACGTACTCGAGCTCCTCGGCCACGAACAAGCGCTCGCGCATCGTGGGGGTGCGGTGCAGCGATGTGCGGAAGCGCTCGATGTCGACAGCGTCGACGCCCACTCCCCTAATCACGCAACACCAGGTTCACGAACGGCGCCAGTGATCGGCCGCATCGCTGATCGGCAGGATCAACAGGTCGGCCACCGGCAGATCGGCCAGCAGGTCGTCGCGGAAGTCGCCTTCGGTTTCGGTGACCCAGTCGACCAGTCGGTCGTAGCGACGGTCGTACCCCTGCAGCACGCCGCGCATCGTGGCGGCAGGCAGGTGGTCGTGGAAGCGAACGTGCAGCAGCGTGATGCCGGTGCAGGTACCGCCCTTCACTTCGGGCACGAACACCACGGTGCGGCCATCCTTGCGGCCTCGAGCAACCAGCACTTCCTTGTCGCTGGCCACACGCCGCTTGGTGCCCACCAACTGCGAGTTGGACTCCACACGGCTGGGCACGTCGCGCGATAGACCGCCACGATCGACGATGGCGATGGTTGCGCCATCCTGCGGATCGCCCTCGATGGCATACCGGGTGTAGCCGGCCACCGACTCGACAGCGGGCGAGAGATCGGCCAGCACCTTCAGCGTGCGGTAGCTGATGCGATCGCGGCCTGCACCGGTGGACAGCAACTCCTGCACCAACGGACGGTCGAGCACGCCTTCGTCGTTGCGGCTGATGCCCACGGTGACCGTCTTGGCCTGATGCTTGATGGCATCGACCGGGCGGGTGAGTTCTTCGATGGCCCGCGTGAGCGCAGCGGTGAGATCATCAACCAGTGCGCTCGGCGTGGCGATCTTGCCGGTGGCCCGCTGGTAGGCCTCCAGCGGCGCGTCACTGGCCAGGTCGCGCAGCAACCCCATCAGGCGCACTGCGGTGCTGGCTTCCAGGTGACCGTCGTAGGTGTGGGCGCGCAGTCCGTCGAGGAACTTCTCGGCGTGCGCCACGATGCCCGTCTTCACCTCGCCGAGCACGGCGTCGCCCACCTCGGTGTGGGCCAGCGCGTGTTCGATGACCTCGCGTGCCTCGCGCAGCGGACGAGCTGATGCGTCGATTGCCAGCGCGGCCTCGTAGCCGAACAGGTGCCCGGTCATCGCCGACAACACGAACGCCAGCGAGGAATCCACCGACGGCACCGTCAGTACGGCAGCGGCACCGCTGAACCGCTCGTCGGCATCGGTGGCCACCACGATGGGCGTGGCCTTGTGGGCCTTGTAGATGGCAACTTCCTTCGCCACGTCGTCGGCGGTGCCACCCACCAATCCGGCGGCGCACACCAGGATGAGCGGCTCGCTGGAGAGGTCGA
>CANHST010000069.1 GCA_947463235.1 Acidimicrobiaceae bacterium
GGCCCGCACGTCGTCGAGTTCGGTCTGCAGGTCGATACGGCTGAGCCGGGTGAGTTGCGACAGGCGCATCTCGAGGATGTCGGTGGCTTGCAGTTCGGTGAACTCGAACGGGGCCGCCATCAGGCCGGTCTTGGCGGCTGCAGCATCGTCGCTGGCCCGGATGAGGGCGATGATCTCGTCGATCACATTCAGGGCCTTGATACGACCCTCGAGGATGTGTTCGCGGCGCTTCGCCTTGTCGAGGCGGTACTGCGTGCGCCGGGTGATGACTTCCACCTGGTGCTCGATGTAACCCTGCAGCGCCTGCACGAGGTTCAGGGTGCGCGGCACACCATGCACCAGCGCCACCATGTTCACCGGGAAGCTGCTCTGCAGCTGGGTGAGCTTGTAGAGGTTGTTCAGCACCACGTTGGCGTTCGCGTCGCGCTTGAGGGTGATGATGAGGTTCGTCTTCGCCGCAGCGGAGCCGTCGTTCACGTCGGCGATGCCATCGAGATCGCCGGCATCCACCAGCTCCTGGATACGGCCAGCGATGGCCGAGCAGCTCGCCTGATAGGGCAGCTCGGTGACGATGATCTGCATCTGGCCGCGACGGCCCTCTTCGATCGTGGCAGTAGCACGCATCTTGATGCTGCCGCGACCTGTGCGATAGGCGTCGATGATCCCGGCGCGGCCGAGAATCATGCCGCCCGTGGGGAAGTCGGGGCCCTTCACGAAGCCCATCAGGTCGTCGGCGGTGGCCTCCGGGTTGTCGATGAGGTGAATGGTGGCGTCGATGACCTCGCCGAGGTTGTGCGGCGGGATGCTGGTGGCCATACCCACGGCGATGCCCTGGCTGCCATTCACGAGCAGGTTCGGGAAGCGGGCCGGCAACACCGTGGGTTCTTCGGTGGTGTTGTCGTAGTTCGCCTGCATGTCGACGGTCTCTTCGTCGATGTCGGCCAACATCTGCATGGCCAACGGGTCGAGGCGACACTCGGTGTAACGCTCGGCGGCGGCACCGAAGTCGGGGGAGCCGTAGTTGCCGTGGAAGTCGATGAGCGGGTGACGCAGGCTGAACGGCTGGGCCATACGCACGAGTGCGTCGTAGATGGCCGAGTTGCCGTGCGGGTGGTACTTCGCCATCGTGTCGCCGGTGACGCGAGCGCTCTTCACGTGGGCGCGGTTCGGGCGGAAGCCCTGCTGGTCCATGTCCCAGATGATGCGGCGGTGCACCGGCTTCAGGCCGTCGCGCACGTCGGGCAGGGCGCGCGACATGATGACCGACATGGCGTAGTCGATGAAGCTGCGCTCCATCTCGTCCTGCAACTGGACCGGTTGGATGTCGTCGCCGGGCGGGGTGCTCTCGGGGGGATTGGGTGTGTCAGTCATCGATCAGAAGTCCAGGTTTCGTACGTCGCGGGCGTTGGCGGTGATGAACTGTTTGCGGGATTCCACGTCGTCGCCCATCAGGACGCTCGTGATCTCGTCGGCGACAGCGGCTTCTTCCACCGTCACCTGCAGCAGGGTGCGGGACGCGGTGTCCATGGTGGTGGGCTTGAGCTCCTGCCAGTCCATCTCGCCGAGGCCCTTGAGGCGGTTGAAGTCGTTCTTGTGGTTGGGGTGCTCTTCCAGGAAGCGCGCCTTGGCGTGCTCGTCCTTGAGATAGATCTTCTCCTTGCCCACCAGGGTGGAGAAGAGCGGCGGCTGAGCGATGTACACGTAGCCGGCCTCCACGAGCCCGCGCATCTGGCGGAAGAAGAAGGTGAGCAGCAGGGTGCGGATGTGGCTGCCATCCACGTCGGCGTCGCACAGGGCGATGACCTTGTGGTAGCGGGCCTTGGCCACATCGAACTCGTCGCCGACGCCGCCACCGATGGCGGTGATGAGCGCTTGGATCTCGTTGTTCTTCAGCATCTTGTCGAGGCGGGCTCGCTCGACGTTGAGGATCTTGCCGCGGATGGGCAGCAGCGCCTGCGTGCGCGGGTCGCGGGCGTTCAGCGCCGAACCACCGGCAGAGTCGCCTTCCACGATGAAGAGTTCGCTCTCCTCCGGGTTGCCGCTGCTGCAGTCCTTCAGCTTGTCGGGCATGCCGGCTCCGGCGAGGGCGGTCTTGCGGCGAATGGCGTTGCGAGCGTTCTTGGCGGCAACACGAGCCTGGGCCGCCGACTGCGCCTTCTTCACCACCTTGTTGGCCTCGGTGGGGTTCTCGTCGAGCCATTCGGCGAGCTTCTCGTTGGTGGCTTTCTGCACGAAGCTGCGCATCGGCACGTTGCCGAGCTTGGCCTTGGTCTGGCCTTCGAACTGCGGCTCACGCAACTTCACGGCGATGATGGCCGTAATGCCCTCGCGAATGTCTTCGCCGAGGAGGTTGTCGTCCTTTTCCTTCAGCAGGCCCTTGGCGCGGGCGTACTTGTTGAGCACGCTGGTGAGGGCGGTCTTGAAGCCCTCCACGTGCATGCCGCCCTCGATGGTGCTGATGCCGTTGGCATAGCCGTGGATACCTTCGTGGTAGCCGGTGTTCCACTGGAGGGCGATGTCGAGCGTCTGGCCGCCTTCATCGTCTTCGTCTTCGAAGTGAGCGACCTTGTTGAACAGGGCTTCCTTGGAAGCGTTGAGGTGCCGCACAAAGTCGGTGACGCCACCCTTGTACTGGAAGGTGACTTCCTGTTCCTTGCCCTCACGCTCGTCCTTGAAGACGATTTCGAGGCCGCGGTTCAGGAACGCCATGGTCTGCAGGCGCTCGAGCACCGTGCGCGACACGAACTCGGTGCCTTCGGAGGCGAAGATGACCGGATCGGGCCAGAACGAGACACTGGTGCCACCGGTACGCCCCTTGGCCGGAGTGGCACCCACCTCGGTGAGCTTGCCCTGGGGCTTACCGCCCTTGGCGTACTCCTGCTCGTAGCGCTTACCGTTCTTGTCGATCTGGATGAACAGGCGCTCGGAGAGCGCGTTCACCACGCTGACGCCCACACCGTGGAGACCGCCGGAGACCTTGTAGCCCTCGCCGCCGAACTTGCCGCCGGCGTGGAGGACGGTGAGCACGACCTCGGCAGCGCTCTTGCCCTTGTGCGGGCCGGACGGGTAGGGGTCGACCGGAATACCGCGACCGTTGTCCTCCACACGGCAGCCGCCATCGGGCAGCAACACCACCGTGATACGCGTGCAAAAGCCCGCCATCGCCTCGTCGACGGAGTTGTCGACAACCTCCCAAATCAGGTGGTGGAGACCCTGCAAACCGGTGGACCCGATGTACATACCGGGCCGCTTTCGGACCGGGTCGAGGCCCTCCAGGACCTGGATGTCTTTGGCGCCGTAATCGGCACTCGGTTGCTTGGCATCGGAAGCCACACACACCTCGATCAGTTCGGGGAGAAAACAGGCCGTGACCTGCGGATACGGAGGCGACACGTGGGTTCCGCAGGGGGGTGCAGAACCGTGGTCGCAAGTGGTGCCCAGTCTACCTGAGGGGTGTGATGAAGAGGGGGAGGGTAGCCCCCTCCAGCACCGGTATTTTCGGGTGTTTCTCGGGCTCTGGAACGGCCCTACCGGCGACGTTCAGCGCGGCCGCGCCACCCGCACCTCGATGCGCTCCACCGTGGCTCCGGCCACCTCCGCCAGCCGCGTCTTCATGGTGCTCTCGAGGAACTTCAGTTGGGTGGCCCAGGCGGGGTCGTCGACCTCCACCACGAGGGTGGTGCCGTCGAGTTTCACCGGTTGCACGTGGGCTGCGACCGCCGCTCCGACCGCTTCTTCCCACCGGCCGAACACGCCGCCAAGGGTGCTTGCTGCCGGCTGTACCCGCCCCTGGGTGTCGGGACGCAGCGACTTCATCACCCCGTGCAGGCTGTCGCCCAATCGGACCGGCTCGTCGTGTCTCACAGCACCACTGTGCCATCCGAGATGCGCACAATCGCATCAGGGTGGGCGGCATCGGGCAGGACACCCGCTGTCGTGAGCACCACCTGGCCCGGCGGCAGGTTGCGCAGCAGGGCCGAGCAACGTGTGGGGTCCAGTTCACTGAGCACGTCGTCGAGCACCAGCACCGGGCTGCTGCCAACCTTCTCGGCCACCATGCGGTGAGCTGCAAGACGCAACGCCAGCGCCATCGTGCGCTGTTCGCCCTGGCTGGCGTGGGTGCGGGCCGGAAGGCCGCCGATGAACAGGTCGACGTCGTCTCGATGCGGACCGATGGTGCTGACACCGCGACGCACGTCGTCGGTGCGGGCCTCGGCCAACGACGCCGCCAGTCCGCGCACCCTCCAGGCAGGTTCGTAGCGCAATTCCACGGCCGAAGGCCGGTCGGCCAACTGCTCGTACGCCTCCTGCACCATCGGCGCCAACCTGGCCACCAGCACGGCGCGAGCATGGCCGAACTGGTCGCCCACCTCGGCCAGCTTCATGTCCCACACATCGAGGGTGACTTCCAGTTCGTCGTTCAACCGCCCACCGGCCTGCTTCAGCAGCACGTTGCGTTGCTTCACGATGCGATCCAGTTCCAGTCGCATCGCGTCGTACTTCAGGGCCAGCGCCACCAGGGTGTCGTCGAGGAATCGGCGACGCTCGTTGGGCCCGCCCTTCACCAGGAACAGGTCGTCGGGCGAAAACACGGTGACGCGCATGATGCCCAGCAGGTCGCGGGTGCGGCCGAGACGCTGCTTGTTCACCTGCACCCGGTTGCGGCCCTGTCGGCTGAGCTCCAACTCCACCAACACTTCGCGGCCGTCGGGGTGCAACACGGTGGCCCTCACGACCGCCGTGTCGGCACCCACGCGAATCAGTGCCTCGGTGGGGGCGCCACGGAAACTGTCGAGTGACGCCAGGTACGCCATCGACTCGGCGAGGTTCGTCTTGCCCTGGCCATTCAGGCCCACCACCGCCGTGATGCCGGGGTGGAAATCGAACGAGGCCTCGCGGTAGTTGCGGAAGTCGACCAACTCCAGTCGGGTGACGATCACAGTCGCAGCCCCATCGCGTCGATGGAGACCTGCCGAGCCGCAGCCCATTCGTCGGCGCGCATCACGCGGACCGACAGATCACCGATCATGGAAGCGACTTACGGCACCCGGACCGGCATCAGCAGGTACAGGTAATCCGACACACCATCACCGCGCACCACGGCCGGCCGCAGCGCGTCGGTGGTGGACAGCGTGATCTTCTCGCCGCTGCACGCCTCCACACCCGAGACCAAGTAGTCGGGGTTGAACGCCACCGTGAGGTCGGGCCCGTCGTACTTCGCGTCGAGTTCTTCGGATGCATTGCCGACGTCCTGCGTGATGGCCTCGAGCCGCAACATGTCGGCCGACATGTGCAACCGCACCGGGGTGGAGTCGCGGGCCAGGATCTTCACTCGGCGCACCGCGTCGAGCAACTCTTCGCGGCTCACCGTGAGGTCGTTCATAGGCGTCTTGGGCAGCAACTGGCCATAGTTCGGGAACTCGCCCTCGATGAGGCGGGTGGTGAGCTTGGTGTTGCCCACTTCGAACTGGGCATCGCGATCGCCGAGACGCATCACCACTTCGGGGCCGGCATTCACCAGACGCTGCAGTTCGGTGAGCGCGCGACCGGGAATGATGACCTTCTGGTCGGCGGCGAGCACCTGGTGGCCTGCGAGATCGCGGACGGCGAGTCGGTACGAGTCAGTTGCCACCATTCGCAGCCCGTCGGCCTCGGCGGCCATCAGCACGCCGGTGAGGATCTGACGCTGATCGTCGTTGCTCGCCGCCCGGGTGACCTGACGCAAGGAATCACCGAACTCGGCAGACGGGAGCGTGACCGACTGGCTGACCGGGGTGGCCAACTTCGGATAGTCGTCGAGGCTGAGCGGACGCACCGAGAACTGCGACCGGCCGTTGCTGATGGTGACTTCGTCACCCTCCAGCGCCACTTCGACCTTGCCGGTGTTCAACGACCGAACGATGTCGGCAGCCAACTTGGCGTTCACCACCACACCGCCGTCGCGCTCGCCGCCGACTTCGGTGGTGAGCTGAATCGTGAGATCCAGGTCGGTACCGGTGACGGTGAGGCGATCGCCCACGAGTTCGAGACGAATTCCGGACAGCACCGGAAGGGACCCGGAGCGGCCTGTGGCGGCACGGCCTGCGGTGGTCAGCGCTTCGACCAGCGCCTCACGCTCACAACGGAACTTCACAGCGTTGCCTTTCTCGACAGGATGTCTGCATAGAAGTAATAGAGGTAATAAGGGCTGTGGATTGTGCACAACCCCGTGTTGCACCAGCGTAGGTGCCAGAACTACATCCACACCGGTTTCCCCACGCGTCCACACCTGCGAAACGACGCGTGTGTAGTTCGGTGGACAACTGTGGCATTGTCCCCCGCGCGGAGGCCGTCGTCCACATGGTGCGCGCGGCCTTCATGAGTGCTGCAATCGCTGCATGAGATCGGTCACCTGGTCGTAGATCTGCTTGCGCTCCATCATCAGGTGCTGGATCTTCTCCACGGCGTGAATCACGGTGGTGTGGTCGCGGCCACCGAAGAGTCGTGCGATGGCGGGGTACGAGAGGTCGGTGAGCTGACGGAAGACGTACATCGCCATCTGACGTGCGGTGACCAGGGGTCGCTGCCGGCTCTTGCCTCGGAGCGCTTCCACGCTGAACCCGAGGATGATCGCCATCTCGTTCAGCAGTTCGTCGTCGGTGCGAGGCTTCACGTAGATATCGCCGATGAGGTCGCCCAACTGCTGCTCGGCCAGGTGCGTGCTGATGGGCACGTTGTTCAGGCTGGCGTAGGCGGTGACGCGGATGAGCGCTCCCTCGAGGGCACGAATGTTCGAGGTGATGCGGGAAGCGATGAACTCGAGCGTCTCTGCGGGCACCGGGTTGTTGTCGCGCTCGGCCTTGTTGCGCAAGATGGCGAGGCGGGTCTCGAGATCCGGGGGCTGAATGTCGGTGATGAGGCCCCACTTGAAGCGACCACGTAGGCGCTCTTCCAGGGTGGGGATGGCATCGGGCATGCGGTCGCTGGAGATGACGATCTGCTTGTTGGCGCCGTGCAACGAGTTGAACGTATGGAAGAACTCCTCCTGGAGCCCTTCCTTGCCCTCCATGAACTGGATGTCGTCGATGAGCAGCACGTCGATGTCGCGGTAGCGCCGCTTGAAGTTGGCCGTGGTGTTCGTACGGATGGCGTCGACGTACTCGTTCAGGAACGTCTCGGTGCTCACATACCGCACGATGTCGTGCTGGTAGTGGCTCTGCACGTAGTGGCCGATGGCGTGCAGGAGGTGGGTCTTGCCGAGACCGGCAGAACCGTAGATGAACAACGGGTTGTAGCTGCGACCTGGGGTTTCTGCCACGCGTAGGGCAGCGGCGAGCGCAAACTGGTTCGATGCACCCTTCACGAAGGTCTCGAACGTGTAGCGCGGGTTCATGCCGTCGGGGGCATAGCCACCCGACGGGGGTTCGGCGCTCGACGAGCTGCGGCCAGGTGCATTCTCGCGAGTCGTGGCGCGACTCGGCGATGCGCCGGCGTCGCTGGGTGCGTCGGTTGCCCAACTGTCGTCGGCCTCGGCTTCGGCGACCTGCACTTCGACCACGAAGTTCACGTGGGCCGCACCGATTTCTTCGAGAGCATCCCTCACCAGAGGCAGGTAGCGCGACAAAATGCGGTCGCGAGTGTGTGCGTTCGGAGCACTCACCCGCACCATGGATGCGTCACTGTCCAGGGCAACTACGTCCTGGAACGTGGAGAACCACACAGCTTCGGAGACCTGCGCGCGGAGGAGTTGCGCAACGGCTGTCCACAGTTGTTCATGGTCGCTCACCTGCGCCTCCTTTCTGAACGTTGTTCAACATCCACATCATTGTCCACATCGTGTGGACAACCAAAACCGCGCAAGGTGCGCACCGTAGCAAATTTCAGCACCGTCTCCGAACGGTGGTGCTCGCGCGTGCTTCGGTTGCCACTTGGTGTCGCGCGACCGTAGTCTTGCTAGCTGTTCTGGCGTTTGCCGCCGCTGTGCGGCGCGCCGTTCCGAACGAATTTGTTGTCGACCCGTGAGTGCTGCCGAGAGCAGCTCGAGGAGGGCTGCGTGAAGCGCACCTACCAACCCAATAACCGCCGCCGAGCCAAGAAGCATGGCTTCCGTCAGCGGATGAGCACCCGGGCCGGCCGCGCTGTGCTGAAGGCACGGCGCGACAAGGGCCGCCACAAGCTGTCGGCTTGATCTGGCGCATCCGAGAGCGCCGCGAGTTCGCACGCCTGACGGCGGAAGGGCAGCGCGCTCGGGCCGGAGTCCTGTGGTGCACGTACATTCTCGATCCTCATGGCATCACCACACCACCGCGTGTGGCGTTCGCCCTGGGTCGCGCGCTCGGACCCGCGGTGGTACGCAACCGTGTACGTCGACAACTGCGGGCCATGTTGCAGGACGCGTCGTCCGTCGGCCGACTGCCGGCGGGAACGTATCTGTTCGGCGCCAAACCCATCGCCGCGTCGAAGTCACGCGTCGAACTGCAGTTCGATCTGAGCAGCCTGCTCGATCGGATTCCCTCCTGATTCGCCTGGTCATCGGCTATCAGAAGGCCGTGGAGGGTCGCCCCTCCCCCTGTCGCTTCACGCCGTCGTGCAGCGCCTACGCCGTCGAGGCCCTCGAGGTCCACGGTCGCTGGCGTGGCCTCTGGCTCACGTTGCGTCGCCTGGTCCGATGCCGGCCGTTTGGCCCATCGGGCTGGGATCCCGTGCCTGAGGCACACCCTGATCGCTCGTCCCATCTCTCCCCGAAGGGGTCCGTCGCATGATTGCCGGTTTGTTCGAGTACCCGGCCGCGCTGCTCGCGTGGTTCTACGCCATCACCCACAACTACATCTTGGCCATCTCGCTCATCGCCCTCGTGGTGATGCTGGTGACGGCGCCACTGGTGCTGAAGAGCACCAAGGGCATGCTCGAGATGCAGAAGCTCCAGCCGGAGATGAAGAAGCTGCAGAACCAGTACCGCGGCGACCGGCAGAAGCTCAACGAAGAGATGATGAAGCTCTACCAGGAGCACAAGGTCAACCCGATGGCCTCCTGCTTCCCTCTGCTGCTGCAGATGCCGGTGTTCATCATCATGTTCCGAGTGCTGCACGGACTCACCACGATGAATGACGCGGGCACCGGGTTCGCCCCGCAGTACGTCAGCAAGACCAGCGAGTTGTACCTCTCGCTCGAAGGCAAGACCGAGATGATGGCCTGGGGCCTCGACCTCTCGAAGCGCCCGTATTCGATGATGAGCGAGTCGTTCACGCAGGGCCTGCTCTACGTGGGTCTCGTGCTGCTGTTGGGTGGTCTGTACTTCGTGCAGCAGCGCATGGTGGCGTCCCGAGCGGCGGTCTCCCCCACGGTGTCGCCCACCCAGCAGAAGCTCATGCAGTACCTGCCGGTGGTGTTCGCCGTCTTCATGGGCTTCTACCTCACCGGTCTGGTGATCTACTACTTCGCCCAGGCGGTGTTCCGTATCGGTCTGAACTGGTACATCACGCACCGCTTCTACAAGGGCGAGGAATCGCTTGGGCGCCAGGCGCAGGCAGCCGGCGACCGTGCCCGAGAACTGCACAAGGAATCCGGCGGCGCCAAGTCTGGCGGGTTCTTCGCCCAGGCCAAGCAGCAGGCCGAGCAGAAGGCGTCGGCGCAAGCCAAGAACGCCCCCACCACCAGCAAGCGGGTCACCCCGCCCAAGAACAAGCCCACACCCACGGCGTCGAAGACCAGTGGACGCCCGCCGTCCACCGGCAAGGCCGCTCGGCCCGACGCCAACAACTCGAAGAAGAAGTGACAGGTCGGCACACATGGAATTCGTAGAAACCACGGGCAAGACCCTGGAAGAAGCCAAGGAAAAGGCCCTCGATCAACTCGGTGTCCACATGGAGGACGCAGAGTTCGAGATCCTCGAAGAGCCCAAGGCCGGTCTGTTCGGCCGGGTGCGCGGCGAGGCTCGGGTGAAGGCCCGTGTTCGTCCGGCGCAGGTACGCCAGAAGCTCGACCGTCGCGACCGTAAGCGCGGCGACAAGTCGGAGAAGGCCGAGAAGACCGAGAAGCCGGCCGCCGGCGAGAAGGCACCGGCCGGGGAGCGCAACAACGCTGCCCGCGGCGAGAAGTCGGGCGGCGGTGCACCCCGCCAACGGCAGCAGCAACGGCCCAAGAAGGCAGTCGCTCCGAAGTCCGAATCAGCATCGAACCAGCAAGCACAGACCAGCGAGGAGCACGCCGTGGATGCACGTCAGGTGGGCGAAGAAGCCAGCAAGTTCATGACCGGACTGATCCAGGCGTTCGGCGCCGAGGGCACCGTGGAGCTCGTCGAGGACGGCGACGACCTCGAGTTGCGAGTGCACGGTAAGGAACTCGGCCTGCTGGTCGGACCCCGTGGCACCACGCTGCAGGCCGTGCAGGACCTGGCCCGTGTGGCGTCGCAGCGTCGTCTCGGCGACCACGACACCCGCTTGCGCATCGATGTCGGTGGGTATCGCGAGCGTCGTCGTGAGGCGCTCGGCAAGTTCGCTGTGCAGATGGCCGACGAAGTGAAGGCATCCGGCGTCGCTCGCGTGCTCGAGCCGATGTCGTCGGCCGATCGCAAGATCATTCACGACACCCTCTCGGACCTCGAGGGCATTGCCACTCGTTCCGAGGGTGACGACCCGTACCGCCGGGTGATCATCGCTCCGGCGAATGACTGACGACACCGCCCTGGTGGCGGCACTCGAGGCGATCCAGTCTCGGGGTGCCATCGGCGAATCGTCGATCGCACGTGCCATCGAGCACGCAGAACAATACGTACGCAAGGTCCCGGCTACGGCCGGGACCTTGGTCGATCTGGGGTCGGGTGGGGGACTGCCCGGCCTGGTGATCGCTGCCCGATGCCCGTGGTTGAGGATCACGCTGGTCGAACGGCGTGCGACCCGAGCCGATCTCCTGCGCCGAGCGGTGCATGCTCTTGATGTGACGGATCGCGTGACGGTGGTCGCCGATGACGTGAAGGCTCTTGCCGATCGCTCCCCTGCCTCGTTCGACGTCGTGACCGCGCGCAGTTTCGCTGCGCCGCCGATCACAGCCAAGTGGGCGTCGGCACTGCTTCGATCCGGCGGCGTGCTCGTGGTGAGCGAACCTCCGGCGGACGACCCGGACCGTTGGCCGGCCCCGATGCTGGCATCGGCGGGACTGACGGACCTCGGCCGCGATGAGGGCGTTCGCACCTTCCTGCGACGCTGATGTTTCACGTGAAACATCGAGCGCCCCGTTCGACGGATGCGCAGGGCTGTCCGGTGGCGTTGACCGCGCGTGCCTGAGCGCTTCCTTCCCTGACCCGGGCTTGGGTCATGGTTTCTGCCCAGCCGAACCCATTGGATGTTTCACGTGAAACATCCATTCGGTGGAGGTGCGGATGCTCGAGGGAAGATCCCACCGGGCGGGGGCGACCCAGAATGTTTCACGTGAAACAGCGTGGACTCGCCACTGGCGATGGAGATCGAGGGTCCACTCGGTGCATCGTCGCTGGTAGGCAGGGTTGTTGTCCCTGGTATCCCTGCAGCATGCGGTGCCGTCCGCTATCCTCTGTCGTTGTTCGCCCGTTAGTCCCCGGGCTCGTGAGCGCTCAGGAGATGTTCCTCGATGACCTCAGAAGCCGAGGGGAGCCGTCCGCTCCCCCGTGTGATCGCTGTCGCCAACCAAAAGGGCGGTGTCGGCAAGACCACGACCACCATCAACCTCGGTGCCTGCCTTGCTGAACTGGGCTACCGCACCCTCATCGTCGACCTCGACCCCCAGGGCAATGCCTCCACGGGTCTCGGCATCGAGAACCGTGGGCTCGAGACATCGATGTACCACGTGATCATGCACGAGGTGCCGTTGGAGAACTGCATCGAACCCACGTCGGTGAAGAACCTGTTCGTGGCGCCGGCCAGTCTCGACCTGGCGGGAGCCGAAATCGAGTTGGTGCCCGCCTTCAGCCGAGAGAACCGCCTGCGACGGTCCATCGAGGCGGTTCTCGACGATTACGACTACGTGCTGATCGACTGCCCCCCGTCGCTCGGTCTGCTCACTGTGAATGGTCTGAACGCCGCCAACGAGGTGTTGGTGCCGATTCAATGCGAGTACTACGCACTCGAGGGCCTGGGGCAGTTGTTGCGCAACGTCGATCTGGTGAAGCGCAGCCTGAATCCGCGGCTCGAAGTCAGCACCATCGTGTGTGTGATGTACGACCAGCGAACAAAGCTCTCTGCGGAAGTAGTGAAGGAGGTGCGCGAACACTTCGGCGACAAGGTCTGTCGTTCGGTGGTGCCCCGCACCACCCGACTTGCCGAAGCACCGTCCTTTGGTCAGCCGATCATTGTGTTCGATCCTCGATCGCGTGGCGCTACGGCGTATCGCGGCGTAGCGAAGGAGGTCAGCGGTGGCGCGGCTTAGTGGACTCGGAAAGGGCCTTGGCGCATTGATTCCCGCCGATGCCACCGCAGTGGTCACCGGCGATCAACCTCGGTTGGAAGATCTGCCGATCACCAGCATCGTTCCCAACCCGCATCAACCTCGTGTGCACTTCGACGAGGAGTCACTGGCTGAGCTGTCGGCATCGATTCGTGAGATCGGTGTGCTGCAGCCAGTGCTGGTGCGAGCGACAGGGGAGCAGACCTACGAGTTGATCGCCGGCGAGCGTCGCTGGCGCGCCGCGCGCCGTGCTGGCCTCGCCGTCATTCCGGCAGTGGTGCGTACCACCGACGACATGGGCTCGATGGAGCAGGCCTTGGTGGAGAACCTTCACCGCCAGGATCTCACTCCGCTGGAGGAGGCCGCTGCCTACCAGCAACTCATCGAGGACTTCTCGCTTACGCACGAGCAGGTTGCGGAACGGGTCGGCAAGAGCCGGTCGGCCGTGTCCAACACGCTGCGGCTGATGTCGTTGCCGGCGGCGATCCAGGCGTTGCTGGCCGATGGTCGCCTCACAGCGGGTCACGCTCGTGCATTGCTCGGCACGCCCGACCGTGCATTCCAGGAGCAGCTGGCGCGGCGAGCCGCTACGGAGGGTTGGTCGGTTCGCGCCTTGGAAGATGCGGTGAAGCAGCGCGGTGGCGGCGAGGATCCGGCGTCCGACGACGACGCGGCCCCGAAACCGCGCCCGACATCAGATGGCGCCGGCATCGCCGAGGGAACCAAACTCCGGCCGCCGGGTCTGCTCGAACTCGAGCACCTGTTGGCCGATCACTTGTCCACACGCGTGAGCGTGACGATGGGTGACAAGAAGGGCAAAGTGATCATCGAGTTTGCCGACCTCGAGGATCTCGAGCGGATCTACCACCAGATGACCAGCGGTTCCACCACCGAATGAGGCCCACCACCACCCTGAGTGGTGGGAGTGCGACAACCCTCATCTGAAGGGTTACACACACCCGTGGAAAACCCTGTGGATAAACCCTCAGGTCGCGCGGGAGATCCACAGTTCGAGCGCACGAATCACGCCCGCCACGATGGCTGGCGTGGCGTCGGTGGCGAGTCGTACGGGGCCGAGCGTGAACAGCACTGCCGGCATCCGGGTTTCTCTCAGCACGGGTAGGCGCATTCCGGCCGTGGTGGGCTGCAAGCCAGGCACATCGGCCAACTCCTCAGCCATGGCCTCGGCCAACGCCCTGCCCCCCACGGACTCGAAGGTGGGCACCTGGTAGAAGTGAGCCACCGCCATCGGCTCGGTGCTGGTCTCGAAGCCGAGGTAGCAGTGGGCCCCAAACTGGTTCGCAGCCAGGGCCTGCGCCAACGCGTCGGGCTCGTCGAGTGGCATCACGGAAGCGCCGCGGAGACGCAGTTCTCTGGCCAGAGTGCGGGTGAGGGCGCTGAGGCCGCTGAACTGGCCGACCACCACCTTGCAGTCGTGCATCGACGCCAGGCCTTCGCGGAGGCGTTCTGTTTCGCGTACGACCTGCA
>CANHST010000070.1 GCA_947463235.1 Acidimicrobiaceae bacterium
AATCGTGACGGATACATGGGTTCCTCCGTGGACGGATCAGGACCGACCGGCGTCGGGAATGGCGACGGGCATCGACTCGGCGTCAGGGTCGGGTCGTGATTCTTGGTGTGGGGGCCACGGGCCCTGCACCGGCTGGCCCGCCACCTTCAAGTGGTCGATGATCTGCGGCCATGCCCAGACAGTGGGGCTCTTGCCCGTCTTGGGCGAGTTCTCGATGAGTTCGAACAGGCGCGGATTACCGGCGCTGTGACCAGACGATTCGATCGGCATAGTGAGCCCCCATTCGTGCAGCGGCCCTCCCCAGGGCAACCGCACAAGAATCGCGCTTCGAACTGTCCACCGCTAGTCCTGCTGACAAGAAACGCGAAACTCTTACTTTGGCGAACCGGCGAACTCGCGGACGCGAGCCAGCAGCATCTCGACGGCAGCTTCGTTCATGCCGCCCTCGGGGAAGATCACGTCGGCATGGCGCTTGCTCGGCTCGATGAACTGCTCATGGGAAGGCCGGACCGTGTCGAGGTATTGCTCGATGATGTTCTCGATGGTGCGACCGCGCTCGGCGACGTCGCGGCGGAGTCGACGGATGAGACGAAGGTCGGCGTCGGCATCCACGTACACCTTCAGGTCGAAGCGTTCGCGCAGTTGCGCTTCCCACAGCACGAGGATTCCCTCTACCACCACGATGGAGGCTGGCTTCACCATGCGCACGTCGTTGCTGCGGTCGTGGATCGTGAAGTCGTACACCGGCACCGGCACGGTGGCGCCCGCCGACAGCGCCGCGAGATGGTCGTTCAGCAACTGCCAGTCGAATGCGTCCGGGTGGTCGTAGTTCATCTTCGCCCGATCGACCAACGGAGTGTCGTGCGACGCCACGTAGTAGCTGTCGAGCTTGATCAGCGCGAGGTGTTCGTCGCCGGCCAACACGGCCAACTTCTCCGACAATGTGGTCTTTCCGGAGCACGTGCCGCCGGCCACACCAATGAGGAACGGACGCGTGTTCATCGACATGGAGGGCACGCTAGCGAGCGTCGCACCGGTGGGCATTTACGAACACCAGTTCGTAGTGCTGGTGCGAGGTGCCTCCGGCAAGGCAGACTGGCGTCATCATGACCACGGAACCCGAGATCACCGACACGCTCACCGAGCGGGAACTCGCCATCATCGAGTTCGAAAGCAGTTGGTTCACGCTCGACGAGGACCGCCACGACGCGATCCGCGCGCGGTTCTCGTGTTCGGTGGAGGAGTACAATCTCGAACTCAACCGGGTGATCGATCATCCGGCAGCGTTGGTCGCCGACCCGCTGGTGGTTCGCCGCCTGCGTCGTCATCGCGAGCGCCGCCGCCGGGCGCTGATCGATGGCTCGGCTGCGGGCGAACAGGCCTGACACTGCTGAAGCACCAAGGGGACGCACCATGAGCAACGATTCCGCGGGACGCACTTCTCGTTCCACCTCGGGCGGGGCACCCATGGGTTCCACCGTCGCCATCGTGGTGACGGCCATTGCCGTCATCCTCGGTTTCCTCATCTTGCGCAAGGTGAACGACAGCGGCGATGCCAGCTCGACGCCGGGCAGCACGGTTCCGCCCACCACGCTGCCGGTCGACAGCGCCACCACCATCACGTTCCCGCCCACCACGCTGCCGCAGGTGGACAAGGCGGCCACCAAGGTGCAGGTTGCCAATGCCAGCAACGCCAGTGGTGTGGCCGGCCAGATGACCAAGCAACTCGCTGCGGTCGGCTACTCCACCGTGGAAGCCACCAACGCAACGTCGAGCCCCAAGCTGGAAGTCAGCAAGGTCATCTTCGATTCGAAGGACCCCAACGGCGAGGCTGTTGCCGGTGTACTTGCTGCCACGATGGGCGGCATCGCGGTGGAAGCCGCTCCCACGCCGCCGCCGGTGAAGGATGGCGCATTCGCCGCTGGCAGCGGAGTGATCCTGCTGCTTGGCAACGACCTGGCGGGCAAGACGCTGGATCAGATTGCGAAGCCCACGGCGCCGGCGCCGGCACCCACCACGCCGGTCACCCAGATCACTGCCGTTCCCACCACCACGGGCTGAGCCGGCGCCCTCAGTGGGCCTGGTAATCCTGGATCGACCGGCCGTGCGAGCGGTCGGTGATCTCGCGTGCACGCGTGCGGAACTCGCCGAGCAGTGCCTGCCGGTCGATGGTGAGGAGCTCGCGGTCGCGCATGAGCACGGCGCCGTTCACGATGGTGGTGCGCACGTCGGAGGGCTGCACCGAGTACACCAGTGCGGCGGCGAGGTCGTGCACGGGCTGGCAGTGGAAGCCGCTGACATCCACCAGGATCAGGTCGGCCAGTGCACCGGCGCGCAGCACGCCGAGCTCGTGCTGCATCCCCAACACCGCAGCCGAACCGGGGCCCGCCATCTCCAGCGCCATGGCACTGGTGAACCAGCGTGCGTCCTGGTTCAACTGCTTCTGCAGGATGGCCGTGATGCGCATGCTCTCCAGGATGTCCATGGTGTTGTTCGAGGCGGCACCGTCGGTGCAGTAGCCCACCGGAACACCGACGTTCATCAGTGATCGGATCGGGGTGATGGGGCCGAGCGCGAACTTCAGGTAGCCCTTCGGACCGTGGGTCACGCCCACGCGATCGGCATGGCGGGCGAGCAACGGCAGGTCGTTCTCCATGATGCCGTTGCCGTGAGCGATGATCGCCCCAGCATCCAGGCAACCGGTGACCTCCATCACCTCGACCGGTGAGATGCCGCGGCTGGCGATGCTCTTGTGCGCCTGCGCGATGTCTTCCGATGTGTGGATGTGCACCTTCACGCCGAGGCGCTTCGCCTCCGCTGCAGCGGCCGCAAGGTCGGCATCGTTCACGGTGTAGGGCGCGTGCGGCGCCACCGATGTGGTGATGCGTCCGTTGGCCTTGCCGTTCCACGCCTCGGCGAACGCGACCGATTGCTCGAGGCCCTCGGTGCCTTGCGAACTGAAGAAGGCCGAACCGAGGTTGGCGCGCAGGCCACTCTCCTGCACGGCCGCAGCCGCCTGTTCCATGAAGAAGTAGTGATCGGCGAACGTGGTGACGCCGGCCTGGATCATCTCCGCAGCCGCCACCATCGTTCCGAGGTACACGTCGCGCTCGGTGAGGTTCACCTCCATTGGCCAGACGTAGTCGTTGAACCACGCATCCACGTCGACGTCTTCGGCAGCGCCACGGAAGTAGGTCATTGCCGCGTGGCAGTGCGTGTTGATGAGCCCGGGCATCGCCACCATGCCGTGGGCATCGATGATCTCCTTCGCCGCAGGGCTACCCGACGGCGCCGTGTCGACGGCCAGGATGCGGCCCTCGCGGATGGTGATGGTGGTGCCCGGTGCGAACTCGGCGCGCTCGCCGCTGGCGTTGAGCAGTGCCGTGCAGTTCACGATGGCCAGATCGGCAGGCAGGTCGGCAGGCGTGGCGGCACTGGTGGTGACGGTGGTGGCGGTGGCGGTGGCGGTGGTGGCGGTGGGGGTGTCCATCGCTGTGGAACCTACCGAAGTGTCGGGTGCGTC
Organism: Acidimicrobiaceae bacterium; assembly: GCA_947463235.1. Classification (GTDB taxonomy): domain Bacteria; phylum Actinomycetota; class Acidimicrobiia; order Acidimicrobiales; family Ilumatobacteraceae; genus UBA668. The sequence goes on from CANHST010000070.1 coordinate 3,524, forward strand.
AGCGGTTGCGCAGCAGAGCGGTGGCTGCCTGCTCGATGCACCACAGCGGTTCGTTCATCGCCTTCTCGAGCCCGTACTCGCGGGCGAGCGACACGTGCTCGATGCGGTCCATCACCTCGGGTGCGCTGTCGCCCACCACGGCAGCGAGTGGCTTGCCGGCCTTGCGGCACATCGCATCCACCCCGCCGATCACCTTGCCCTCGAAGCTCTGCTCGTCGAGATAGCCCTCACCGGTGATCACGAAGTCGGCGGCCTCCATGTGATCGTGCAGGTCGAGTTCGTCGGCCACGAGATCGAAGCCGGGCATCAGACGTCCGCCCAGTGCCACCAACCCACCGGCGAGGCCACCAGCGGCGCCAGTGCCCGGAATGGCACGAACATCGACGCCGTACTGTTCCTGATACATCTGCGCCAGGCGTTCCAGCCGTCCACGCAACATGTCGACCTGTGGCGGCGTGGCACCCTTTTGGGGGCCGAACACCGGCGCGGCATCGCTGAACAGCGTTTGCACATCGCACGCCACGAGCAACTGCACCGCCTTCAGTCGATTCGGTGCCGTGATGGCGCGCACGCAACCCAAGCCGCCGTCGGTGGTGGCCGAGCCGCCAAGGCACACGACGATCTTCTTCGCCCCCATGCCGAGGGCAAGATCGATGAGTTCGCCGGTGCCTGCGGTGCTGGCGGCCATGGCGTCGTTCTTCGCTGCGCCGCCCACCAGCGTGAGGCCGGAGGCTCTGGCCATCTCGATGACGGCGGTGCCGCGATGGAAGCGCCACTCGGCATCCACCGGCGCTCCGAGCGGCCCGGTGACGGTATTCACCCGGTTCGCGCCGCCCAGTGCTTCCAGCGTGCCCTCGCCACCGTCGGCCACGGGCACTTCCACACAGTCGTGGCCGAGTTCCCAGCAGGCATGGCCGATGGCCGCCGCCACCTGCGCCGCGGTGGCGGTGCCTTTGAACTTGTCGACGGCGGCGAGCACTCGCATCCGGCACAGGTTAGGTGCGCACGCCGGGGGCGCCATGGCCCACCACTGCTCCGAGGTGAAATCCTGACCGCGTTGGTAGTCTTTGCCGCATGGCTGTGACCGTTCGAATCCCCACCACCCTGCGCCCCATGGCGGGCGGCAACTCCACGGTGCAGGTGGAAGGTGCCACCCTCGCCGAGGTCATCGAGGCACTCGAGGCCGCGCACCCCGGTTTCAAGGATCGCCTGCTCGACGAGTCGGGCGCGATGCGTAAGTTCGTGAACATCTTCGTGGCCGACGACGACGTGCGGTACCTCGAAGGTTTGGCCACCGCGGTGCCGGCTGGCGAGACCGTCAGCATCATTCCGGCCGTGGCTGGCGGCTGAACAAAAGCGCGCGGGTACGCGATGGAGCCTGGCTGATCGGGCACACTGTTCTCAGTGGAAAGCGCAATGCCCCCCGACGTGGACGAGATCCGCAATCAGATCCGCAATCTCTTGCGCGATGTGAATGAGCTCTATGCCGGTATCGAACGCAATGGTTTGCCCGACGGCACCCATGCGTTGGCTACTGCGCTGCGCGCTCGCATCGACGATCTCGGCGGTGCCATCGACGGTGTGCTCGACCCAGGCCAAGTGATCGGCCGTTCCGTGCGGGCACCGCAGCCCACCACCGCCGTGCCGGTGGATGAAGGTGCGCTGCGCAACCTGCAAGACGATCTCGGCGACGCTTCGCGTGTCACGTCGTTGGTGCAGTTGTTCCTCACCGAACTGCACGGCCGCCGCCAGGCCTTGGCTGCTGCGGTGGAGGCCAACGACATTGCCGCGGCCCACGGTGTGGCGCACACGCTGAAGTCGAGTGCGCTGCTGCTGGGTGCTGGCGCTCTCGCGGCCTCCTGCGACCGCTTGTCGGCGAACGCCGATCCGGCGCGTCTGCGCTCCCTGGCCGACGACGTCACCGCGCATGCCACGGCGGCTGCTCGCTGGTTCCAGATCTGGTTGGGCAACCAACCCGTCGCCAGCTGACCCGCACCCGTCACCGTCTTTCCCGGCATCCGAGTCTGGACTCGCATACGGGGTGCGAGTCCGCACTCGCATGGTGGCGTGGGACTCGGATGGTGGCGAGCGACTCGGATGGGGGTGTGGGACTCGGATGGGGGTGCGCGGGGACGCGGAAGGGGCCCGGCGCTGTTGCGCCGGGCCCCTTCGGTTGTGCAGTGCAGCGGGCTGCGGGAGGGACTCAGAAGTCCTCCATACCGCCCATGCCGCCGCCGCCAGCCGGAGCGTTGTCGGGCTTGTCGGCCACGACGGCTTCGGTGGTGAGGAACAAGGCCGCGATCGACGCTGCGTTCTGCAGGGCCGAGCGGGTGACCTTCGCAGCGTCGATGACGCCGAGCTTCACCAGGTCGGTGTACTCGCCGGTGGCGGCGTTGAGGCCTTCGTTGCCGCTGAGCGCCTTCACGTTGCTCACGACCACACCGCCTTCCATGCCAGCGTTCTCGGCGATCTGCTTCAGCGGGGCCTCGAGGCTCTTGGCGACCATGCGAGCGCCGGTGGCCTCATCGCCCGTGAGCGTGGCGGCGAGCGCCTCGACGGCGGCCTGGGCACGCAGCAGGGCCACGCCACCGCCGGGCACGACGCCCTCTTCGATGGCGGCCTTGGTGGTGGAGACAGCGTCCTCGATGCGGTGCTTCTTCTCCTTGAGCTCCACCTCGGTGGCGGCGCCGACCTTCAGCACGGCAACGCCGCCGCTGAGCTTGGCGAGGCGCTCCTGGAGCTTCTCGCGGTCGTAGTCGCTGTCGGTGTTGTCGATCTCGGCCTTGATCTGGTTGATGCGACCCTTGATCTCGTCCTCGTCGCCAGCACCTTCGACGATGGTGGTCTCGTCCTTGGTGATGATGACCTTCTTGGCACGGCCGAGGAGGTCCATCGTGGTGTTCTCGAGCTTCAGGCCCACTTCTTCGCTGATGACCTGACCACCGGTGAGGATGGCCATGTCCTGCAGCATCGCCTTGCGACGCTCGCCGAAGCCCGGTGCCTTCACGGCGGCCGAGCGGAACGTGCCGCGGATCTTGTTCACCACGAGGGTGGCCAGCGCCTCGCCCTCGAGGTCTTCGGCGATGATGACGAGCGGGTGGCCGCCCTGCATGACCTTCTCGAGCACGGGCAGCATGTCGCGCACGTTCGAGATCTTCGAGGAAGCGAAGAGGATGTACGGGTCGTCGAGCGACGCTTCCATACGGTCCATGTCGGTGGCGAAGTAGGGCGAGATGTAGCCCTTGTCGAAGCGCATGCCCTCGACGAGGTCCATCTCCATGCCGAAGGTGTTGCTCTCCTCGACGGTGATGACGCCGTCCTTGCCCACCTTGTCGATGGCCTCGGAGATCATCTGACCGATCTCGTTGTCGGCAGCGGAGATGCTGGCGACCTGAGCGATCTGATCCTTGCTGTCGACTTCCTTGGCGAGCTCGCGGATGCTGCCCACGGCGGCGATGACGGCGGCCTCGATGCCCTTCTTCAGGGTCATCGGGTTGGCGCCGGCGGCCACGTTGCGCAGACCTTCGCGCACCATGCTCCAGGCGAGCACCGTGGCGGTGGTGGTGCCGTCACCGGCGACGTCGTCGGTCTTCTTGGCGACTTCCTTCACCAGTTCGGCGCCGATGCGCTCGTAGGGATCCTCGAGTTCGATCTCCTTGGCGATGGACACACCGTCGTTGGTGATGGTGGGTGCGCCCCACTGCTTCGAGAGCACCACGTTGCGGCCCTTCGGCCCCAGGGTGACGCGCACGGCGTCGGCGAGCTTGTTCATGCCCGCCTCGAGCGAACGGCGAGCGGCTTCGTCGAAAGCGATCTGCTTCGGCATTGATGTCCTCCACGATGAGGTAGTTGTCAGGGGTACGCCACCGGCTGTCACTCCGATGGCGAGAGTGCTAGCACTCTAAACCCTGGACTGCTAACCGGCAACACGCGCGGGGTGTCAGCGCACCCGTTCGAGCACCACCGTGGTGAGGGTCTCGGCTGCGGTGAACTCCTTCGTGAACCGGGTGAGCAGTGCGTTCAAGCCGCTGGTTCCGGCGCAACTGACGTTGAGTTGATAGTCGGTCCGGCCCGTGACGTGGGTGAGCGAGTTCACCTCTGGGCAGGTGAGTGCACCCTCTTTGAACACCTCGAGGTCGGCGACGCGCACGTCGATGACGGCTTCGAGGTCGCGGCCCAGTTGCGATTGGTCGATCTCGATGGTGAAGCGGCGGATCACGCCGAGACGGATGAGGCGGCGTACGCGGTCGGCAGCGGCATTGGCCGAGAGGTGCACCCGCTGGCCGAGCGCCTGGTACGGAATGCGAGCGTCATCGCGCAGAATAGCGAGAATATCGCGGTCAATGTGATCAAGTACTGAGGAATCCGCAGTCATGACGGTCATTCTGGCATGAAGTCCGGCGCTTTCGCAGCCCTTGCGCCGGAACACTAGAGGTATGACACACAGCGAGTTCCTCTGCAGCATTCTTCGTTCGGTCCGCGCCGACGGCGCAGCGGCCACCCTCGAGCAGGTACGTACCGAGCGTCCGGCCTTCCAGCGGGGTCGGTATCACGACACCCGTGCGGTGTTCTTCGTCTGGGCCGTGGATCGCCTCGTGGGCGCCGGCCTCAGCGACGCCGGTGTGCTCTGGCATCCCCTCACTGCCGAGGGCAGCGCCGGTGCCTGGTGGACCCCCGAGACCCTGGCCAGCGACGCTGCTCATGACGGTTTCGTGAGATCCGAACTCGCGTTGGCGCACGAACCACAACCTGCCGAACTGGGGTTCTTGATCGCGGCCTGACGTGCAGCACCGCAACCGACCGACTTCCTCGGAACTGGGCCTTTCGGCCCAACTCGGGTGATGGGTGTGGACATCGCCACCGACTGTGGCAGAATCCCTACTGTGACGGAGACCGATGTGCTCTTGGTGGAGGACGCCCCCGAGTTCGCGCAGCTTGCGACCAACGTGCTCACCGACGCGGGCTACCGCGTCCGCTCCGTGAGCACACTGGCCGATGCCCTGGCCTCCATGTCGACGGCGATGCCCGACCTCGTGGTGCTCGACCTCGGCCTGCCCGATGGCGACGGGCTCGACCTGTGCCGTTCGATCCGTGAGCACTCCAACGCCTACGTCATCGTGGTGTCGGGTCGCTCCGGCGAAGTCGACAAGCTGAAGGGTTTCCGGCTTGGCGCCGACGACTTCCTCGTGAAGCCGTTCAGCGGTCGCGAACTGGTGGCTCGCGTCGAAGCGCTACTGCGCCGTCCGCGTACCGACAGCGCCGAAGGCCTGCCGCGTGTGTTTGGCGATCTGGTGCTCGACCCGCACTCGCGCGAGGTCACCGTGCAAGGCGCGAAAGTGGATCTCACCCGTATCGAGTTCGATCTCCTCGAGACCATGTCGGCCAACCCGAAACTGGTGTTCACCCGTCAGCAATTGCTCGACAAGGTGTGGGGCCCGAACTGGTTCGGCGACGACCACGTGGTCGACGTGCACATGGCAAACCTGCGCAAGAAGGTCGACGTGTCGGATCAGAAGAGCTGGGTCCGCACCGTGCGCGGCGTCGGCTATTCGATGACCATCTGAACCGTCTCCGACGCAGCACTCGGCGGTATACCGCCCTAGCGTGAGATGCCATGAACGTAGTGGTGGTCGGTGGAGGCGTTGCCGGGCTCGGTTCGGCGTTGGTGCTGGCGCGCCAAGGGCACGACGTGACGGTGGTGGAGCGCGATGACACCCCGATGCCCACGTCGGCAGACGAAGCGTTCGAGTGGGATCGACGCGGCGCTCCGCAAGTGCGCCACAGCCACGCATTCCTGGCTCGCCTGGTGGGTCTGCTGCGCAACGAGCACCCCGACGTGTACGCCGCGCTGTTGGCCGAGGGTGCCACCGAAATGCGGTTCGGCGACGACCTTCCGCCCACCATCACGAATTTCGAACGCCAGCCCGACGACGACGAGCTGGTGATGTTGGCGTGCCGGCGCACCACATTCGAGTGGGTGTTGCGCCGTTGCGCGCTGGCCGAGGGTCGTGTCTCGTTCCGCGTGGGTGTAGGCGTCGACGGGGTGCTCACTGCCGACGAGCAGTTGCTGCCCGGCGTGCCACACCTCACGGGTGTTCGCCTGGCCGACGGCAACACCATCGAGGCCGATCTGGTGGTGGTGGCAGCTGGCCGCCGCAGTGCGTTGAGCGAATGGCTGGAGGCTGCCGGCACGGCACCGGTGACCGAGGAAGTGGACGACACGGGCATCGTGTACTTCAGCCGCTTCTACCGACTCCGTGAGGGCCAGCAGGTGCCGCCGCGGAGCGGCCCGATCGGTGGCGACTTGGGCTACCTGAAGTACGGCGTGTTCGTCGGCGACAACGACAGCTTCAGCGTCACGTTGGCCACGCCCACTGCCGACGATGAGTTGCGCAAGATGCTGGCCGACCCGGTGGTGTTCGATGAGTGCGCCCGCCAGTTGCCGGCCACTGCGCCATGGCTGGATGGTCGCGCCGAGCCCATCACTCCCGATGTGCATGTGATGGCCGGACTGTTGAACCGCTTCCGCGAGTACATGCCCGGCGGCACGCCGGTGGCCACCGGCTTCCTTCCCGTGGGTGATGCCGTGCTGTGCACGAACCCGCTGTATGGCCGCGGCTGTTCGGTGGCGTTCTGGGGCGCGCACCTCATGGCCAAGGCCGTCGCCGCGAACCCGGACGACGTGGTGGCGATGATGACGAACTACGACACCGATCTGCGCGCCGAAGTGGTGCCGTGGTACCGCTCGGGCGTGGAGCAAGACGCCGAGGCGCGGCGCGTGTCGGCGGCACTGCTCGCCGGTGAGGACCCCGACGGCGACACCAGCGATCCGCGCACGTTCATGCGGTCGGTGTTCCGCGACGGCTTGATGCCGGCCATGCGCACCGACGCGGTGGTGCTGCGGGCGTTCTTCCGTGGCCTCAACCTGTTGGTCTCACCCGACTCGTTGGTGAAGGACCCCGACGTGCAGGCCCGTGTGTTCGCCGCATGGCAGGAGCGCGACAACCGCGCACCCGAAGAGCCGTTGGGTCCGAAGCACCGCGCTGAGTTGCTGGCGCTGCTGCCCGTCTGAGCCGAAGCCAGAGCGGCAACGGCTGAGAACACGACACGGCTGTAGAAAACGACGAAGGCCGGCCACCCCGAGGGGCGGCCGGCCTTCTTGCGTGAAGGGACTCAGGCGTCGTTGCCCTGGATGACCTTGTGGATGACGGCGCCGAGGGCGCCACCGACCAGCGGGAACACGATGAAGGCCCACAGTTGGGTCCAGCCGTGCGAACCCTGCGAGAACACGACGGCGCCGAGCGAACGGGCCGGGTTCACCGAGGTGTTGTCGACGGGGATCGAGATGAGGTGGATGACCGTGAGCGTGAGACCGGCGATGAGACCGCCGAAGCCGGGGGCGAAGCCCTTCGTGGTGGTGGCGAGCACCACGACGATCAGCAGCGCAGTGAGCACGATCTCGACGACGATGGCTGCACCGAGGCCCATGAAGCCATCGGCCTTGTCGTACAGGTTCGAGGCGAAGCCGCCGCGGGTGCTCCAGCCACCACCGCTGCTCACGATGATGGCGATGATGCCGCCACCGATGATGCCGCCGATGACCTGACCGATGACCGCCGCCGTGGCGTGGGCCTTGTCGATCTTCTTGGCGAGGAGGAGGCCGAGGGTGACAGCCGGGTTGATGTGGCAGCCGCTGATGGGCCCGATGACGTAGGCCATGATGGCCAGGGAGAAGCCGAAGCCCAGTGCGATGGCGAGCAGGCCGATGCCGTCGCCTCCGCCGCCAAGGATGGCCGTGCCGGGCCCGCCGAGCATGAGCACGCACGTGCCCAGGAGTTCGGCGAGCATGATTCGCTTACTGTTGGTGTTGGTGTCGCTCATGAACGAAAACCGTAGTACCCACACAGTTCTCAATCGCGCAATGTCTGCTTTCGCGGATACGGTCTCGTCGTATGGCCCCGCGTAGCCGCAGCGAAACGTTGCTCGTCACCAAGGTGCGCGACGGTGTCGCGGCGCGCAACCCCGACGACCTGATCGTGGAAGAGCCCATGACGGTGCAGCTCGATGGCACCACCGTGAGCACCACCATGCGCACCCCGGGAAACGACTACGAGTTGGCAGTGGGCTTCTGTTTCACCGATGGCCTCTTGGCCGGAGCCCCGGTGTTGGGTGTTCGCTATTGCGCCAACGGATCCGCGGTCGGCAGCGAGTTCAACGTCGTCACGGTGGAAACCGGGGGCCGCGCTCCGGCGCCGCGCGTGCGTCTGGGCAACACCACCTCGAGCTGCGGTCTGTGCGGCAACGATGCCATCGACGAGCTGTGCGAGTGGTTGCAGCCGTTGCCCGCCACGGAGCCCATCTCGCTCGAGGTGCTGCAGGCCGTGCCCGACGCGGTGCGCAACGGGCAGGGGTTGTTCGACAGCACGGGTGCGGTGCATGCCGCAGCCGCGTTCACGGCCGACGGCGAGATCCTGCTCACCCGTGAAGACGTTGGCCGGCACAACGCTGTCGACAAGGTGGTGGGCCGGCTGCTGCTCGACGGCAAGCTGCCCGCCACGGGTCTCGGCCTGTTCGTCAGCGGTCGCGCCAGCTTCGAGTTGGTGCAGAAGGCGTGGGCGGCTGGGTTCTCCACGCTGGTCGCCGTGAGCGCCCCCACTGCGCTGGCGGTACACACTGCGCGTCGTGCCGGCCTGGTGCTGGCCGGGTTCGCCCGTCACGACCGGCTGAACATGTACTCGCCCGAGCGGCTGGCCACCTGACCGATCCCGCGGCGTAACCTGTGGGGCATGAGCGATCCGATCAGCCCCTCCGTCGGCCGAGGTGTGGTGCACCTGTTCTGCAAGCCCACCCCGTTTTTCGACGGCGAGGCAGTGGTGGCAGCGGTGAAGGCCGCCGAAGCCGCAGGCGTGCAGGTGGTCACGGTGGCCACGCTCGGCCACAAGTGCGATGCAGCGGTGATGGCGATGCACGAAGACTGGCGCGAACTGCGTGCGCTGCAGACGGGTCTGCAGCACGGAGGTCTCGATGTGGTGGACAGCTATGTCAGCCTCACCGAGACCAGTGAGTACACGGCCGGCATGCCCCAGGAGCACCTCAACGGTCGGCTGTACCCCGACCTGCCCCCGAAGGCCCCCATGCCGGCGTGGTGCTTCTACCCGATGTCGAAGAAGCGCGAAGGGCACGCGAACTGGTTCACGCTGCCGTTCGAAGATCGCAAGAGCCTGATGATGGAGCACGGCACAAGTGGTCGCAAGTTCGCTGGCCGAGTGGTGCAGTACGTCACGGGTTCGGCCGGCGTCGACGACTTCGAGTGGGGCGTCACGCTGTTCGCCGTCACTCCCGACGTCTTGAAAGAGGTCGTGTACACGATGCGCTTCGATGAGGCATCGGCGCTGTACGGCGAGTTCGGCGCGTTCTACACCGGCTTCGTGGTGCCGGTCGAAGAACTGGTCACGTCGATCTGACGCAGACGTAGCTCGCTCATTCAGGAGTTGCCGACGGTGATCACGCTGCGGCGTACATCGCGGCCGGTGTCGGGGTCGATACGAAACTGCTCGAACTTGGCATTCGTGGTGCGGCCGATGGCGTCGAGCGCCAGCACGCCATTGGGCCCGTCGTAGTCGAGGTTGCGGCCCTCATCGGCCACGCGCATGCAGTCGGCAAAGGTGGCGCAACTGCTGCCACCGGTGCTCACCTGTTGCACGGTGGCGGCGATCAGGCGCGCGTCGTCGGACTTGATGATGTCGGAGGCGATAGCCACCAGGTTCAGGCAGTCGTATGCGTTCACCGCGTAGAGGCCGCCGGCCGCAGGGTCGACCGCCTTCAAGCGTGCACTGAACGCTGCATCGTCGGTGTACGCAAGCGGCGACACTCCCACGATCTGTGCGGCGACGCCCTTCGAGTACGGGGCGATGGCTGCATCCGGGCGGCGCATTGCGTCGTTGACGACGAAGGTGGGCAGACGGTTCGGGAGTGCGGCGCCGATGGCGGCGACGATGCCGGGTCCGCTGACGGCGTCGGCGACCACGACCACGACGTCGGGGGACAGTGCCGCGATGGTGCCAATCGTGGTGGGGTCGGGCGTGGTACCGGGGTCGAACCGGAACGTGCCTTCCACGGCGGTGCTCTGCTTGCC
>CANHST010000071.1 GCA_947463235.1 Acidimicrobiaceae bacterium
ATCACGCCCACACGGCTGTGCGTATCGCCGAACTTGGCGCGCTCGCTGGCCACCAAAAAGTCGCAGTTCAGCGCCAGTTCGAAACCACCGGTGACGGCCACACCGTTCACGGCGCCGATCAGCGGCTTGGACATCGGCGGAAACGGGCCGCGCACACCCGACGCATTGGGCCGACCGTCGGCGCCGGTGGCTCCCAGATTGCTGGCTGTGGATCCCAGTTCCTTGAGGTCCAGGCCGGCACTGAACGCGGGGTCGGTGCCGGTGAGGATCACCACGTCGACATCAGGGTCGGCCTCCGCTTGCAGCATCCGCTGGGGGAGCAGACGCAGCACATCGCTGGAGAGCGCATTGCGTGCCTCGGGGCGGTTCATCGTGATGGTGGCGATGCGCTCGCTCACCTCATAGAGCACGACGTCGTCGGACACGGAGTTTTCAGTGGGCTCGGGCATGACACGATCTTCGCATCTTGCGCCGGGCTAGCTTCAGCGGAGGTCGGCCAACGTCAGCGGAGGTCGGCGAGCTTCACCAGCGTGGCGGCGATCCATCCGCCGAGTGCGCCGAAGTGGTCGTCGAGCAACGTGCTGGCTCCGTCGTCGAGCGCCGCTTCTGCCAACTCGTACAGCCCCTCATAGGTGGCCTCCACGGCGTGATCAGGATCGTTGGTCTCGCTGTCGCCATAGGCGACCTCGGCAGTGACGCCGGCGCGCTCCAGTCGGCCGTCGCCGATCAATGGGCTGACCTCCGGGGTGATCGCAAACACGCGAGCAGGTGCCATCGGCGCCGCCATGCCCTGCACCCGAAACACGATCTCGATCTCGATTGCCGGGAGTCGATCCAGCACCTCCTCCACGTACCACTGCCGGTATGCGGTCTGGCTCCAGGAGGGCCAGTCGAAGGTGATGTGGGCCACGACGCGCGGAGGATTCTCCTCGCCGGGAAGGCCATAGCTGGTCTCCCACGTGAGGTCGCCCAGCAGCACGTCGGACTGAAAGTGTTCCTCGAAGGGCTGACGTTCGAGGAACGCCGCTTCGAAGGCGTCTCGCAGTGCGCTGATGGCGTCGGTGAACACGTGGTCGAGCATCTGGACGCGACGGTAGCCGCATGGAGTCGGTGGTTCGCTACGGTTGGGTCATGTCCCTCGTACTGGTCGATGTGGCCGACGGTGTCGCCACGCTCACGCTCAACAATCCTGCGGAACGCAACACGCTGACCGCCGCAATGGTGGAGGAGATCGTTGCCGCGATGGATCGCATCGAACACGATGCATCCATCGGCGCGATCGTGGTCACCGGCACGGCCCCTGCGTTCTGCGCCGGTGCGAACCTGGGCAACCTCGCAGAGAGCACCAAGGAGAGCTTGGGAACCATCTACGAAGGCTTCCTACGTATCGCTCGCAGCCCTCTGCCCACCATCGCAGCCGTGAACGGTGCGGCCGTGGGTGCTGGCATGAACCTGGCTCTCGGCTGCGATGTCCGCTTGGCTGCTCGTCGCGCCAAGTTCGACACTCGCTTCCTCCAGATCGGCATCCACCCCGGTGGCGGTCACACCTGGATGCTGCGTCGCATCGTGGGCCCGCAGGCCACGTTTGCTGGCGTGGTGTTCGGCGAGGTGATGGATGGCGCCGAGGCCGAGCGCGTCGGTCTGGTGCATCGCTGCGTCGACGACGACCAACTGCTGGCCGTGGCGCACGAAATGGCAGCCCGCGCTGCGTCGGCACCGCGCGAGTTGGTCATCGAGGTGAAGAAGACCATTCAGGCGATGGCCGACATCGACACGCACCCCGATGCCGTGGAGGCAGAGCTCGTGCCGCAGGTGTGGAGCACCCGCCAGCCGTGGTTCGCGGAGCGGATTGCGGCCCTGCAGGCGAAGATCTCCAGCAAGAGCTGAAAAGCGCGCACAACTGTTACCCAAAGTGACTTCCGCCGCTGAGCGGATGGGTCTACGGTTCGATCACGGAGAGCAGCCGTACATTCCGAAACAGCACGGAGGTACCAATGAGCCAGCGCCATCGCAGCCAAGACGTGGCCCCGCCACCGAAGGTAGAACTGCGAGCACATGCCCACAACGAACGGCACCGCATCAATAGCGAGTTGCAGTCCGTTGCGGCGCAGGTGAGTGCCGGATACGAGCCGGACGAAGTGCACGAACCCGGGCGCGCCTGGGTCCCCGAGCACCGTCACGACGCCGAGAAGGCCAAGAAGAGCGCGTCGCCGCGACCCATGCGGCACTGGAAGATGAAGGACTGGAAGCGCCGGTCCTCGGTTCGCAAGGCGAAGGCTCAGGCCTTCCGGCTTGCAGCCGAACAAGCCTGACCGGCCCTCAGTTCAGGGTGCGGCAGCGAGCCACGCGTCACTGAGTTCGTCGCGTCGCTCGGTCCATTCCTCGGCGGTGATCGCATACCGCACGTGGTCCTCCCACGCGCCGTTGATCTCGAGGAACCGGAGCGCCACGCCTTCCTCTCGGAAGCGCAGCACCTCCATCACGCGTCGACTGTTGGTGTTGCGCGGCACGATGCAGATCTCCAGTCGATGGAGACGAAGCTGCTCGAACGAGAACCGGCATACGGCAACCACGCCTTCGGCGATGTAGCGATTGCCGGCCTTCTTGCGGTCGATCCAGTAGCCGACGGTGCCGCTCTGGAGCGCGCCACGAGCCACGCTGTTGAGGTTGATCTCACCGGCGAAGTCGTTGCCGACGAACACACCGAAGCCGTATGCCACGCCCATCTGCCGGTCGCGGTCGCGGGCGCTGCACCTCGACATGTACGCCTCACGATCGCGGGTGGGATCGAGCAGGTTGGCGGGCCGGAGCGGCTCCCACTGCGTGAGCCACTGTTCGTTGCGCTGGCGAACTTCGGTCCATTGCGGCCAGTCGGACGGCGTCAACGGACGCAGCATCACGCGGCGGCCGTACAGACGAATGGCTGCGTTCGACATCGAGGGATGACCGTAGCCGCGGTCGCTCATGCCTCGACCAACGACACGGAGGTGGGGCGGAGGAAGCGCAGCACACCGACGAGTGCGCAGGTGACCCCGACGATGGGTTCCACCATCTCCGGCGACAGCCCGGGGTTCAGCGCCCGCTCGACGGCAGATTCGGTGACCACCGTGCGAAAGACGTCTTCGATGGCTTCGATCGACACGGGTAACGGCATTGTGGGCGCCCGGCCCTCTTCGACGGCGGCGACTGCGCTGATGCCGAGGCCGGCGATCTCCACGGCGTCGGCGAACCACACCGCGGGGGCCTCGCGTTCGACGTCCTCCATGTGATCCATCACCAAGCCGATGGCATTGGTGAGTTCTTCGGGTGCTGGTGGATCGCGTCGAATGTCGGCGCCGATTGTTGTGGGACCCACAGGAATGATCGCCGACTGGTCCTCAACCTCGAATGAGATCGAGGCGGCGGCGAACGTGATGCGCAGGGTGCTCATGCGAGTTGTGCCGCGACCCAACGCCCCACGGCGTCGTCGCCTCCGGCGAGGAAGTAGGCGTAGTGGGCGTGCAGACACTTCACGCCCTCGCGTGTGCCGGCGACACCTCCCGATGGGCGCGGCCCGGTGTGATCTGGCGCGATCGACGCATCACGTTCGGATGCGTAACGGGCATGCGCCGCGGCAACCTCGTCAGCCGGCACCTCGGCCTCGGCGCGGCGCACCCCGCCGTCGGCCTCGAGGCGACTGACCAACAGCGTGGCCTCGCGGCCCGCCAGCCAGTAGCGCGTGGGCATGGGGGTTCCGTCGTGCAGGAACGGTGCGTTACGCAGCACCACCGGCTCGCCTTGGCTGTCGCGAACGACCACCTCGAACTCGCTCTGCGGGACGCGGCCCAACAACTCGGTGACCAGGTGATGGTCGTCCATCGCGATGGTGGATTTACTTGCGCAGACGGCGCAGTACGAGCAGCAGTACCACCAGGCCACCCAAGGCGGGCAGCAGGCGCTTCAGCATGGCCGAGCTGGCCAGGTTGGAGAGCTCGATCGGCTCGGCGGCCGGGCCCTCGATCTTGCGCACCTTCGGCGCGGCATCGGCAGCGGTCTGCTGGGCGGTGGCGGCGGCCTCGGCGGCGTGCGCCTTCACCTCAGCGGCGTGAGCTTTCGCCTCCTCGACATGAGCGACGGCTTCGGCGACGTGCTGCTCGGCCTCTTGCGGGTCGTCTTCTTCCGCATCGAGCATGGTGTTGAGGTTGCTGGCGAACTGGCCCATCAGCTTGGCGCTGACATCGCCCATGATGCCGCGGCCGAACTGGGCCACCTTGCCGCTGACCTTGAGATCGGTGGACACCACGCACTTGGTGACAGTGGGGCTGACCTCTTCGAGCTGCGCCGTGATGAGTGCGTCGGCGTTGCCCTTGCCGCCCGTGTCGCGGCCCTCGCCCTTCAGGACGGCACGATGGTTCTCGTCGTCGCGCTCGACGAAGACGGCCTGGCCCTTGAACGCGGTGGAGATGGGGCCGAGCTTCACCTTCACGGTGCCGCGGTAGATGTCGCCTTCGATCTCCTGGAGTTGCGCGCCGGGCATGCACGGAGCGATGCGTTCCACGTCGGTGAGCACCGACCAGGTGTGAGCGATGGACCGGTTGACGGTGAACTCGTTCAGCAGCTTTTCCATCGGTCGAGATCCTCCACGGTGTCGATGTCTTCGCCTGAGCCTAGGCATGCTACGCGGCACAGCCACTCGGGGTGCAGTTCGAGTAGAGAACGGGCACCTTCGTCACCGTCGGCGGGGAGCAACGGCCACACGTGTTCGTCGAGCCGCACAGGGTGCGGGCCGGGCCGCCCGTCGTACTCCGCGATCACGATGTGGTACTCGTCGTCGGCTGCTGCCACGGCCTGCCAGGCCTGGGTGGTGATGAACGGTTGGTCGGCAAGCCCGATGGTGACTGCCGTGGCACCGAAGCCACGCGCCGCCTCGACAGCCACCTGTACCGACGACGCCTGGCCATCGGCCCATCGTGGATTGTGACGGATCGTCACACACTCGGGTGTGTCGGCTGGCAGCACCAGAGGAACGGCGCCGGTGATCACCACGACATGATCGAAGCCAGCCGCCACAGCCCTGGACAGTGACCGCTCCCACAGGGGGGTGGGACCCACTGTGACCAGGAGTTTGTGGGTGGAACCGTGAAATCTGGAGCCGGCGCCAGCGGCGAGAAGAGCGGCGACACGGGGCATCACTGCAGCGTACCCCGCGCCGGATCCGGTGTCCGGAAGGTGTCGGCGAGCGCTCGATCACATGTCGAAAAGATGACGAAATCTCGGCCTCGCCGTTGAATGTTGCGAATTGATGACGCTAGGGTTCCAAGTGTTACGAGGCAGTCGGGTTCCGTCTGCCACACGAACCGAGAGGAACGTCAACTCGAATGACGCTTCGCCGCCTTGCCCACACCAGTCTGATCGCCACGGCCCTCGTCGTCGGCGCCGCGTCGCTGCCGTTGCCGGCCGCCGCAGCGTCGGTGCAGGCGCCAGCGATCATGCCGGCGTCGGTGCAGTCGGTAGCGCCCTCGGAGCGTGGCGACGACGCACTGGTGGGCCTGGCGGCTTCCGGCATCGATGCGTGGTCGGCATACCGGATGGCGGGCGATGGCCCTGCGCTGCAGCGGTACCGACTCGTGCGCGACTCGGTGGCTCGTGCCGCCGCCCACCGTCTTGGCATCGTCCCGGCCCGGATGGTGTCCGCATGGCGCCACGCCGACGTGGCCCACCAACTCGTCATTCTCACTGCCTTCACGCAGTTGGGCACGCCGTACCACGCCTATCAGCGCCGCCCCGGCCAGGGATTCGACTGCTCCGGTTTCACCTCATGGGTATGGGGGCGCACCGGTGTGGTGTTGAACCGCACCAGCCGCAGCCAGATTCGCGCAGCCGCTGATCGCACCCCCGACACGGCGCAGGTGGGCGACCTGGCGTACTACCCGGGGCACGTGATGCTGTACCTGGGTGTCGATAACGCCATCATCCACTCGCCCCAGACCGGTCGCAGCGTGTCGCTCGACTTCGTGGGCAGTCGTCACACTCGCTCGGTGCGTTTCGGGAACCCGCTCGGCTGATCAGGTGTGAATGGGGCCGTGGCCGTCGCGCAGCGATGGCGCCATGCGCCCCGTGCGGCGGGCGATGATCTCGGCGCAGATGCTCACTGCAGTTTCTTCCGGCGTGCGGGCGCCGAGGTCGAGCCCGATCGGCGACATGAGCCGCTCGAGCTGCTCTGGTTGGCTCACGCCCACCTCGGCCAGCCGCTCCAGCCGCTTCGAGTGTGTCTTCCTGCTGCCCATCACGCCGATGTAGCCAGCGGAAGTGGCGAGGGCGCCCTGCACTGCCGGTACGTCGAACTTGGGGTCGTGGGTGAGGATGCAGATGGCGTCGCGTGAGGTGAGGGTGCCGCCCCGGCGTTCGAAGAGCGGCGTGGGCCAACTGACCACCACTTCATCGGCCATCGGGAACCGCCGGCGGGTGGCGAACACCTCTCTGGCGTCGCAGACCGTCACGCGGTAGCCGAGCACCTTGGCGACCTTGCCCAACGCCGCCGTGAAGTCGACGGCCCCGAAGATCCACATCTGCGGCGGTGGCGCCCAACTCTCGATGAACGCCCGCACGACCGGCGTGCCGACGAGGTCTTCCGGGGTGGTCTGGCCCTCCGGCCCGTAGTGCCGAATGCCGCTTCGGCCAGCCTCCAGCTCCGCCAGCGCGTCGCGGGTGGCGATGCGGTCGAGTTCGGGGTGACCGAGCGAACCCTCGGCCACGCCGTCGGCGGTGATGAGCAGCTTTCCGCCGACACCGGGCCCATCGATGATGGTGACCAGGGCCACGGGCAGTTCGTCGCGGAGCAGTTGTCGCAAACGGGCGTACATCGCGGTCACCAGTCGAGCGGTTCGATGAACAGGCGGATGATGCCTCCGCACGTGAGTCCGACGGCAAACGCTTCGTCGTCGCTGTAGCCGAAGGTGACGATGCGCGGCGGTGCATCGCCCGCAAGGATGGCGAGGGCCTCGGATACCACGGCGCCCTCCACGCAGCCGCCGCTGACGCTGCCGGCCACTTCACCGTGCTCGTTCACGGCCATGGCAGCGCCGGGCTCTCGCGGGCCAGAACCCTCGATGTCGACCACGCGAGCCACGGCCACGCGGGTACCAGCTGCCTGCCAGCGGTCGATGTCGTCGAGCAGTTCTTTCATGAGCGCCTCTCGGTGGCGATGACAGCGGCCAGTTCTTCCATGGCCGCCATGCTGTGGCCTTCGACGAATGAATCTACATACGGCAGTGCCGCTGCCATGCCACGAGCGAGCGGTGCATACCCGGGTGTCACCTTCAGTGGGTTCACCCAGATGATGTGATAGGCGATGCGTTGCAGGCGCTGCATCTCGTCGGCCAGCAACTGCGGATCGCCGCGGTCCCATCCGTCGGACAACACCACGACGATGGCCCCGCGAGCCATGCCGCGTACGCCCCACTGATCGTTGAAGTTCCGCAATGACTCACCGAGGCGGGTGCCGCCGCTCCAGTCCTGTACTCGAGTGCTGGCCTGGGCGAGTGCTTTGTCGGGGTCGCGGCTGTCGAGTTCGCGGGTTACTCGCGTGAGTCGGGTGCCGATGGCGAATGCTTCCACCTTCTGGCGTCCCGAGACGGCGGCGTGGACGAAACGCAGCAGCGCCCTCGCGTATGGCTCCATGGAACCGCTCACATCCACCAGCAACACGAGCCGACGCAGCCGATCGCCGGGCTCCTTCCAGTGGCGCCGGATCGGTTCGCCGCCGGTGCGCAGCGCGGAACGCAACGTGGCGGGCAGGTCGGGCTTGCGGCCTCGACGTGAACGGTGGTTGCGGAAGGAGCGACGAGGCGGACCGATGAAGCGAAGTCTCGACATCAGTTCCTGTGCATCGCGCAACTCCTCGAGCGAGTAGTTGGCGAAGTCCTTGTGGCGAAGCACCTCCATCGCGGAGAAGCGCAGCGTGATCTGTGGCTCATCGCTGGGCTCGCTGCCGCCCTGGTCGGCGTCTCCCTCGTCGCTGTCGTCGTCGACGGCGAGCGTGATGTGCATCGGGGGTTCGGGCTCTTCGACGTGCCCACCCGACGCGAACTCCCAGAACACCTGAAACGAGCGGTCGTACAGCGGGATGTCTTCCGGGTTGCGAACCAGCGTGGCTCGGCCAGCCCAGTACACCTCGTCGCGGGAATCCAGATGCAGTCGCCCGAGCGCGTCGACGAACGTGAGCACGCTGCCGGTGGGAGCGCGCAGACCGGCACCGCGCAACACGCGAGCGAACGCGACGGCCATGCGCTCGGCCGGCGTGTGCTCGGTGTGGGTGTCGGTCACGACGTTTGGATACCGCGGTCGAACGCCTGCTTCACCAGATCGGCGATGCCGTGCTGGCGGGTGCGGTCTTGGTCTTCTCGGTACTTCAGCACCGTGCCGAGTGTGGCGTTCACCGTTCGCTCATCGAGTTCGTTCACGCCCATGGCCGCCAGGGCCTGGGCCCAGTCGATGGTCTCGGCGACGCCGGGTGGCTTGTAGAGGTTCAGCCCGCGCAGCGTTTCGACGGCACCGGCCACCTGCCGCGCCAATCGATCGAGTGCCTGAGGCACTCGCATGCGCACGATGCGAACCTCGCGCTCGAAGTCGGGATGCTCCACCCAGTGGTACAGGCAGCGACGCTTCAGCGCGTCGTGCACATCGCGCGTGCGGTTCGACGTGAGGACCACGATCGGCGGTTTCGCCGCTGCGAAGCGACCGAGTTCGGGCACCGTGACCTGATACTCCGACAGCACCTCGAGCAGGTAGGCCTCGAACTCGTCGTCAGCGCGGTCGACTTCGTCGATCAGGAGCACCGGCGGCAACTCGTTGCCGTGGTCGATTGCCTTCAGCAGCGCACGCTTCAGCAGAAAGCGCTCGTGGTACAGCTGTTGCTCCAGCGCCGAGGTGGTGAGTCCGAGCGATTCGCCCGTGGCCTCCGAGGCGCGAAGGTGCAGCAACTGTCGGCTGTAGTCCCAGTCGTACACGGCTTGTGAGACGTCGATGCCCTCGTAGCACTGCAGGCGAATCAACTCGCCACCGGTCCATCGGCTGAGCACCTTGGCGACTTCGGTCTTCCCGACGCCGGCCTCGCCTTCGAGCAGCAGCGGTCGCTGCAGCACCATGGCGAGAAACACAGAGGTGGCCAGCCCCTCGTCGGGGATGTAGCCGTAGAGCGAGAGTGCCTCGAAGACGTCGGCGGGAGTTTTGGGCATCATGGTGATCACCTGCAGGTTAGATGGGGCGACCACCTGCGGGCTTCCTTAGGCTGAGACAAATGGGTTCCGGATCGACGCGCCACATCAGGTTCCGCGCACCCAGCGCCTCCCTTGCAGTCGTTGTCGTTCGTCCGCGTTCAGGGGCCTCCGAGGAAACCCAGTGGCCTGCTCGACCTGACGCCGGACGCGCCGGATGGTGGTCCGCCGATGTCGAGGCCGCCGACGGCGATCACTACGGCATCAGGATCGACGGCGGGCCGCTGCTGTTCGACCCGAGTTGCTGGGACTTCGAGGTCACCGCAGATGACCCGACCAGCATCGTGCGGCAGCCCTGGCCGAAGAGCGCGCAGGGTCGTCGCCTCACCGAAGCACCGGTGGTGTACGAACTCCATGTGAAGGGGTTCGGTGGCAGCTATCTCGGCGCCATCGAGCACCTTGACCATGTGGTCTCGGTGGGCGCGAACGTGGTGGAACTGATGCCCGTGCACCCCTTCGATGCGCGCCAGAACTACTGGGGCTACATGCCGCTGGTGTGGGGTGCAGTGCATCGTGGCTATGCGCAGGAACCGCATCGTGCGGCCGAGGAGTTCGCCGAGTTCGTCGCCGCTGCGCACGAGCGTGGACTCCATGTGTGGCTCGATGTGGTCTACAACCACACGGGCGAGGACGAAGTGGCCTTGGGTGGCAATGGTCTGCGCGGACTCGACCCGACGGTGTATCGGCGCCACGACGATGGCGCACCCACCAACGACAGCGGCTGCGGGAACGACATCGACCCTTCTCATCCGTGGGTACGCGAACTCGTGATCGAATCGTTGGATCGCTACGCCGATCTTGGTGTCGACGGGTTCCGCTTCGACCTGGCCTCGTTACTCACCCGCGACGGTGGTGGCTTGGTCACCCGCATCACCGAATGGGGCATCGACCGCAGCGTCACCCTGGTGGCGGAACCGTGGGACATGGGCGGTTATCAGCTCGGGCATGGTTGGCCCTGGCCGAGCTGGCTGCAGTGGAACGACCGCTTCCGCGACCAGGTGCGGGGCTTCGTTCGCGGCGAACCCGGGTTGGTGCGGGCGCTTCGGCAGCGGGTACAGGGCAGCCCCGATCTCTTCGGCCCCGATGGAGCGATGAGGTCGTTGAACTTCGTCACGGCGCACGACGGCCTCACCCTGCACGACCTCACGGTTCGCACCGATGATCGCCATCACGCCTGGGACTGCGGCGAAGCACTGCGCATGCAGCAACTGCAGCATTACTTCGCACTGTTGCTGCTCTCGGCGGGTGTGCCCATGTGGGTGATGGGCGATGAGTTCGGCCGCACCCAGCATGGTCACGACGACCCCTACGACATCGATGGCCCGACGACGTGGGTGGACTGGACCACTGCCCCTGACTGGGCGGAACTCACCGATTTCGTTCGAGCCCTCACGGCGTTGCGGCGTCGACACTCGCTGGCGCAGTTCCGTTTCCACGGAGTGGGCGAGCAGGCCGACCTCGGTTGGCATTCGCACAGCCTGGCGTGGTGCAGCGGCGACCTGTATGTGATGTCGAACGCGTGGTGGGAACCGCTGACCTTCGAAGTGCAGCAGCCGGGGGAGTGGCGCCTGGCCTTGGCTTCCGTGACACCTGAGACAAGCGGCCTCACCTGGACGCTGGCGCCACGCTCGATCGTGGTGCTCGAACGCTGAGGCTCAGCTGTCGAAGCCGAGACCGAATCGGTCGAGGCCGCGTAGCCAGAGGTTGCGCTTGCCGGTCTTGTCTTCGTGGTCGAGTGACCAACGGGTGGCCTGAATCCCGATGAAGCGGAACGGTTCCGGCGGAAACGGAATCGGCTTGGTCTTGACGAACTCGGTCTCGGTGGCCTTGGAGCGTTTGCCGTCGAGCATGTCGAGCATCACCTCGGCACCGAATCGGGTGGATGCCACGCCGAGGCCCGTGTAGCCCACCGAGTAGGCGACGCGGCCCTGCATGCCGCGGCCCCAGAACACGCAGAACCGGCTGCACGTGTCGATCACGCCGCCCCAGGCATGGGTGAACTTGAGTCCCTCGAGCTGGGGGAACGTGTCGAAGAAGTGCTTGCTCAGCTTCGCCCAGGTCTCCGGGCGATTCTCGAGTTCGGAGTTGATCTTGCCGCGCCAGTAGTAGATGACGTCGTAGCCGCCCCACAGGATGCGGTTGTCTTCCGTGAGCCGGTAGTAGTGGAACTGGTTGCTGATGTCGCTGAGGCCTTGGCGCAACTGCCAGCCCACCGACGCCAACTGCGCAGTCGACAGCGGCTCGGTGACCATGCAGTAGTCGTACACCGGGGCGATGTAGTGGCCGATCCGCTTCAGGAGCGGCTTGGCAGCATTGGTGGCCAGTGCCACCTTGCCGGCGCGGATGCGCCCGAGTGGCGTGGTGACGAGTACGCCCACGCCGTCCTTCTCCACTGCCGTTGCCTTGGTGTCTTCGTAGATGCGCACACCCAACGACATCGCCGCCGCCTTCAGGCCCCAGGCCAAGCGGGCGGGGTCGACGATGGCGGCGCGGTCCTTGCGCCACAGGCCACCGAGATACGTGGGCGAGTTCACCTGTGCTCGCATGGCGGCTTCGTCGAGCCACTCCACCTTCTGGCCCAGTGCGCGCAGTTGGGTGAAGTCGTCGCGCAGTTCGTCGAGGTAGCTCGGCGCATGGAACGTGGTGGCCACGTCGATCACGCCGGTGCGTTCGTAGTCGCAATCGATGTTGTACCGCTGGATCGCGGACTCGATGTCGTTCAGGTTCTTGAGACCCAGTTCCTCCAAGAGCGGCAGCTCGTTGGGAAACCGTTCCTGTCCGTTCGCGACGCCGTGCGTGAGGCTGCTCTCCATGAAGCCGCCGTTGCGACCACTGGCTTGCGAACCCACTTCGTGCGCGTCGATGAGGATGACATCGCGGCTTGGGTCGCGTTCCTTCGCGATGATCGCAGTCCACAGCCCGTTGTAGCCACCACCGATCACACACAGGTCGCAGCTCTCGGTGCGCACCAGTGTGGGGTTGCTGTCGGGCTCGTCGGCGTCGTCGTACCAATACGGATACGGGTCGGCATCGGCAATCGCGTCGAGATGAAACTCTTGGATCGATTCGTCGTCGGTCGGATCGAACGACATATCTCTCACCACCAATCGGCGGTCAGACTAGTCACTCGGGAGTGCGGTCGGGGTGCACGAGTTCGAGCTCGTACCGCTCGTAGGCCGGGTCGATGGTGACCACGCGCCGCACCTTGTGCCGCGAGCACATCACCAACGTCATCGCCACGGTCGTGTCGGGGCCGATGCCGGTACCGGTGCCGGCGGCGCCGGTGGCGGCGGTGGTGGCGGCCGCTCGGCGGTGCTGGAACCCCACGTACAGGGCATCCACGGGGGCGAACAGGCCCTTGTGTGCCCGGTGCAGGAACCACTTTGCCCGCGCACCAGCGGTGAGGTCGTCGCCGAGTTCGATGCTGCGCAGGTGGTCGCCGACGGCGACGAGGAGGATGTCCTGCTGCTCGAACTGGGCCACCAACTCCCGATAGAGCGCGGCGCACGATGAGTGGTCGGCGTGGTCCGGCTGGGCCACGGCGTCGAGGAACGAACGCTCGAGCAGCACCTTCGGCGGGTCCATGCTCATGCGCTCACCTCCTCGGGGGCCGCCGTCACCGGCAACTGCGGCAGCGCCGCCGTGGCGCGCTCGGCGCGGATGCGGCGGGTGCGTTGCTCCATGCGGTTCCAGAACCAGAACGTGAGGCCGGTGATGGCCCAACCTGCGAGGCCGTCGATCACCCAATGCTCAGCCAGGTAGACGAGCGACGAGAGCATGATGATGGGGAACACCAGCACCACTGCCTTCAACCATCTCGGCTTGATCCAGGGCAGGAAAAAGGCCGGCACGATGAGCGCGAACGATGCGTGCAACGACGGCATCGCCGCCACGCCGTTGCCGTTGCTGAGGGCCAGCTTGTAGCCGTCTCGGAAGCTCTCGAAACCAATGTGGTAGAACCCGCGGCCTGCGTTGCGGTGCAGTTCGTGGAACAGCTCGATGTGCCACTTCGGGTCGCCCGCCATCCAGGGCGGCACCGTGGGCAACATGATGAACAGCAGGCATGCCACGCCCAGCAGGGTGGCGAACCGCTTCATGAACCTGGCCCACTGGCGATGGCTGGTGGCCCACAGCACGGCCATCACGATCATCGGGAACACGAAGTGGGTCATGTAGGTGGTGCCGGCGACGACGTCCCACCAGCGGATGGTGTTCGACCAGAAATGATCCTGCAGCACCACGTTGGGGTCGTGTCCGAAGAACATGGCTCGGTCGATGTCGCGCATGATGGTCTGCTGCAACGGGAACTTCACCCTGAACAGGCCCA
>CANHST010000072.1 GCA_947463235.1 Acidimicrobiaceae bacterium
CTGTGTGGCTGCGCACTCGCTGGGGCAGCCGTCGTCGTAGCGCTCAACGACCCCTCGGACCCGAGCAGCAGATTCCCAGCCTGCGCATTCCACGCGGCCACCGGCCTGTGGTGCCCGGGATGTGGCCTCACGCGCGGATTTCACCAGTTACTCACCGGCCACCCACTCTCGGCGATGAGCTACAACATCTTCGTCCCCGTGGTACTGGTATCCGTGCTTGCGTCCTGGTGGGGGTGGGCACGCACCGCCTGGGGGCGCGCCGAGCGCATCTGGCCCGCGTGGACGCGCCAATGGATGGCCACCGGAATGGCCGTCGGCCTGATCACCTACGGCGTGTTGCGCAACGTGCCATGGGCGCCGCTGCGCACGCTGGCACCCTGATACCTCAGGAGGTGGTGGGCGGGCCGCCGGGCACCGTGGCCGGTGGTATCGCTACGGACCCACCAGCACCCGACACCGTAGGGGCCGACGTCGTGTCGGGCGCAGCAACGGTCGTGTCGATGGCCGACACTGTCGTGGAACTGTCGATGCTGGAGCCACTCGTGTTCACCGTGGTGTCGACGGAGTTGGAGTCGCCGCCGCCGCCGGAGTTCGAGCCGCCGTTCTGCTGATTCGGTGCTGTCGTTCCGGTGACGGGCCCGTTGGAATCGTCCTCGAAGTTGGTGGACAAACAATCGCCTGGCTGTTTCGGAGCTTCACCAAGGGCGAGGGCCACGTTTTCGGCCAGCGCCGTTCGCCCCGAGTCGGTGAGGTGGAGACGGTCGCCACCGGTGAGGCTGGGATCGTCTGCGGTGGTGGCAGCCCAATCCACGACCGCCACGTTCGGGTGCTTGGCGGCCATCTCACGGATGACGTCGTTCACCTCGGTCCGCGATGGCTTGAACTCGGTGACCGTCAATAGCACCACCGGGTTTGGCGACAACCGGGTGACCATCAACTCGAGGTCGTTGCGGTAGGAGTCCTGCACCTCGCGATAGTTGTTGCCCAACAAGATCACGCCGACGTCCCAGCCGGCATCGAGGCGGGCGTCGAGCACTTCGTTGCCGAAGTCGACGAAACGACCGGTTTCGGCATCCACCTCTACCTGCCACCCGAGCGGCACCAGTGCCTCACACATGTCGTTGGTGTACCGACGAGACGTGCTCGCGAGCACCGAGTCGCCGATGAGGATCACCCTGTTTCCCAACGCCTGCGTACCGACCTGCTGGTCGAGCGGTAGACCGTTGCCAGAGTGCGAACCAGCGGGTTCGTCGTCAGGGTTGTCGACCAGGCTGGACGGGAGATCGCCCACCTCGAGCGACGGCGCGGTGCCGTCGGTGCTGGACGCCGCGCTTGCGCACGCCGACACCAGCAACGCGGCGCACAGGAAGGGGGTCGCCCGGCGCAAGAACATCAGGCCCCTATTGGAACCGCGCCGGGCGACCGTTGCAAGTCAGGCAACTGTCCAGTGCTGGGTAGCATTTGCCGCGTGACGGCGACATCACCGGAGACTGGCAGCGCAGGGGCGACCTACAACGAACGATCGGCAGCCGAATTGGTCGACGATCTTCTGCTCGATCGCATCGACGCGCTTCGAGTGCTCCGCGCCGACACCCCCGAGGAAAAGGGTGCGTTGCTCGAGGAGATCGCTGGTCCGGGTCGACCCGAGCAGGACATCATCTCGCAACTGTCGAAGGCGAGGCCGCTGTACCGGCCCGATCGGTTCATGGAGGCACACCGGCTGGCCATGCGGTCGCTCGAAGTGCTGGATCGCAACGGCAACCGACCGGCGACCTTCCGTCGACGCCTGGGGCCACTCCTACCGGTGGCCTCCTACGTGGTCGGCCTGATGACCCGCTTCATCGTGAAGGGGTACCAGAACAGCACCATCGAGACCATCCGCAAGCTCTACGAGCGCCGGGAAGCGAATGCGCAGTGGGGCACCCCCGAGCACTCGATGCTGCGCCAGGCTCGCATCGACAGCAGTCGAGTGGAACCGGGCTACAAGGGCAATCCACTCGGCCTCCCCACCTTCCTGCTCGGCGGCGCTGCTATCTCCAGCTTCGCGTCGGGCCTCACGGCGCTGTTCGACGTGGTGTTCCACAACGTGGTCGCGTTCATCGCCACCGTGACGGTGCTGGGTTTGCTGTTCCTCTCGCTGGCCTGGTGCGCTCTGTTCTCGGCGTCGGTGGCTCGACGCCGAATTCGCCTTTCCACGCAACAGCCGCTGAAGGCACTCTGGGAAACCATCGGCGCGTGCGGCGACCCGCCCCACGACACGTCGTACAGCTTTGCCGCCTACGCCATAGTGCTGCTGGTGGCCGCGGGCCTGCTGGTGCCTGCTGCCATCGCGCTCCTGTTCGGCGGCGTGTTCAACTAGCGAGGCGCTAGCTCAGCGCAGCATCGGGCTGCGCCAACGCGTCGTCGCAGGCTGCCGGTTCCACAGCCTGTTCGGCGGCGAGCTCGGCCACGGGCGACAGGCTGTTACCTGCCCGCCAGGCATCGAGGTACTGCATCGGCCAGATCTTCCCGCGGCGCACTTTCCACTCATTGCCCGGGCACGTCCACGAGAACCCTACGTGCGTGTGGCAGGCGCTGTTTCGGGCGTCGCCCGTCTGCCCCATCGTGCCGAGCGGCGTACCAGGGACCACCGATTGGCCGAGATTCACCGTTACCTCGGCAAGATGGGCGAAGTAGTAGCGAACCCCATCGGCCCCCAACACCGACACGTACAGACCGCCGCGCGTGGCACCGGCGTTCACCGTCGGGTCCCACGGGTCGAACGCCCGCACCTGCACCACCGTGCCGCCGGTGGGTGCCACCACCATGGCGCCGCATCCGAACACATCGATGGCCGGGTAGTCGTGGTGGGTGGTGCCGTAGCTCACCGCGCGACCGACGAACGGAAAGGTGTACTCCGGCTCGAACTCGACCGTGCTACTGCTCACCGCCGCCGCGACCGTGGCCGACGCAACCGTGGCCGGCGCAACCGTGATCGTGGTGGCCACCGAGGTGTCGCTCGTCGTCGTTGGAGTCGCGTCCAGCGGTGCCGTGGCCGTGTCGGCGCATGCCGACGCCAAGGTCAACGTCAAGGTCAAGGTCAGCGTCAGTGCCCGAGTTCGTCGAAGCGATCCACGTTGCGCAATTGCGGGAAGCTCACCCACCACACGCCGACGATAGCGATGGTGGCGATGCCGCCGCCGATCACGGTGGCCGGCACGCCGATGGCCTGCCCCACCAGACCGCTCTCGAATGCACCGAGCTCGTTCGATGCACCGATGAACACGTTCTCCACCGCCATCACTCGACCGCGCTTCTCGTCGGGGGTCACCAACGGCACCAGCGAACTGCGAATGAACACACTCACCATGTCGGCTGCCGCAAGGACGAGCAAGGCGACGAACGCCACCCAATAGGTACTGGTGATACCCAGCACCACGGTGGCTGCACCGAAGACGGCAACCACCACCATCAGCAGCCGTCCCACATGGCGCTCGACGGGTCGCGCTGCCAGCCACAGCGCCATCAGCGCTGCGCCGATGCCCGGGGCAGCGCGCAGCCAGCCGTAGGCCACATCGCCCACGCCCAACCGATCAGTCGCAATCGCGGGAAGGAGGGCAACAGCGCCACCGAACAACACAGCAAAGAGGTCGAGGGAGATGGCAGCGAACAGGATGGGCGTGCGACGGATGAACAACAGACCTTCGATCGCGCTGCGGAAGGTGGGCTTCTCGTCGGGGTTCGGCGGGTCGGGCTGGCGTTCGAACCTCAGCACACCGATGAAGAACATGGATCCGAAGATCAACACGCTCGACGCGGCATATGCCACCCACGGCTCGATTGCGTACAGAAAGCCCGACAACGCTGGGCCCACGATGGTGGCACCGGTCCAGGTGGCCGAGTACAGGGCGATCACCTTCGGCAGCCCGCCTTCGGGCGCCACCATCGGCGGCATGGTGCGGGTCGCGGGCGAAAGGAAGGCCCGGGCGATTCCGTACATGAACGCGATCACGAACAACGGCCACACCTCAGTGGGGTCGCTCAGCGCGTAGATGAGCAACGCAATGGACGTGGTGACCTCGCCGGCGATGGCGATCAGCGCGATCTTCTTGCGATCGAAGCGGTCGGCGAGGGTGCCCGTCACGAGCACCAGCAGGGCTGCCGGGAGGAACTCGCAGAGACCGATCCAGCCGAGGTCGGCGGAACGACCGGTGATGTCGTAGGCCTGCTTGCCGAGCGCAGCCGCCTGCAGCGCCACACCGCAGAACAGCATCCCGTTGGCGATGAGCAGATTCCGAACGCTGCCGAATTGGAGTACCTCTCGCGTGGTGAATGCGGGGGTCTCGGGGAGGGGCGCTGGATCGGTGGACTGCACAGGTCGAATCAACCTAGTCGGCAGGTGCTACACAACACCCATGACTTCACTCGCCGACGACACTCGCTGGCTCGATGCCACGGACCAGGCTGCGCTGGTGCGCAGCGGAGAGGTGAGCGCACGCGAACTCCTCGACGCCGCCATCGAGCGCATCGAACGAATCGACCCGGCGCTCGACGCGGTGAACATCCGATGGTTCGAGCATGCGCAGTCGGTGGCCGACGGGCCTCTGCCCGATGGTCCGTTCCGCGGTGTGCCGTTCCTCTTGAAGGATCTCTGGTCGCACTTCGCCGGGCAGACCCTCAGCAACGGCAACCAGGCGCTGAAAGACGCAGCTCCCGTGTCGCCCACGGACACCACGCTCGTGGCGCGGTTCAAGGCCGCCGGCCTGGTGACTGCCGGCCGAACCAACAGCCCGGAGTTCGGCAGCCTGCCCACGACCGAACCAACGGCGTGGGCTCGCACCCGCAACCCGTGGAACACCGAACACTCCCCTGGCGGCTCCAGCGGCGGTTCCGCTGCGGCGGTGGCCAGTGGCATGGTGCCCATCGCGCATGCCAGCGACGGTGGCGGCAGCATCCGTATTCCTGCATCGTGCTGCGGCCTGGTGGGCCTGAAGCCATCGCAGGGCCGCATCACACTCGGGCCGTTCCGCGACGAGAGCAACCTGGGCGTGGAACTCTGCGTCAGCCGCAGCCTGCGCGACACCGCAGCCCTGCTCGATGCCGTGCACGGGCCCGGCGTGGGCGACACCGTGATGGCGCCAGCGCCGGTCCGCCCGTATCTCGACGAGCTCGGCGCCCCCACCGGCCGGCTGCGCATCGGCATGCTCGACCATCATCCATTCGGCTCGGCCATCCATCCGGAATGCGCCACCGCGGCACGCAACGCAGCAGCGCTCCTCGAATCGCTGGGCCACCACGTGGAAGCAGCATTCCCGCCCGCCATGGCGAACCCAGAGTTCGGCCGACGCTTCGGCGCGATGTGGAGCACGAACATGGCGGCGTCCATTGCCCGTATCGCTGCGCAGTTGGGCCGCGAGCTCTCCGACGACGAAGTACAACTCCACAACCGGGCCCAAGCCCAGTTCGCTCGCAACGTCAGCGGCGTCGAGTACGCAATGGCGCTGGCCGCCAATGTGGAGTTCCGGCGCGCTGTTCAACAGTGGTGGGCAGATGGTTGGGATCTGCTGGTCACTCCCACCCTCGCCGAGCCTCCCACTCGCATCGGCGAGTTCGACGACCAGCCCGACAGCCCCATGGCCCCCATGGTTCGCTCGGCGCAGTACGTGGCGTTCACGCCGGCATTCAACGCCAGCGGCCAGCCGGCGATCAGCCTTCCCCTGCACACCACCGCCGACGGGCTTCCGGTTGGCGTGCAACTGGTGGCTGCCTACGGACGCGAAGACGTGCTCTTCAGGGTTGCGTCGCAGATCGAGCAGGCGCAGCCCTGGATCGACCGACGCCCGTCGATCTGACCGACTCTCGGCTACTTACCCAGCGCCGCTGACTCCGGCGGCACTGGCACTCCCCAACGCTCCATGCCCTCTTCGACTCGCTTGATGAGCGTCTCCAGCGCGGCGACACGCGCATAGCGCTTCTGCTCTCCGGCGATGATGTCCCACGGCGCAAACTTGTGGTTTGTGCGGGCGAACATCTCGTCGGCGGCACGCTCGTACTCGCGGTTCTTCTCGCGGTTGCGCCAATCCTCGTCGGTGAGCTTCCAATGCTTCAGCGGATCCGCGGCGCGGCTGTTGAAACGGGCGAGTTGCTCGTCGTCGCTGATGTGCATGTACATCTTCACGAGAATGTTGCTCTCCAGGCACAGCGACTCCTCGAAGTCGACGATGCTCTTGTACGCACGACGCCATTCGTCCCGGCTGCAGAACCCCTCGATGCGCTCCACCAGCACACGCCCGTACCAGCTGCGGTCGAACACCGCCATCTGGCCGAGCCCGGGGAGTTCCTTGTAGAAGCGCCACAGGAAGTGGTGGTCCTTCTCCTCGCGCGACGGTGCGCCGTAGCTCACCACGCTGTAGTGGCGTGGGTCGAGGTGATTCACCATCAGTTTGATGGCACCACCCTTACCGGCCGCATCCGGGCCCTCCAGGATCACCAGGATGCCCGGGCCGATCTTGCCGCCACCGAGCTGGCCACCAAGGGCAAGGCGCAGCTGAAGGAACCGACGCTGTCCGCGCAGGACACGCTTTTCGTACTCCTCCTTGTCGAGCCTTGGCGACAAGTCGAGCTTCTCGAGGAGACCCATGGTCACAACATAACCGGCGCGATCAGCGGGCGGTCCAACCGCCATCCACAATGATGCTCTGCCCGGTCAGGTAGGTGCTGCCGGGGCCTGCCAACAACAACAGCGCCGCATCCAACTCGTGCTCATCGCCCATCCGCGGAATCGGCGACATTTGGGCGATGTAGCGCTGGCTGCCCTCGTCGGTGTCCATACCGGCCGTCATCTCGCTACGGAAGAAGCCCGGACACAGCGCGTTCACGCGAATGCTCTTACGCCCCCACTGGGCTGCCAGTTCGCGGGTGAGGTTCACCACCGCCCCCTTCGATGCGCAGTAGTGAGCCTGCTTCACGGGTGCCGCGGCCACATGCCCGTACATGCTGGCGATGTTCACGATGCTGCCACCGCCCCGAGCGATCATCGACGGTGCCACCAGCTTGCTGAGGTGCCATACCGCCGTGACGTTCAACTCCATCGTGGCGCGGAAGTGGTCGAGGGGTTCGTCCTCCACTGCGACCTTGTGACCGATGCCGGCATTGTTCACCAGCACGTCCACGCCACCGAATCGCTCGACCGTGTCGCGCACGAGGCGTTCCCGATCGTCCTCCAGGGAGAGGTCGGCAGCAACAGCGAGCGAGCCGGGGAGATCGGCTTGCAGCGCCGCCAGGCGGTCGGCGCGACGTGCTGCCACCACCACGTTCGCCCCCACGGCATGCAGGACCCGAGCGAAGCGATCGCCCAAACCCGCCGATGCTCCGGTGACGATGACGGTGCGCCCGTCGAGGCGGAACAGGTCGAGCGGATTTCCGATGGAGGTCATTCGATCATTCTGTTGCACAGGGCGCGTGTGGAACGATGCGATCGTGACCCACCACCACCATTCGGTCCTCGAACGATGAAGGTTCGTATCGGCTATGGCCTCGGCGTACGCACGAAGCTCAACGACGGCGGCTTCGGCCAGGTGGTTGATGCGCTCGAAGCACTGCGGTTCGACAGCCTCTGGTTCAGCGAACGCATCGGAGGGGAAGCCCCTGATCCGCTGGTGGCGATGGCCTTCGCAGCGGGACGCACCACCCGCTTGAAGCTCGGCACGAGCGTGATGGTGTTGCCGGGCCGCAACCCGGTGGTGCTGGCCAAGGAACTCGCCACGCTCGACCGCATGTCGGGCGGGCGACTGCTGCCGGCCTTCGGCCTGGGTGTGGCCGATCCACACGAGCAGCAGGCGTTCGGGGTGGATCGACCCGCCCGAGCGAAGTTGTTCGACGAGGCCATCCAGGTGCTTCGTGGCTGTTGGGCAGAGGGCAGCCTCACCCATCACGGAGAGCACTTCCATTACGACGACCTCCGCGTGCTCCCCAAACCACAACAGCATCACGTCGACATCTGGCTCGGTGGCATCGCTCCATCCGAGTTGCGTCGCGTGGGGCGCATCGCGGACGGCTGGTTGCCGAGTTTCGTCACACCCGAGGATGCCGCTCGCGGTCGCGAGGCCATCGAAGCCACGCTGGCCGAACATGGCCGCACGATCGAGGACGACCACTACGGCGCCATGATCCCCTACACCCTCGGGCCATTACCCGAGGCTCTGCTCGCCGGACTGGCCCAGCGGCGACCCGATCTCGCCGACCCATCGATCCTGGTGCCCCAGGGTTGGGACGCGCTGATGGACACCATCGATCAATTCGTTGCAGTCGGCACGTCGAAGTTCGTGATCCTGCCCATCGTGGAGCCGGCCACGCCCGACGAATGGGTGTCGCATCTGGAGCAAGCAGCACCGATCGTGCTGCCACACCAGACCTGACCTGGTGTGCTCCGACACGCTCCGGCGTGTCTTGAGAAAACCAAGAGATTGCGGAAATCCGCAAATATGTGGTTCAGCCACTTCATCGCGTGCCGATAACTCAGTTGGGCCAAGTCGGGTCCACTGCAAGGAGCGTGCCATGAAGGCTCACAATGCAACGCAGCATGGGAAGGGACGGCGCCTGGCTATTGGCGTCGCCACGCTGCTGCTCGCGATGGGTGCAACGACCGCATCCAAGGCGTCCGCAGCATCGTCGGAGCGCACCCCCGCGAAGAAGGTCTCGATGCCACTCGGCTCGATGTACCGCGTCGTGGACCAGATCGGCGCCCGAGAACTCTGGGAAGAGGGCTACACCGGTGCGGGCATCAACGTCGCCCTCATCGACACCGGCTTTGCCCCCGTGCCCGAACTCCTCGACGACGGCAAGATCATCGCAGCGGTCGACCTGTCGGCTGAGGCCGGCGTTCCCGAAGCCCGCTTCATCGACAACTACGGTCACGGCACCCACATGGCGGGCATCATCGCCGGTAGCACGCCGGGCGCGAACGCCGAGGATGCCAAGAAGCATCCCGAGTGGTTCATGGGCGTGGCTCCCGACGCCGGCATCGTGTCCGTGAAGGTGGCCGACAACACCGGTGGCGCCGACATCACCCAGGTGATCGCCGGCATCGACTGGGTCGTCGCCAACCGCGATGCGCTGAACATCCGCGTGCTGAACCTCTCCTACACCAGTGGGTCCAACCTGCCGTACGCCACCGATCCACTGACCGCCGCCATCGAGCGTGCGTGGCAGGCCGGAGTGGTCGTGGTGGTTGCGGCCGGTAACGACGGCAGCGAATCGCACCGCCTGGCCAGCCCCGCCATCGACCCCTACGTCATCGCCGTTGGCGCCGCCGAGGCCACCTCGGATCGCACCTTCACCGTGCCCGACTGGGCGTCGAGTGGCGACGGAACCCGCAACCCCGATGTTGCAGCCCCTGGCGCCCACATCGACAGCCTGCGCGCTCCGCTCAGCCGGATCGACATCGAGCACCCCGAGGGCTTCGTCAGCGAGTCCATCTTCCGAGGCAGTGGCTCGTCGCAGTCCGCTGCTGTGGTCACCGGAGCGGTGGCACTGCTGCTCGACGCTCGTCCGAACCTCAACCCCGATCAGGTGAAGTTCCTTCTCAAGAGCAACACCCTCAATGCCTCTCCCCGGAACCCGATCTACTCGGGCAACGGTGTGATCCAGGTCGACCAGGCCGCTGAGCAGAAGGTCTCCGCCAAGAAGGCGCTGCAGACCTGGCCGCTCAGCGCCGGCGACGGTTCGCTCGAAGCTGCCCGCGGCGATCTCCACCTCGTGGTGAACGGTGTGGTGATCCAGGGCGAAGTCACCGTGCTCGGTAGCACCTGGGATCCGTACTTCTCCGGCACCCGCTGGACTGGCGGCACGTGGGACGGCACCCGCTGGACCGACGGCTCGTGGATGGGCACCCGCTGGACCACCTCGACCTGGACCGGCACCCGCTGGACCGGCACCCGCTGGACCGACGGCGTGTGGAACGGCACCCGTTGGACCGGCACCCGCTGGACCGGCACCCGCTGGACCAACGATGCATGGTCGAACGATTCGTGGACCGGCACCCGCTGGACCGGCACCCGCTGGACGGATGACGCCTGGTCCGCCGCAACCTGGGACGGCACTCGCTGGACCGGCACTCGCTGGACCGGAACCCGTTGGACCGGCACCCGTTGGACTGGCACTCGCTGGACCGGCACTCGCTGGACGACGAACCTCTGGTCGGGCGAGGTCTGGGAGTGAGCGCACCTCGCAGCATGGTGACCCGCATCTGCGGTCTCGCCACTCTGATCGGCATTGCCGCAGCGATCACGCTGGCCACCCTCCCCAAGAGCGACGCCATCCGGCACTCGCCCTGGTGGATGGTGATCGTGATCGCCGCCGGCTATGCGCTCGCCGAGCGCACGGTGTTCCACTTCGAGTTCCGCCGCGAGGCAATCTCGTTCTCCATGTCGGAAGTACCGACGGTCTTCGCCCTGGTGTATCTGGCCCCCGGGCCGGCGGTGGCGGCGAGGCTCGTGGGCTCGCTGGTGATCATCGCCTTCAAGTGGCGTTCGCCGCTCTACAAGCTCTTCTTCAACGCCACGCTGTTCGCCCTCGAACTCGGCATCGCCTACCAGCTCACCCAGCGAGTGTACCTGTGGCGCCCGGGCTCGAACGTGGTCTTGCTGTTCGCACTGGCCATCGACTTCTCGATCGCCTTCATCATCGGCTCGGTGTTGGTCTCGGCTGCCATCTCGCTGATCGAAGGTGGCTTCAAGGAGCGCCTCATCGGCGAACTCCGAGTCTCCGGCTGGGTGCTGCCGCTGAACGCATTGGTCGCCGCCTCGATGCTGGCGCCAACCCTGATGTCGCCGTGGCTCGCCATCATCTCCGCCGTCCCGCTGTTCGCACTCTGGGGTGTGATGCGCGGATACGGCAGCCTCGAGCAGCGCTACCGCGACCTCGACGCACTGCACGGCTTCATTCGCAAGGTGGCGCCGTCGCTCGACCTGTTCGAAGTGGCCGCTACCGCCGCCACCGAGGCAGCCAGCGGGCTCCGCGCTCGCCGGGCATCGATCGTGGTGTTCGACGACACCAATGGCAACAAGCGCTTCGACGTGGGCGCCCGGCTGCCGCAGTTGCCCACCGGCACGAATGATCAGCGCTGGGCCAGCATCTTCGACACGTCCGAGGCAACCCTCCTCGACGCCAACATGAGCGAAGAACTCGGTCTCGACCAACTCACCGACGTCGGCCAGGTGATCGTCGCCCCCATCACGGACTCCGGCTCGGTGCTTGGTGTGCTCGCATTGGCCGAACGCGACGGCGCCGAGGATCGCTTCTCTGCCAGCGACGTTGCTCGCCTGGCCACCATGGTCGACCAGTTGGCACCCACGATGCGCAAGGCGATGCTGCACGAACGGATCGAGTTCGAGGCACGCCACGACTCGCTCACCACGCTCCCCAACCGCGCATCCTTCGAGCGTCTCGTCGACCAGGCCATCGCCCAGCTCGATCACGGCGCCCCGGATGTGGATGCCGACGGCGAGATCGGGATCGTCATCATGATGGACCTGGATCGCTTCAAGGAAGTGAACGACACGCTCGGTCACCACGCAGGCGACGAGCTGCTCATCGAGTTCTCACGCCGCCTTCGCGCAGCGCTGCACCCCGACGACGTGTTGTCCCGTCTGGCCGGCGACGAGTTCGCCGTGCTGTGCCGCCGTTCGGTCGACGGCATGCATCAGCTGGCTGGCCAGTTGGTGAACGAGGCCCGTCGCCCGTTCTCCATCGACGGCCTCGACATCGTGGTCACCATGAGCGTCGGTGTGGCGCCGATGGTCGGCAGCGTGAAGGACGCCAGCACCATGCTGCGCCGAGCCGACATCGCGATGTACGCCGCCAAGAACCAGCACACCGGCTACGAGCTCTACCGCGACGACATCGACCGCCGCACCCCGGCTCGTCTGTCCATGCTCGGCGATCTCCGCAATGCGCTGGAGCAGCACGACCTCAAGGTGCACCTGCAGCCCAAGCTCGACCTCGCCACCGGCGTGGTGGTGGGCGTGGAGGCCCTCGCTCGCTGGTCGCACCCGCAGCGTGGCTACGTCTCCCCCGAAGACTTCGTGCACGTTGCAGAAGAGACCGGCCTCATCAAGCAGCTCACCGACCTGGTGCTCGAGGCGTCCATTCAGCAGCTCGGCCGGTTGCGCGATCACGGTCACCACCTCGGCCTCGCGGTGAACCTCTCCACGCACGACCTGCTCGACGAACTCCTCGCCGATCGGGTGCTGCGCCGCCTCGACCAGTACGGCGTGGATCCGGCCCTACTCACGCTGGAGATCACCGAGTCGTCGCTGCTCATCGATGCCCCTCGGGCACGCAAGACGATCGATCGCTTGAACGAGAAGGGCATCCGCCTCTCGGTGGACGACTTCGGCACCGGTTACTCCTCGCTGAGCTACCTGCGCAAGCTGCCCGTCAGCGAACTGAAGATCGACCGCAGCTTCGTCACCAACCTGCTCATCGACGACCAGGACGAGGTGATCGTGAAGTCGATCATCGATCTCGGCCACAACCTGGGCATGCAGGTGGTCGCCGAGGGCGTGGAGACCGACGAAGTGATGAGCCGTCTGCGTGGCTTCGGCTGCGACGTGGCCCAGGGCTTCGGTATCTGCCGGCCGATCCCCTACGACCAGTTCCTCACCTGGCTCAGCGCCACCGAGCACCCGAGCCGCCGCCAGGATCCGATGAGCGCCATCGAGTGGCGAGTGGACAACAACATCGAGAACTGAGCGAGACGGGCAAACCCTGCCCGTGGTGGACAGCCAAAGTTTAGTAAAGGTTTGGTAGGAGAATGGTCCTACGACTTGCGACCTACCTTCTCGTCGTGTTGAATGAAATCAACAACGACAGCTCCCGCAACCGCTGTCATGGATCCGCTGGCTGATTCCCGTCTCGCCAGCGTGAGCCCTAGAAACCGCACCGGCATCCCGTCGCCGGTGCGGTTTCCGTTTTGGCCACGTACAGTCGGCCGCCACGCGCGGAACCTGGGAAACGAGACGATCGAGCCACGCGCGTGATGTGCGACCTATGACCTACGACCTTCGCCGTAGTTGCGGTCGTTGCTCGACTTCGTTGCGGGCCAGGTGATGGGCGGGCGCCGGCCAAAAACCAGAGAGCCACTCGCCTCGGTGGAGGGAGTGGCGCTCTGTATTGCAGCCCCAACGGGATTCGAACCCGTGCCGCCACCTTGAGAGGGTGGTGTCCTA